>NZ_NVWY01000064.1 GCF_002733835.1 Alcanivorax sp.
CTTCCCACAACCTCCCTCAAACTTCGGGATTGGTGGGAAGTCATGCTCGCATGACGAAGATGTTGGCGTAGCGCTGCTTCTCTTAAGTGAACAGCATTGCCCTCGAAAGGGGCTTTGGCGTGTTGCCTGTTGCGTCTCTTTACGCCATGGCGTTTCGCAGCTTCTTGATGGCGTTGTTTTCCAGCTGGCGGATGCGCTCGGCAGAAACGCTGTATTCATCGGCCAGCTCCTGCAGGGTGGCTTTCTGGTCGGCCAACCAGCGGCGTTCCAGAATGTCGCGGCTGCGGTCGTCCAGTGCCATCAGGGCGGAACCCAGTTGACGGGTTTCGCGGTCTTGCTGGTCTTGTTCGGCGATCAGGTCTGCCGGGTCGCTGTTGTCGCTGTGCAGGTAGGCTGCCGGCGACACGACGGTGCTGTCGTCGTCATCGTTGGTGGGGCCGTCGAAGCTGGCGTCGTAGGCGCCCAGGCGGCCTTCCATTTCCTTGACCTGTGCAGCAGTGACGCCCAGATCGTCGGCGACCCGCTGGGCTTCTTCCATCGTCAGGCGGCCCAGGCGTTTCTTCTGCCCGCGCAGATTAAAGAACAGTTTGCGCTGGGCCTTGGTGGTGGCCACTTTCACGATGCGCCAGTTCTTGATCACGTATTCGTGGATTTCTGCTTTGATCCAGTGCACGGCAAAGCTCACCAGGCGTACGCCCTTGGTGGGGTCAAAGCGTTTCACTGCCTTCATCAGGCCCACGTTGCCTTCTTGCACCAGGTCACCCAGTGGCAGGCCGTAACCGGTGTAACTACGGGCGATATGAGCCACAAAGCGCAGGTGTGACAGCACCAGGCTGCGTGCCGCATCCAGGTCCTGATCGTAATACAGGCGTTCGCCAAGGCGTTGCTCTTCGTCTGCGCTGAGTACCGGCACGGCGTTAACGGCTCGCATGTAGGCATCCAGGTCGTTACCCGGTACCGCTAATGTGAGCGCCTGTGCGCGTTCTGAAAGGTGTGTCATGCGCGTGTTCTCCTCGTTGGCGTCGCTCGTTGACGAGCATCCCAATCCGTTTGAGTCCTGATATTAGCACTCGCTTCTATAGAGTGCTAATAGGTGAAAAAGTTCCGTTTGATCGACTCAGTTGATCGCTGCTTAAGAGCATGCATCGCCCGTGTTAAGCAGGGATGAACACAGTGTTAGAGGGCGTTGGGATGGTGAGGTTCCCCGGGCGTTCCGGCTGGTTTGCCGGATTCCCCCTGTCAGGGGCATCCGGCCAGCGCGTCTTGAGCCTGGCAGCTTAGAAGTTGGGTTCGATATCGCCCAGGTGGCGGCCCACGGCCAGCCAGGCGCCCAGCAGGCCCAGTACGCCGCTGAACAGGGGCAGGATGACCAGACTGGATGCGGCCATGGAGGTGAGTGACTGCTCACTGCTATATAGCGAAAGCAGCTCATTAATGGGGCCCCCCAGCCACCACAGGGCGACTTGCACCAGGATCACAGCGGTAAGGCCGCCGGCGAAACCGAAGCAGAAGCCGGTATACAGGAAGGGGCGCCGCACAAAACCATCGGTGCCGCCGACGATTTTCACTACCACGATTTCTTCCCGTCGGCTCTCAATGGCCAGGCGGATAGTATTTACCATGACCAGCACCACGGCGGCGGCCAGCGCCAGGGTGAGGGCGGAAATGAGTCGCTCTCCCAGCTCGATCAGGGCGTGCAGGCGGCGTACCCATTCCACATCGAGCTGTACCAGGTCCACGTCATCGGCCTCGCCCAGGCGATTTTCCAGGGCGCGCAGGGTCACCGGGTCGGTGCTGTCCGGGAAAACCACAATCAGCGGGGGGAGCGGGTTGTCCGGCAGGGCTTCGAGTACATCGCCGAAGCCGGACAGGGCCTTGAACTCCGCCAGCGCCTGGGCACGGGTAATCACTTCGGTGCGGGTGATGTTTTCGGTGCCTTGCCATTCTTCTGCCAGCGCCCGCTGGCGGGCCTCACTGATATCCATGTCCAGGAACACGGACAGGTGGGCATTGCCGTCCCAGCCCCGGGTAATGGCGCGGGCATTGTCCAGCAGTACCGCCAGCCCGGCGGGCAGGGCCAGGGCGATGGCGATGACCAGAATGGTCATGGCGCTGCTGGCACGGGCGGCATTGAGGCGTTGCAGGGCATCGCGCAGGGAGTCGAGGTGGTGCTGGCGCCAGCTGATAAAGCGGTCTTTCAATGACGTCTGGGCGCTGTGGGCGCCGGCCACACGGCGCGGCCGTTCTGCTTTCTGGCGGCCGGGCTTGATCGGGGTGGCGCTGCGGGTGCCCCGGTTGCCTTTGCCCTTGTTGGTGTTGTTAGGCGCCATGGGCCTCTCCCGATTCGTCGCCGTCATGGATCAGGCGGCCTTCGCGCAAGGTCAGCAGGCGGTGGTTATAGCGGGCGATCAGGCTCAGGTCGTGGGTGGCGATCAAGACGGCCACGCCGACCCGGGCGAAATCCTTGAACAGGTCCATGATCTCTTCGGACAGGGCCGGGTCCAGGTTGCCGGTGGGCTCATCGGCCAGCAGCAGCGGGGGTTTGTTGACCACCGCCCGGGCGATACCCACGCGCTGCTGTTCGCCGCCGGAGAGCATGATCGGGTTGAGCTTTTCCTTGTCCAGCAGGCCCACCTTGTCGAGGGCGGCGCGCACCCGTTTGCCGATGTCGGCACGGGCATAGCCGGCGATGATCAACGGCAGGGCCACGTTATCGAAGACGCTGCGGTCGAACAGTAGCTGGTGGTTCTGGTGGACCATGCCGATCTTGCGGCGCAGCAGGGGGATGTGGCGATTACTGAAGCCGTTCAGGTTCTGGTTATCAATCAGCACCTGCCCCTGTGTCGGGCGTTCGATCATCATGATCAGCTTCAGCAGGGTGGACTTGCCCGCCCCGGAGTGACCGGTGAGAAACGTCAACTGCCCGGCGGGGAGTGTGAACCCCACTTTGCTGAGCGCGTCTTTCCCGTTCGGGTAGCGTTTGCTGACCCGGTCAAACTGAATCATGGGCGTCCTTCGGACAGTTCAAAGTAAAAAGTTTAAAGTTCAAAGGGAAAAGCGCGGGCACGGGCACTCAAGCCGCTTCGGCCTGTGCCGCGTTTCAACTTTTAACTTTGAACTTGTCATCCCGTCACATCTTCAAACAGTGCCTGCACAAACTCTTCCGCATGGAAGGGACGCAGGTCTTCCAGTCGTTCCCCGACGCCGATAAAACGAATCGGCAGGCCAGTACGTTTGGCCAAGGCAAACAGGATACCGCCTTTGGCGGTGCCGTCGAGCTTGGTGAGTGCCAACCCGGTCACGCCAGCGGCATCGCGGAACTGTTCTGCCTGGTTGATGGCATTTTGTCCGGTGCCCGCATCGAGTACCAGCAATACCTCATGGGGGGCATCCGGAATCAGTTTCTTCATCACCCGGGTCACCTTGGTGAGCTCGTCCATCAGGTTGCCGCGGGTATGCAAGCGTCCGGCGGTGTCGGCGATCAGAATATCGGCGCCGCGAGACTGAGCTGCCTGCACCGCGTCATAGACCACCGAGGCGGAATCGGCGCCGGTGTGCTGGGCTACCACGGGAATGTCGTTACGCTCGCCCCATACCTGCAGCTGCTCCACGGCGGCCGCCCGGAAGGTGTCGCCGGCGGCCAGCATCACGCTCTTGCCTTCGCCCTTGAAGCGGCAGGCCAGCTTGCCGATGGTGGTGGTCTTGCCGACCCCGTTCACTCCCACCATCAGGATTACGTAGGGCTTTTTGCTGCCGTCGATCTGCATGGGCTGGTCCACGGGAACCAGCAGCTTGCGCAGTTCGTTTTGCAGGGATTCGTACAGGGCATCGGCGTCCACCAGCTCTTCGCGGGTCACCTGGTCGGTGAGGGCCTGCACGATCACGTCGGTGGCTTCTACGCCTACATCGGCTACCAGCAGCTGGGTTTCGATTTCCTCGAAGATCTCGTCGTCGATCTCCTTGGCGCCCACCAGCAGGTCGGCCAGGCCCTTGCCCAGCCCCTTGCGGGTCTTGCTCATGCCCTGCTTCATGCGGGTCCAGAAACCGCCGTCGCCGTCTTCATCCTGAGGGCTTTCCTCGGGGGCGGCTGGCGCAGAAGGCATGGGCTCCGGCGCTGGTGGTGGCTGGTGGGCAGGCTCAGCGGGTGCCGGTGCGTTTTCTGCAGCGGGCTCGGACGGCGGTGTGGGTGCCTCGTCGGCCTCCACACCGGTGAACATGCGCTTCCAGAAACCGGTCTTCTTTTCTTCCGGTTTTCCGTCCGCTTGTGGGCGGTTGTCGTCGTCGCGGGAAACTTCGTCGCTCATGATCAGTCGTATCCAATCAAGAAGGGTGACCCTTCTTTTGCAATGAGGCTGCAAGAGCAGGGCGATAACCCGGTATGCTATGCCGGAGAAAAAAAAGACCTGCTTGCAGAGTTGCCGTTCGCGGGGGCGAACGCGCCGCTATCCTACCATTATGGGGAGAGGGGAGCAGCTTCGGGTTTGTGGTTCTCAACACAGGTGTGCCCCCAATAGAGGTATTTCATGAAAAGACTGATAACGGTACTGGCGTTGGGCCTGTGGTCGCTGACCGCCCAGGCGGCGCTGCCGACCCATGCCTTTACGCTGGATAACGGCCTGAAAGTGCTGGTACGCGAAGATCACCGTGCACCGGTGGTCACCGTGATGGTGTGGTTCAAGGCGGGCAGCATTGATGAAGCCCCATTTGAGACCGGGCTGGCCCACGTGCTGGAACACATGATGTTCAAGGGCACCGAGAAGTTGGGCCCCGGCGATTTTTCCAGGCTGGTATCCCGCTACGGGGGCAGCGATAACGCCTTTACCAGTTATGACTACACCGCTTACTTCCAGCAATACGAAGTGTCGCGCCTGCCGTTGGCGCTGGAGCTGGAAGCGGAACGTCTGGGGCACCTGGACATTGACGACGAGGAGTTTGCCCGCGAGCTGGACGTGGTGATGGAAGAGCGGCGCATGCGCACGGACGATAACCCCAATGCGCTGGCCTGGGAAAAATTCCAGGCCGTGGCCCGTCCGGGCACTGGCTATGCCCACCCGATTATTGGCTGGCGCTCGCTGCTGGCCCAGCTGCAGCCGGAGCAGGCGCGCAGCTGGTACCAGCGGTTCTATGTGCCGGGCAATGCTACCTTGGTGATCGCCGGGGATGGATATCCACTACGCTGGCGGGAGTAAAGCGCTCGGCGTAGGTGAGTGCATCGCACAGCACCAGGCGGCCTTCCGCGTCGGTGTT
>NZ_NVWY01000021.1 GCF_002733835.1 Alcanivorax sp.
GTATCAGTTTATGTAGGGCTTGCTTGTTCCCAAACAAAAAAGGGCCTGACGGTAACGTCAGGCCCTTTTTTGTTTGTCTGGTAGCAAGGGGCGGACTTGAACCGCCGACCCCAGCATTATGAGAACGAATTGACCATTTCACAAAATTCCTTTTCATGGCTATTGAGTTACTTGAGGCTCTATTGTTGCCGTTATTTGCCTCTGCGTGCCTCAACGGTTAGCTTGTGGTCAATCTATATGAGTTGTTGTTGAGTTTTTTATCTGTTTACGTTGAAGCCTTATCAGGGGGGGGGCTATGTTTGATATTCATCCGTCAGCGAGGAGTAATTTTGATTCTAAGGTTCGAGATCTTATTGATCTCGTAGAAGAGGATAAAAGTGATCGATCACCAAAAAAGCAGTTTCAATCTGACGTATTTATTGCTTCCACAATTTCCGAAGCTGATGTTATTGGAGATATAGAGGAGTCAGTAAGTGATTATAAAGGTAATACTGTTGGCCGATTCTTTGTGTTTGATGGTAAAAAATATGGCTTGCAGGGGGAGAAATACGAAAAGCTAGTGGCTATTGCAGAAAAAATACAGAGGCTTCCTGCATTTAGTGAAAGATTGAGCCGAAGGTTTGTCGAAGATTGTATTTATAGGTGGGTCAAGAATAAATTTACGGGAGCGGGGCCGGATAATGATTTTATAACTGTCCTTATAAATGAGGGTGAAAAATCAGTTTCAGAATTTACAATGCTTGTTCCGATATCAAATTTAATTGTTGAGGTTCCTTTTGACTTTTGCGGGGCTGTTATAAAAAACTTGTCCGAAACCTATGTTGATAGAATGGCAGAGGGGTTAGGTCAAGAATCAAAAGAATTAGTGGATAGAAAAAATGATTTTCTCGATCGCTTCCGCAGAAAATATCAAGGTTATGCTGTTGTAGAGGTTGTGTTGCTTTGTGAGCCTGATTATGCAAGCGAGTATTGTCTGGATTTGGCAAACAAAATCTGTGACCTTCTGGGGATATATTCTGGAGCTGCGTTGATGCCTGACTTGAAGTGTGCTTCAAGGCCAAAGGGTTCTGAAAGTATTCCTTTCTATGCCACCATTAATTCAAGTGAGGGTAATATAACTATCAAAGAAGGTATCCTTGATGTTGCTTCTTCTAGGACATGGTTTATTCGTGAAAGAGACTTGGATGCCTTTGCGCAAGCTGGCCTTGGTATATTATCTGAGCTTTCATTAAAGGAAAAGCTTAGCTCATATGAAGAAACGGTGTTGAATCTTGCATTTTTATACTCTAAGTCAGCTTTCACCTCTGATCCTCTTGAGAAGCTTGTTTATATTCTTTCTGCTCTCGAGTCTACGTTGTTAAAGAATCAGAGTGAGCCTATTCAGCAGAATATAGCTGAAAGGATGGCTTTTTTTATATGCGAAGATGGTGGCTCTAGGAAAGAGGTCATTAGAAACCTTAAAGTTGTTTATGGGTTTAGATCCCAATACTTGCATCACGGGCACTCTATCGCGGAGCTGAAAGAGCTTTCCCTTTTCTTTAAAAATTTTTGGGCTTTTTTTGTTTGTGCTATTAATAATTATAGATATTTTAGGGATAAAAATCACCTGATAGAATTTATTGATAATAAAAAATTTGGCGGATGATCTCTATAGGTTGAAGGTTTCTTTGTACTATTTTTTTTCGTGGGGTATGCCCTGCATGACCTCGTAAAACCTTGCCGGGAGCTTTATGGCAGTGTTCATGGACTTTTTTGATTGATATGCGGAATAAGAAAAGGAAATGATCGATACAATAAGTGCTGCTATGGCAAACTTGTTGGCCGTCCTCGAAGATGCGCGTGCTTCTTGCAATTCTACATATTCTAATAATTTGAAATGGTCTTCTGCCCCAGCGTATAGCATTGCTGATTTTTCATGCTTCCCGTTTTCGATCCGCGTGTGATGTCTAAAGTTTGAATAAGGATTGGAGAGGATTTGTTTGTCATGAATCATCCATCTTAATTGTTCTTTTTGCTCTTTTGTAAGTTTGGTTTTTTCGCATAGATCATAAAAGCTAAATGATTCATTTGAAGTTGCATATTCTAGGACTAATATTATCCAGGTTGTTTTCTTTTTGTTTTGGTATTTCGCTTTCATAATAAGTAATGCGCTGGCTGATGTTGTTGCAAGTAATAAAAGGGGCGCAGCAAAAATTATAAAAATATACTGGTTTGCTGAAAGCATTTGATTTTCTCTTACAGAAAACGAATTAGCGCGTACCGAATTTTCTTTTAGGTGTTTGTCGGTGTCTGTGCTGATCTGTATGGCTCTTCGGCCTTGCTCCAGTGCTCGCTTTCTTGCTGCCTTGGCGTGGTGTGTTCATATCCCTTCCCTGAGATTGAAACGTATTATTTGCTGAACTTTCCGAACAGGGTTCATTATATGCAAGTTCTGTTCGAGCAGAAATAGGGACGGGCGCCCGTGCGTGCGTGATAGCGTGTACCAAGGGCAGGTTATTAGCTTTTGCCTGATTGTCATGTACTCATATATGAGTATTTATGGTAACTTTCATTGCTTTTTACTCATATATGAGTATTTTATAGGTATGGATACTCTCACCCAGATAGGCCAAAACCTGCGCCAGGCGCGACAGAAGGCTTACCCCAATGACACCCTGGACGATTTTGCCCTGCGCATTGGCGTGGGCCGCGCAACGTTGCAGCGGATGGAAAAGGGGGATCTCAGTGTGTCTCTGGGTAAATACTTTCAGGCGGCAGCGTTGCTGGGCTTGGATGCGCCTTTCCATACCTTGCTGAAGCCAACGCAGAGTCTGTTCGATGATTAGGCAGCGCTACGATTTATACCTCAATACCGCTGATACGGGGGTAGTGCAGGCCGCCGATGTGGTGCTGCTGGAGGAGTCCGGTTTCCTGACCCGGGTCGGGTTTCGGTATCGCCCTGACTATTTAAACCACCGCTTGGCGTTCCCGCTTGATCCTGTTCAGCTTCCGCTGCGTGCTGCCGCTTTTGAATTTGAGTGCCAACGGGGGGCAAGTCCTGCTTTTCTGGATGATTATCTGCCTGATGACTGGGGCCGGAAGGTTCTGGTCCAGCTGGCCCTTTTGCGGGACAAAAAGGTACTGAATGCCCATAGCATCATCGACACGCTGGCCATGCTTGGCCATAGCCGTGTTGGTGCGCTTTCTCTGGTGGCGCAAGGTGAGGCGCCGCGCTTCGATGCCGGCCATACTATTGAGCACCTCCGGGCGGCGGAGCAGGCGGCCCAGCAGATTGACCAGATGGACTTTGGTAGCGTGGCGCCTGATGAAATGAGCCTGGTGTATTTGGCCAATGCGGGCACTGGTGTGGGCGGCGCACGGCCGAAAGCACTGCTGTTTGATGACGCGGGCCAGTACCTGGCCAAGTTCAACCGCATAACCCAAGATCGCTATAACAATGCCCGGGTTGAGCTGGCTTGCTTGCGCATGGCGCAGGCGGCAGGGATTCACATGAAGGGCGGCAAAGTTATTGAAGGGATCAATGGGCGCGAAGTGCTGTTGCTGGAGCGTTTTGATACTGATGGGCAAGCGAGAAAGCACTTGATCACTGTCAACGGGCTGCTCAAGGAGCCCACTTCGCAGATGGATCTTGGTCATGCGTTTCGTTATGACCATGTGTGCGACTTGATCAAAAAGCACTCCTGCCGGGTGGAGGAGGATCTGATACAGCTACTGAAACTGATGCTGTTCAACCGTGCCATCAATAACACCGATGACCACGAACGAAATTTCAGCCTGATGTTCAGTGAGCGGGGCTATCACTTAGCGCCTGCCTATGATCTGGTGCCGAGCCTCACCATCAATATGCACCACGCAGCCAGTTATCAATATCAGGCCTACCCGCCCACCCCGACCGAGGCGCTGCAGGCCGGGCGTATTTTTTCGTTGCCGCAAAGCAAAGTGCAAGAAGCTGCCCGCGAAGTGATTAGCGCCGTTGAACGATGGCAGGAATTCGCGTCGGTTGCCGGTGTGTCTGGTGAGGATGCTGACAAGGTGTCCCGCGTGATCAGGTTGTAGGCGAAGCCGTTGAGGTTGGCATTGGCTTGTGCGGTCTGTCGGGTTACGCCTTGCGGCTAACACGACCTACACAACTGAAAAGGTGTCCCGCGTGATCAGGCTGTAGCGCCAAGCCGTTGAGGTTCGCATTGGCTTGTGCGGTCTGTCGGGTTACGCCTTGCGGCTAACACGACCTACACAAACGAATATCGGAAGGGGGCGCTTGTGGCTAGCGCGCCTGAGCGGATGATTGATTTAGAGGGAACTATGAATCTTCATGAACTGGTTTTGATGATCTTTACATACGTTAGTGGGATTGTGGCGACAATCCATGTTTTTCGAAAACTTCTTGGTTTTATGAAGGCCGCGAGGGTTCGCTTTCTTCACCGCGAGCGTGTTGAAATTCTGGCTTTCACGACTTCTCCTCCCTACGGACAAGGAAAAATCACTGTCTGGCTAGCGTACCTTGTCCTGACCTGTTTCTTGGGAGTTCTCGTCGGCATTGATACTGGAGGCATTAACGTGATTACACACGTTTTCTGTTTTTCAGCTGGTGTCATTACAGGGCGAATCATGGACTTTGCTGAGATAATGAAAGATCCCGAGGCGGCACTTGCCGAAATTGATAAGACGCTTGGGGGGATTTAGGGGTCTGGTGCGATTCGGATGGAGAGAAAAAGGATCACCAAAACAAAAAGGGCCTGACGTTGTCGTCAGGCCCTTTTCTTTGTCTGGTAGCAAGGGGCGGACTTGAACCGCCGACCCCAGCATTATGAGTGCTGTGCTCTAACCAGCTGAGCTACCTTGCCATTTGAGGTCGCGAATTTTCCGTGAGGTGGGGGCGGGTGTCAAGCATTGCCGGTGAGGCTGGGTAATGTTTGATCAGAAGTTGCTTGTGGGGCAGGGAATCTGCCATAGTTGCCCTGTAAATGAAAATCACTATCATTTGATGGCTGGATTCGTTAGTCTTGCAAAGCAAGAATACTTGACCAAATTGCTCGGGATTACTACTCTCACTCTTTAAATACACGCAAGAAAGGTGTGGATATGCGTTTGACGACCAAAGGCCGCTATGCGGTAACCGCGATGCTGGATCTGGCGCTGCATGCAGCGACGGGGCCGGTGTCGTTGGCGGATATTTCCGAGCGTCAGGGTATTTCCATTTCCTACCTGGAACAGTTGTTTGCCAAGCTTCGCCGTAATGGGCTGGTGAGCAGCGTGCGTGGCCCCGGCGGCGGCTATCAGCTGAGCCGGGACGGTGAGCAGATTGACGTGGCGGCGGTGATTGCGGCGGTGGATGAGTCGGTGGATGCTACCCGTTGTGGTGGCCATGGGGATTGTCAGGAAGGCGATACCTGCCTGACCCATCACCTGTGGTGCGATCTGTCCGACCAGATTCAGGATTTTCTCAGCGGTATTACGCTGGGAGAGCTGGTGGCCCGCCAGGAAGTACGGCATGTGGCCCAGCGCCAGGATCGACAGCAGCAGCGCTTGCCCGTCAGCAGTCTTTGATTGTGTGCCGGTGCGCTGCCGGCCTCAGTAACCCGATACCAGCCATACGATACCCATCATGAGTAATGCCGTTTACCTGGACTATGCGGCGACCACTCCGGTAGACCCGGTGGTGGTGGACGCTATGGTCCGTCATCTTGGCCCTGAGGGCACCTTTGCTAACCCCGCATCACGCAGCCACCTGTACGGTTGGTTGGCGGAAGAAGCGGTGGAATCAGCCCGTCGTCAGGTTGCCGACCTGTTGAATGCGGACCCCCGCGAAGTGGTGTGGACCAGTGGCGCCACCGAGGCCAATAACCTGGCGCTGAAAGGGGCCATCGATGCCCGTGGCGGCGGCCACGTGATTACCAGTGCCACCGAACACAAGGCCGTACTGGATGCCTGTGGCTGGCTGGAAAGCCAGGGCCATGCGGTTACCTACCTGAAGCCGGAGAAAAACGGCCAGGTGAGCCTGCAGAGCGTGGCGGATGCCATGCGTGAGGACACGGTGCTGGTGAGCGTGATGCACGCCAATAACGAGACCGGGGTGATCAATGATATCGCCGCCATCGGTGCACTGTGCCGCGAGCGTGGCGTGCTGTTTCACACGGATGCCGCCCAGTCTGTGGGCAAGCTGCCCCTCGACGTGAAAACCCTGCCGGTGGATCTGGTGTCAGTGTGTGCTCACAAGGTCTACGGCCCCAAGGGTATCGGCGCCTTGTATGTGCGCCGTTCTCCGGACGTGAAAGTGGCCGCGCAGATTCACGGCGGTGGCCATGAGCGTGGCATGCGCTCGGGCACCCTGGCCACGCACCAGATTGTGGGCATGGGAGAGGCGTTTGCGTTGGCCGGGTCCTTGAGGGATGAAGAAGGGCCTCGCATCGGCGCGTTGCGGGACCGACTGTGGCAAGGCATTGAGGCGCTGGGCGGCGTGAGTGTGAACGGCGAGGGCGCCCCGCGTTTGCCGGGGCACCTGAATGTAGCGTTCGACGGCGTGGACGGTGAGATGCTGCTGACGGCCATGAATGGCGTGGCGGTGTCGTCCGGTTCGGCGTGTACGTCGGCCTCGCTGGAGCCTTCCTATGTGCTCAAGGCCATGGGGGTTGAAGATGCGCTGGCCCATGGGTCGGTACGTTTTTCCGTGGGGCGTTTTACCACGGCTGAGGATATCGAGCGCGCCATCGCGTCGGTGACCGACGCGGTGTCGCGACTGCGTACCGTGTCCGCCTGACAGCAGCGACCGGGGACCGTCTGGGGAAGAATGTGACGGTTTCCGGCACTGTGTTGTCTCCACCGCCCGGGCGAACCTTGCCCGGCGGTGTTTCCGGGCCGCTCAGAGGTCCTTTTTCCGGTATGGCTTTTGCTTTGTTCTCAGTGAGGATTAACCGCACTGATCGCGAGGACGTGCCATGCATGGTGTCATCGTTTCCAACTTCAAAACTTACCTGGATGAATTTCTTGGTGCGGATGCCTGGGGCGATGTGATTGCCGGTGCCGGGCTTGACGGAAAAACCTACCTGCCGGTGGCCCTGTACCCGGATGCGGAAATGGAGGCGCTGCTGGAGGCGGCAGTGAATGCCACCGGCCTGCGCCGGGAGGACTTGCTGGCGGATTTTGGTGAGTGGGTCATTGGCCCGCTGGTGCGCATGTACCAGGCCATGATTCCGGCGGATTGGGGCACCCAGGCGCTGCTGCTGAATATGCAGACCATCCATGAGCGGGTGCTGAAACTCAAGGACCCGGCCGCCAGTGCGCCGAATATTCAGGTCCGCCAGTGCGGTGAAGACACGCTGGAAATTCACTACCTTTCACACCGTAATATGGCGCCGATGATTCTGGGGGCGGTTAAAGGCCTGGCCGAGCACTTTCAGGAAACGGCGCAATTATTGGCCGCGGAAGAGATTGCGGCAGAGGATGGTACGCAGAGTGGCGAATGCCGTTTTCTGTTTCAGCTGCACTCGCAGTGCCTGGCGAACCAGGACGTGGGTTAGGTTTTTGTGGAGCGGTGGTTCCGCCGCGAAAAGTCAGGACAGGCGCTGGGTCCCTTCGTAACCGCACGATCTACAGGTGGCGGCTTGATTTTGTAGGAGTGCCTCTTGAGGCGCGAACCGCACCCGGAAGGCTCTGGCAAGCAGGTTCGCGGCTCGAGCGCCGCTCCTACGGAGAAAGGGGTCGCAGTTCAGGCGGCCAGCTGGGCGGCCTGTTGTTTGATCTTGGCGACCATGGCGCGCAGGCCGTTGCCACGGGTGGGGCTCAGGTGGCCGAGCAGGTCGATACGGTCGAAGAAGCCGTCCATGTCGTAGTCATGAATGCCCTGGGGGGATTGCTGATTGAGCGCCGACAGCACAATGGCCGCCAGCCCTTTCACGATCAGCGCATCGGAGTCCACTGCCAGATACAGGGTGTCGGCATCCCTGTCGTAATCGGTTTCCAACCACACCTGGCTCTGGCAGCCGCGCACAAAACGGTCTTCGGTTTTCAGCTCATCGGGCAAGCCGGGCAGCTGCTTGCCCAGGTCGATGATATAGCGATACCGCTCTTCCCAGTCATCCAGAAATTCCAGATCCTCGGCAATGTCCTCGGCGGTCACGTCCTTGCCAAGTTTGATGCTGCGAATATCAAATTGCACGTCGTTGAGCTCCGTGGCCTGACGCTGGACGCCTGATGCCTGACGCTAAACCGGTGAGGGTTTTCCTGGTCTGGCGTTTGGCGTCGAGCGTCTGGCGTAAATTTAGAACATCCCCAGTTCGAGCTGGGCTTCTTCGCTGATCATCTCGCGGCTCCAGGGCGGGTCGAACACCAGGGCCACTTCCACCTTGTCCACGTTGGGGACTTTGCCGAGCCGGTCTTCCACGTCGCCCACCAGCACCGGGCCCATGCCGCAGTTGGGGGCGGTCAGGGTCATGCGTACCTGCACCACGTTTTGCCCGTCTCGCTGGATGACATCGCAGCCGTAGACCAGACCCAGCGCCATGATGCTCACCGGAATTTCCGGGTCGAAAATGGTTTCCAGGACGGTGTTCAGGTCATCGTCGCGCACGCTGCCGTCGTCATTGGCGGGCGCAAAATCCAGCTCCAGCGGTTCCTGGCCGATGGCATCGGCGTCGGTGCCGTCGATGCGTGCCATGTTGCCGTTGATGGTGACGGTATAGGTGCCACCCAGCGCCTGGCGAAGGTTCACGAAGCTGTTCTTGGGAATGGTAATACGGGTGCCGTCCGGTACCTTGCGGGCCGGAACGTCGCGTTGAACCACTACCGTGCGTTGGTCTGCCATTGTCTTCCCTGGCCGGTGGTTAGACGTCGTCTACCGTAAAACTTTCGCCGCAGCCGCATTCGCCGGTGGCGTTGGGGTTGCGGAACTTGAACAGGCTGTTGACGCCTTCGGTGACGTAGTCGATGACCAGGCCGTTGAGCATGGGCAGCCATTTTTCCGGTACGTAGAGGTTCACGCCGTCGATCTCGAACAGCTTGTCGCCGTCCTTGGGTTCGTCCACGAAGTCCAGGGTGTACATGAACCCGGAGCAGCCGGACTCGTCCAGATCCAGGCGAATACCGGCGGCATTGGCCCGCTGGATTTCACGCAGGGCCTGTTGGTTGGCTGCCTCGGTCAGGTTGAGGGTGACCTGGCCGGGCTGGAATGTCTGAACGGTCATGTGTTACCTACCTTGCATGAAACGCCAGACGCTGAACGCCCGACGTTTGACGCGAAAAAGCCGGATCAGGTGTGCCTGGTGTCACAGGAAGGTTTTGACCTTCTCCAGACCTTCGAACAGGCGATCCACCTCTTCCAGCGTATTATAAATCGAGAATGAGGCTCTGACAGTACCGGGAATACCCAAAGTATCCATCAATGGCATGGTGCAGTGGTGTCCGGTGCGAACGGCGATGCCCTGCTTGTCCAGCAGCATGCCCACATCGGCCGGGTGGCCACCGTCCAGCAAAAAGGACAGTACACTCACCTTGCTGGTGGCGGTGCCGATGATTTTCAAGCCGTCGCAGGCGTGTGCGCGCTCGGTGGCGCGGGCCAGCAGGGCGTCTTCGTGGACGGCCAGGGCCGGGCGATCCTGGTGGTTCAGCCACTCAATGGCGGCGGCCAGGCCGATGGCGCCGGCGATGTTGGGCGTGCCCGCTTCGAATTTGTAAGGCAGCTGATTCCAGGTGCTTGCTTCGAAGCTGACGGTTTCAATCATTTCCCCGCCGGTCTGGTAGGGCGGCATGGCTTCCAGCAGTTCGCGGCGGCCATAGAGCACGCCGATACCGGTGGGGCCAAATAGCTTATGCCCGGAAAACGCATAGAAATCCACGTCGAGATCCTGCACGTCCACCGGGAAGTGGGCCACGGCCTGAGCGCCGTCGATCAAGGTGATGGCGCCGGCGGCTTTCGCGCGGGCAACCATCTCTTTCACCGGGTTCAGCGTGCCCAGCGCATTGCTGGCATGGCCAATGGCGAAGATTTTGGTTTTCTCGCTGAGCAGCTGGACGAAGGCGTCCTGATCCAGGCTGCAGTCGTCACGCAGCGGGATCACTTTCAGTGTGGCGCCGGTGGCGGCGCAGGCCTGCTGCCAGGGGACGATGTTGGCGTGGTGCTCGCTGGTACCGAACAGCACTTCATCGCCGGGCTGCAGGCGCTCACGGGCCACGCACTGGGCCACCATGTTGATGGACTCGGTGGTGCCCTTGGTCCACAGGATTTCTTCGCGGCTGGCGTTGAGGAAGGTCGCCACGGTTTCGCGGGCACCTTCGAACTGGCTGGTGGCTTCGTCGCTCAGGTAATGAGCGCCACGGTGCACGTTGGAATTCACCGTGCGGTAGTAGTTATCCAGCGCTTCCAGCACCGCCACCGGTTTCTGGGTGGTAGCGCCGTTATCCAGGTAGACCAGCGGCTTGCCGTTCACCTGTTGGTCGAGAATCGGAAATTGTGCGCGCAGCGCCTGGATATCCATCACGCGGCAGATTCTCCCGCCGGCGTGGTGTGGGCCAGCTCGGCTTCCAGCCAGGGGGTGGCCCATTCGGCCACTTTCTCGTGGGGCAGGGTCATCAGCAGTTCGTTGACGAAGCCCAGGCTCAGCATGCGCTTGGCTTCGGCCGCCGGAATGCCGCGCGATTGCAGGTAGAACTGCTGCATGGCATCGAGCTGGCCGACGGTGGTGCCGTGGGCACACTTTACGTCGTCGTTATAGATTTCCAGCTCCGGCTTGGTGTTGATCTCCGCACCGGGATTGAGCAGCAGATTCTTGTTGGACAGCTCGGCGTTGGTGCCGCTGGCACCGGGGTGAATGTGGATGCGGCCGTTGAAGACCGCCTTGCCACTTTCGCCGGCCAGGCCTTTGAAGTTCTGGTCCGATTCACAGTTGGGCACGGCGTGTTCCACGCACAGCTGGTTGTCCACGTGGCTGTTGTCGCGGACTACGAAGATGCCTTTCATGTTCAGTTCGGCGCCGCTTTTGTTGACCAGGGCGCGCACGTCGTTACGACGCAGGCGGTTGCCGGTCATCAGCTGGTAGCTGTCGACCTTGCTGATGCCTTGCTGATCAATGATCAAGGTGCCGATGTGCAGGCTGCTGGCCTGCTCGCCCTGAAGCCGGTAGTGGGTCAGCTGGGCATTGTCGGCGGTGACCAGGGCGGTCACTGCGTTGCTCAGGGTCTGGCCCTCTGCATGGTAATGTTCGATCACGGCGGCTTCGGCGCCCTGATTCAATACCACCACCAGGCGCGGGCTGCAGTGCGCAGGGGTATCGCTGGCAGACTGGAGCTGCACATGGATGGGCTGCTCTATGCGGGTGTTGGCGGCCACGGTGAGTACTACTGGCTGGCTGGCGACGGCGCTGTTGTAAAAGGCAAACGGGGTCTGCAGGCCGTTGATGGCAGGGCCGTCGTGGGACAGACTCACGCCATCGGGCAGGTTGTGGCTGACCAGCTGGCCGTTGTTGATCGTCACCACATGCTCAGACAGAGCAGGCAGCGGTTGGCTGATCTCGCCGTCGGCGATGGCATTGAGATGGCCATCGGCCAGTGCCTGCAGCGAGGTGTACTTCCAGCGCTCAGTCTTGCGCTCCGGGAAGCTGGCCGCTTCCAGGGCGGCCAGGGCATCGCCTTTGCTACCGCTGTTGTTTGCGTTGGTCAGCGCTTGGCTTTTCAGTTCCTGCGCCAGGGCAGAAGCGGAGAGACTCATGCGGACTCCTCTTCTCCGGTCAACCAGCCATAGCCTTTCTCTTCCAGTTCGTGGGCCAGTTCCTTGCCGCCGGATTTGATGATCTGGCCGTTGGACAGCACGTGCACGAAGTCCGGCACGATGTAGTCCAGCAGGCGCTGATAGTGAGTCACCAGCACGATGCCGCGCTCCGGGCTGCGCAGGGAGTTGACCCCCTTGGCCACGGTTTGCAGGGCGTCGATGTCGAGGCCGGAGTCGGTTTCATCGAGCAGTGCCAGCTTCGGTTCCATCAAAAGCATCTGCATGATTTCATTGCGCTTTTTCTCGCCGCCGGAGAAGCCTTCGTTGACGCCACGCTTGAGGAAGCTGGCGTCCAGATTCACCTGTTTGCAGGCGGCACGGGCCTGGCGGAGCAGGGTGACCGAATCCCACTCTTCCTTGCCCTGGGCACCGCGTACGGATTCCAGTGCCGCTTTGAGAAATTCCATGTTGGAGACGCCGGGGATTTCCACCGGATACTGGAAGGCCAGGAACAGGCCCGCCTGGGCGCGCTCTTCCGGCTCCTGTTTTGCCAGGCTCTTGCCTTCAAACAGGGCTTCACCGCCGGTGATTGCGTAGTTGTCACGACCGGCCAGCACGTTGGCCAGGGTGGATTTGCCGGAGCCATTGGGGCCCATGATGGCGTGTACCTCGCCCGGGTTCACGGTGAGGTTGAGGCCCTTGAGAATCGGCTTGTCCGCCACGGTGGCGTGAAGATCACGAATTTCCAGCATGTTTTGATGCGCCTTTCGATTGGGCCGGGAATCCGGCCCGAGTTAATTCAGGGTGTTGTTCGGTGAAGTCGGGGCTTAGCCCACTGCGCCTTCCAGGCTGACTTCCAGCAACTTGCCCGCTTCCACGGCAAATTCCATGGGCAGTTCCTTGAACACCTCTTTACAGAAGCCGTTCACGATCATGGAAACCGCCTTCTCCGGGTCGATACCGCGCTGGCGGCACAGGAACATCTGGTCGTCACTCACCTTGGAGGTGGTGGCCTCGTGTTCGATGGTGGCCGAGGGGTTTTTCGACTCGATGTACGGGAAGGTGTGCGCGCCGCAGGTGTCGCCCAGCAGCAGGGAGTCGCACTGGGTGAAGTTGCGGGCGTTTTCTGCCCGGGGGCTGATCCGCACCAGGCCGCGGTAGCTGTTGCTGCTGCGCCCGGCGGAAATGCCCTTGGAAATAATGGTGCTCTTGGTGTTCTTGCCCAGGTGGATCATCTTGGTGCCGGTGTCCGCCTGCTGCATGTGGCGGGTCAGGGCCACGGAGTAGAATTCACCGATGCTGTTGTCACCACGCAGGATCACGGACGGGTACTTCCAGGTAATGGCAGAGCCGGTTTCCACCTGGGTCCAGCTGATCTTGCTGTTGTCGTGGGCCACGCCGCGCTTGGTGACGAAGTTGTAGATGCCACCCTTGCCGTTTTCGTCGCCGGGATACCAGTTCTGCACGGTGGAGTACTTGATCTCGGCACCGGGCATGGCCACCAGCTCGACCACGGCGGCGTGCAGCTGGTTTTCGTCGCGCTGGGGGGCGGTGCAACCTTCCAGGTAGCTCACATAGCTGCCTTCGTCGGCAATGATCAGGGTGCGCTCGAACTGGCCGGTGTTGGCTTCGTTGATGCGGAAGTAGGTGGACAGCTCCATGGGGCAGCGTACGCCCTTGGGGATGTACACAAAGGAACCGTCAGAGAACACGGCGCTGTTCAGGGCGGCGTAGAAGTTGTCGCCCTTGGGTACCACGGAGCCCATGTATTTCTGAATCAGTTCCGGGTATTCCTGAATCGCTTCGGAAATGGAGCAGAAGATGACCCCGGCTTCCCACAGTTTTTCCTTGAAGGTGGTGAATACGGAAGAAGAGTCGAACACCACATCCACGGCCACGCCTGCGAGCATTTCCTGCTCGTGCAGGGGTATGCCCAGTTTTTCATAGGTGGCCAGCAGCTCCGGGTCTACCTCATCCAGGCTTTTCGGGGCGTCGTCCAGGCTCTTGGGCTTGGAATAAAAGGACACCTCGTTGACGTCGATGGGCGGGTGATGCAGGTGGGCCCAGTCCGGGGGGGTCATCTCCAGCCACTTGTGGTAGCTGTCCAGACGCCATTCCAGCATCCATTCCGGTTCGCCTTTCTTGGCGGACAGAAAACGGATGACCTCCTCGCTCAGCCCGGGGGGCAGGGTCTCGGTGTCCACCGTGGTGGTGAAACCGGCCTCGTAGTTGGAGCGAATCAGCTTGTCCAGTTCGGCTTGGCTCATAGATCAGGGCCTGCGGTTCAGGTGGTGTTGGAAATACCAGAGTAATTTAGTCGGGTATTATACGCCATTACAGGGCGCTGTCGAATAGGGGGCGAGGAAGAAAATGGGCGCCCCCGGCAACAGCAGGACATGGGCGCCTCCGACGGGGCGGCAACGGTATCATAATTCGCCCCGCTTGCGTATAATCCGCCGGTTCCAGGGGGTGGTGTAACTGACGGCTTTGACCGGTCAGCGATCGCCCCTGTCATTGCCCCGGGCAGCCTTTGCTGTTGCCGAGGACCACATTTTAACGCAAATCTGGAGTGAACTGACTGATGGCTGTTGAGCGCACACTCTCTATCATCAAGCCTGATGCCGTGGCCAAGAACGTGATCGGCGAAATCGTTACCCGTTTCGAGAAGGCTGGCCTGAGCGTGGTTGCCATGAAAATGGTACACCTGAGCGACGAAAAGGCGGGCGGCTTCTACGCTGAGCACAAAGAGCGTCCTTTCTTCAAGGATCTGGTGGGCTTCATGACCAGCGGTCCTGTGGTTGTACAGGTGCTGGAAGGCGAAGACGCGGTTGCCAAAAACCGTGATCTGATGGGTGCTACCAACCCGAAAGAAGCCGAAGCCGGCACTATCCGTGCAGATTTTGCGGAAACAATCGACGCAAACGCGGTCCATGGTTCTGACTCCACCGAGTCTGCCGCCCGCGAACTGGCCTACTTCTTCTCCGACGAAGAACTGTGCCCGCGCGCCAGCTAATATCCGCTTGCGTGCAATACCAACCACGGCCTTGGGCCGTGGTTGGCGTTTAAAGGAAACCCGGTTTCCTATTGGAGAATGCTATGACTGCCCAACAGAAGGTAAATCTGCTCGGCCTTTCTCGCCCGCAAATGGAAGAGTTCTTCCTGACCATGGGGGAGAAAAAATTCCGTGCCCAGCAGGTGCTGAAATGGATCCACCACCACCAGGCGGATTCCTTTGAGCAAATGACCGATGTGGGTAAGGCATTGCGCCAGAAATTGTCCGAGGTGGCGGAAATCCGCGGCCCGAAGGTAACCCACGAGAGCATCAGCCGTGACGGCACCCGTAAATGGGTGTTCGAAATGGATAACGGCGGTGCCGTGGAAACCGTATTTATTCCCGATGGTCGTCGCGGCACCCTGTGTGTTTCATCCCAGGTGGGCTGCGCCGTGGATTGCAGCTTCTGCTCCACTGGCAAACAGGGCTTTCAGCGCGACATGACCAGCGCCGAGATCATCGGTCAGGTGTGGCAGGCAAGCCGCGCCTTTGGCCCGCGCCGTAACCTGGGTCAGCACCCGATTACCAATGTGGTGATGATGGGTATGGGCGAGCCGCTGCTTAATTACGACAAGGTGCTTACGGCCATGCGGATCATGAAAGATGATCTGGGCTACGGCATCGGTAAAAAACGTATCACCCTGTCTACCTCCGGGGTGATTCCGAAGATGAATCAGCTCAGCGAGGATTTGGATGTGTCCCTGGCGGTAAGCCTGCACGCACCCAATGACGAGCTGCGTAACCAGCTGGTGCCGCTGAACCGCAAGTATCCGCTGAAAGACCTGATGGCGGCCTGCAAGAGTTACAGCAAGAATATTACCCACCGCCATAACACCATCACCATGGAATATGTGATGTTGCGGGATGTGAACGACAAGCCGGAACATGCCCGCCAATTGGTTAAACTGCTTAACGGCATTCCCGTGAAGGTTAATCTGATTCCGTTTAACCCCTTTCCGCATGCCGGTTATGAGCGGTCACGCAAGAACGATATTTTGGAGTTCCACAAGTACCTGAATGACAATGGAGTAATGACCACGGTCAGGACAACGCGCGGCGATGATATTGATGCCGCTTGTGGTCAGTTAGTGGGGCAGGTGAAGGACCGCACCCGGCGCAGTGAGCGCTGGAAGGAATCCATTTTTCACCGCGCCGAACAAACCGATAACAACACAGCGCAGACCTAATGAAACGTTTTTTTCAGGTTATTTTTATCCTGTGTTTTGCAGGATTTTTGGCCGCCGGGTGTGTGACGGTGGACGATGGGCCACAGGTGAAAGTGGATGAAGCGGTAAATAGCCGTGTGGCCGCCGGGCTGCAGTACCTGCAGCAAGGCAGCCCGTCAGAAGCGCGCCGTCACTTTTCCCGCGCGCTGAGCCTGGATGATGACAGTGCCGTTGCGCACAACGCCATGGCCTTGCTTTATAAGTACGAGCAGGATCCCGCCAACGAAGAATACCATTACCGCAAGGCGCTGGATGCGGATCGCCATTACTCCCCGGCGCTGAATAACTACGGCACCTTGCTGTATGGCCGTGGCGAGTACAAGGAAGCGCTCAAGCATTTCAAGAAAGCCGCTAACGATCCGTCCTATGAAGGTCGCGGCAGCGCCTGGGAAAACATGGGCCGCTGTTACCAGAAACTGGGGAACGATGACGATGCTCGCAATGCCTATGTGAAAGCACTGCGCCTGAATCCGCGTTCCGTTCAGCCCAACCTGGAGTTGGCGCAACTGTATTTCGATGAAGATCGTGGCCGCCTGGCCTGGGATTATTACCAGCAATATGTACAGCGCACTGGTCGTCAGAGTGCCCGGGCCCTGTGGTTGGGGATTCAACTGTCCAATTCGTTGGGCTACCGCAACCAGCAATCCAGCTATGAGCTGGCGCTGGATAATTTGTACCGCCGCTCTGGCGAATACCGTCAGTGGCAGGAATGGAAAGCTGAGCAAGCAAAAGGAGCGCAGCAATGAGCGATGACATGGTGGTATTACCCGGCGAACGTTGTCGCAAAGCCCGTGAAGCCCAGGGCATGACCCAGGCACAGGCGGCCCAGCGTTTGCACTTGTCGCTGACCTACCTGCAGAGCCTGGATGCGGACGATTACGAGCGCTTGCCGGAAGCGACCTTTGTTAAAGGGTATCTGCGCAATTACGCGCGGCTGCTCGGGCTGCCGGCGGATGAAATCGCCAACACCTTCCAGCAAATGGTTAATGACGATGTGTTGGACAAGCCGCTGCAGTTGCCGTCCATTGCGCCGCCGCCTTCGGCCTGGCGAAAACCCGTGCTGATCGCACTGGCGCTGGCGGTGCTGGTGGCGCTGTTGTGGGCGCTCTGGCCTGCCAGCGGCGAATTGCCTGCGCTGCCGGAACAAACGCCGGCGACAGAGCAGGAGGCCGAGCTGGAAAACATGAATGACAGTGTTGGCGCTCAGCCCTCTGGCGGCGCTGTTGACGGTTTCGGTGGCATGGATTCCGGGGCTGCTCCGGCGAGCGCGGATCTTGACGGCGAAGGCATCACTGACGACGGTATGCAGGATGATGAGACTGATGCCAGCTCCGCTAGCGATCCCCAGGCTGATGGCAGCTCGGCTGAGCAGAGCGATGATGGCTCGTCCATGCTCGCGGCTAATGGTCTGGATCGTCTGCTACTCAGTTTCACCAGCAATTGCTGGATCAAGGTCACCGATGCCACCGGGCGCACTCTGCGCCAGGGCGAGCAATCCGGTGGCGCATCCCTGATGCTGGATGGTAAAGCGCCATTCAGCCTGACTCTCGGTAACGCCGGCGCGGTGGACGAGTTGCTGGTCAACGGCAGCGCTGTCACCTTGCCGACGGATTCCCCCGGTAAAGTTGTGCGAATCTCCGCTCCCTGATTCGCGAGGGTAGAAAACACCATGGAACCGGAAGTTAAAATCCAACGTCGTAAAACCCGCCAAATCATGGTGGGGAATGTCCCTGTCGGTGGCGATGCCCCGATCTCCGTACAAAGCATGACCAATACCGAAACCTGTGATGTGGACGCCACCGTTGGCCAGATCCGCCGTTTACAGGATGCCGGTGTGGATATCGTGCGGGTGTCGGTGCCGTCCATGGATGCCGCCGAGGCTTTTGGCAAAATTCGCAAGCAGGTGGATGTGCCGTTGGTGGCGGATATCCATTACGACTACAAGATTGCCTTGGCGGTGGCTGAGCAGGGTGTGGATTGCCTGCGTATCAACCCCGGCAATATTGGCCGCGAAGACCGTATCAAGGCAGTGATTCAGTGCGCCAAGGACAAGGGATTACCAATCCGTATCGGCGTGAACGCCGGCTCCCTGGAAAAAGAATTACAGCGTAAATACGGCGAGCCCACGTCCGACGCCCTGGTGGAATCCGCCATGCGCCATGCGGACATTCTCGACCGCTATGATTTTCAGGACTTCAAGGTCAGTGTGAAGGCCTCCAACGTCTTCATGACCCTTCAGGCCTACCGCAAGCTGTCTGCCCAGCTGGAGCAGCCCCTACACCTGGGTGTCACCGAAGCGGGGACCTTCCGTTCCGGCACAGTGAAATCCGCCGTGGCGCTGGGTTCACTGCTCATGGAAGGCATCGGCGATACCATCCGCATTTCCCTGGCCGCCGACCCGGTGGAAGAAGTGCGGGTCGGTTTTGATATTCTGAAAAGCCTGAACCTGCGCAAGAAAGGCGTAAACATTATTGCCTGCCCCAGCTGTTCACGACAAAACTTTGATGTGATCAAGACCGTGAACGAGCTGGAAGCGCGACTGGAAGACATCAACGAATCCGTTGATCTGGCGGTGATTGGTTGCCTGGTAAATGGCCCGGGCGAAGCCCGTGAGGTGGATGTGGGCCTCACCGGTGGCACGCCCAATAATCTGGCCTACCGCGACGGTGAAAAAAGCCATCACATCACCGCTGATGATCTGGTCGACGAGCTTGAGCGAATGGTGCGCGCCAAAGTCAAGAAACAGCGAGAAGATGAAGAGAGGGGCATTATTGCCCGTAGTGAATAGACGGCGTGGGATCTTGGTCGGGCGTGGATTAGCGTCCGGTGCCAGGTGTCCAGCGTTCTGCGTTTTTTAAGGAAATTCTGTGAGCAAGGCAGTCAATAAAAAGGTCACCTCCATCCGCGGGATGAACGATATCCTGCCGGAACAGACGGGGCTGTGGCAGTGGCTGGAAGCAAAAGTGGGGGCGGTGCTGGCCAGCTATGGCTACCAGGAAATCCGTATGCCCATCGTGGAGCAGACCGATCTGTTCAAGCGCAGCATCGGTGAGGTGACCGATATCGTCGAAAAGGAAATGTACACCTTCGATGATCGTAACGGCGACAGCCTGACCCTGCGTCCGGAAGGCACGGCCAGCTGTGTGCGTGCTTGTGAGCAGCATGGCCTGTTGTACAACCAGACCCAGCGGTTGTGGTACACCGGCCCCATGTTCCGCCACGAGCGTCCCCAGGCCGGTCGTTATCGCCAGTTCCACCAGATTGGAGTGGAAACCTTCGGCATGACCGGCCCGGATATCGATGCTGAAGTCATCCTGCTTACTGCACGTCTGTGGAAAGCCCTGGGCCTGGCCGACAAGGTCACGCTGGAGCTGAACTCCCTGGGTGACAGTGCGGACCGGTCGCGCTATCGCGATGCGCTGGTGGATTATCTGAAAACACACTTTGATGCCCTGGATGGGGACTCCCAGAAGCGTCTGGAGCGCAGCCCGCTGCGCGTGCTCGACAGCAAGGACCCTGGCACCCGCGAGGTACTCAAGGATGCGCCGCAGCTGGCCGATTACCTGAATGACGAGGCTGTCGCCCATTTTGAAGGGCTGAAAGCCTTGCTCGATGCCAGTGGCATTGCTTATAAAGTGAACCCGTATCTGGTGCGCGGGCTGGATTATTACGGCAAGACCGTTTTCGAGTGGGTCACCGATGCCCTCGGCGCCCAGGGCACCGTCTGTGCCGGCGGTCGCTACGACGGGCTGGTGGAGCAGTTGGGCGGCAAGCCGACCCCGGCGGTGGGCTTCGCCATGGGGGTCGAGCGGCTGATTTTGCTTATCGAGCAGGAAAAGCCGGAACTGTCGGCGCCGGTGGACGTCTATGTGATGGCCATGGGGGATGTATTGGCATCCACCATGGCATTGTCCGAACAGCTTCGCGATGCCTTGCCCGGCCGTGCAATCCAGTTGCACTGCGGTGGTGGCAGCTTCAAAAGCCAGATGAAAAAAGCCGATCGCAGCGGTGCCGCGGTGGCCTTGATTATCGGCGAGGATGAACTGGCCAGTAACAGTGTTATGGTCAAACCCCTGCGTGGCCAGGGCGAGCAGCAGCAAGTATCCCGGGATCAGGTTGCCAGTGAGCTGGTAGCGCTCCTGGCGGACAATTAATAAGAAAGGAGAGCAGGGTGGCAGATTACATGCGCGATGAAGAGGAACAGGCGGAGCTGCTTAAAGAGTGGTGGCAGAAGAACGGTACCGCCGCGATTATTACCGTGGTACTGGCCGTGGCAGCCCTGATTGGCTGGCGTGAGTGGCAAGGCCATCAAGGGGAGCAGTCCTCCGAAGCGTCCAGGCAGTATCAGGTGTTGGTGGAATCGCTGACCGCACAGCAAGTGGATGAAGCGGCAGTGAACAAACAGGCGCAAGCCCTGAAAGAGGATTTCCCCGGCAGCGCCTATGCGGACTATGCCAGCCTGGCCCAGGCGCGCCTGGCGGTACAGGCGGGCGAGTACGATAAAGCCGCTTCCCTGCTGCAAGATGTGGCTGACGACGGCGCCACCGATGCGCTGACTTACACGGCACGTCTGCGCCTGGTGCGTGTGTTGCTGCAGCAGCAGGCCTACGATAAAGCCGCCGCCGAGCTCGATCACAGCTTCCCGGCTGCCTTTAATGGCATGGCGCTGGAGCTGCGTGGCGACCTGGCAAAAGCCCGTGACGACCAGCAGGCCGCCACAGAGGCGTATACCCAGGCGCTGGAAACCCTGCAGGACAACGGTGAAAAAGACCGTGTGCAGATGAAACTGGATGACCTGAAGAGCTAAATGAAATATTTCCTTCTCCCCTTCGCACTGGCCAGCCTGTTGCTGGCCGGTTGTAGCTCCAACCCGAATGCCATTGAGCCCAATGACTTGCCGGATTTTGATGCCAGCTACAAGGTAAAACGGCTCTGGAAAGAAGGTGTGGGCAACGGGGTGGAAGACAGCCAGCTGACCCTGCGCCCGGCCGTTACCCAGCAACAGGTATTTGCCGGTGATGTGTTCGGTGAGGTGTATGCCATCAGCCGTGACAAGGGCAAGCGCCAGTGGCGGGTGAAAACCGAAGATCGTATCGGCGGCGGTTTTTACGCCGGTTACGGCATGGTGCTCTATGGCACCCGTGAAGGCATGGCTGTGGCCCTGTCCATGGAAACGGGTGAAGAGCTGTGGCGTACCCAGCTTTCCGGTGAAGCGCTGGCGATCCCCAACAGCAACGGCACCATCGCCGTATTCCAGACCCAGGATGGCCATGTAACGGCGCTGGACGCCACTACGGGGGATCAGGTGTGGGATTATGAAACCCCGGTGCCCACCCTGACCCTGCGTGGCCTGGCCCAGCCTGCCATTGCGGATGGGCGTGTGTATGCCGGTTTTGCCAATGCCAAGCTGGCGGCCCTGGACGTTGAGACCGGCGTGCCCGCCTGGGAGCAGCGTATTGCCGAACCCACCGGCCGCTCCGAGCTCGATCGTCTCACCGATGTGGATGGCAACATGATCGTGGAAGGTGGCGGGGTTTTCGCCGTGGCTTTCCAGGGCAAGCTGGGCGTGGCGGACCAGATTAATGGCCGTCAGTACTGGGGCAAGGAAATGTCCAGTGCCCAGGTGATTAGTGCCAGCGGTGGTCGCTTGTTTGTGGCGGATGATGTTGGTGTGGTGCGGTCCGTGGACCAGCGCACCGGTAGCGTGCTCTGGCAGCAAGACAAGCTGTACGGCCGCCGACTGACCGGCACTGCCGTGCAGGGCGACCTGATGGTGGTGGGTGATTTTGAAGGCTACCTGCACTGGATGGATGCGGATGACGGCACCCTGGTGGCCCGTAAGAAGCACGACGGTGACGGCTTTGCGGGTACCCCGGTCAGCTATGAAGACACCCTTTATGTGTTGAGTTACGACGGCAAACTGGCGGCCTACACGGTGCGCCCCAAATAACCGGTCCGGTTTCTCGATACCTGAAAAATCTGCGCCCCGCGCAGATTTTTTCGTTTGAATCCCCCTTTGGCGTTACCATAGCGCCGTTGAAACCTCGTTGAGATGACTATGAAGCCGGTAATCGCCCTGGTGGGGCGGCCCAATGTGGGCAAATCCACACTCTTCAACCGACTGACCCGTACCCGGGATGCCCTGGTGGCCGATTTCCCGGGGCTTACCCGTGACCGCAAATACGGGGATGGCCAGCTGGGCGGCTATTTGTACACGGTGGTGGATACCGGCGGTATCGGCGAGAACGATGACGGCATCGATGTGCCGATGACCAGTCAATCCCTGCAGGCCGTGGGCGAAGCCGATGTGGTGTTGTTTATGGTGGACGGCCGTGCCGGCCTGACCGCCGCCGATGAACAGATTGCCAGCGAGTTGCGCAAGCTGCCCAAACCTACCTACCTGATCGTCAACAAGACCGATGGTGTGGACGCGGATTCGGCCATGTCCGAGTTTTTTGCGCTGGGCCTTACCGAGGTGCTGCCGATCGCGGCGGCCCATGGTCGCGGTGTGACCAGCATGATCGAGCATATTCTGGAAGGGTTTACGGATCTGGAGCTGCTGCCGGAAGGCGAACATCGCACCTCCAAGAAGCCCGGCGAAGACAGCATTCGTGTGGCCGTGCTGGGGCGCCCCAATGTGGGCAAATCCACCCTGATCAACCGCATGCTCGGCGAAGAACGGGTGGTGGTGTTCGACCATGCCGGGACCACACGGGACTCCATTGAGGTGCCATTCGAGCGCATGGGGCGCGCCTATACCCTGATCGACACCGCCGGGGTCCGGCGGCGCGGTAAAGTCTACGAAATGGTCGAGAAGTTTTCCGTGATCAAGGCGTTGCAGGCCATGGAAGCGGCCCAGGTGGTCGTGGTGGTCATCGATGCCCGCGAAGGCATTACCGACCAGGACCTGCACCTGTTGGGCTATGCCCTGGACAGCGGTCGAGCTCTGATGATCGCGGTGAACAAGTGGGATGGTTTGGAAGCGGACCATAAAGAGCGGGTGCGGGTGAATCTGGGGCGACGGCTGGAGTTCGCCCCCTGGGTGAAGATCAAGTTTATTTCTGCACTGCATGGCACCGGGGTGGGGGACCTCTGGGGCATGGTGGAGCAGGCCTGGGACAGCGCCTTTATCAAGATCGGCACCAACGAACTGACCCGGATGATGGAAGAAATCACCAACGGTCATCCGCCACCGCGCAATGGGCGCTTTCGCGCAAAATTGCGTTATGCTCACCTGGGCGGTAACAATCCGCCGACGCTGGTGCTGCATGGCAACCGCACGGAAGCCCTGCCTGCCAGCTACAAGAAGTTTCTGGAAAACCGTTTCCGCGAACTGCTTAAACTGGAAGGCACGCCGATCCGGCTGGAATTCAAGTCCGGTACGAATCCGTATGAAGGGCGCAAAAATGTGCTCACCGATCGCCAGGTGCATAAGCGCAAACGGATGATCAAGCGAATGAAAAAATAACCTGCCTCGCTGAGCAAGGAAGGAGGCCGGGGCAGGCAACACGGAGGATGCGTTATCAAACGCTGGGGGTATTGGGGGATAGCCGGTTGTTTAGGCGTGTTTTGCGCGTCTGCGCAAGCGATAGAACCAATGATGGAACCGGCCCAGCAGCCCGCCATGGTTCTTACCCCTGCCCGCGTGAGTCAGCCTCAATCCGAGGCCCCTGCCAGTGTCACAGTGATTGACCGCACGCTGATCGAAGCCAGCGGTGCCCGCGAGCTGTATGAAGTCCTGAAACTGGTCCCGGGTATGGCTGCGGTGAAGGTGGACGGCAATGTCCCTTCGGTAGCCTACCACCCCACCCAGGCCCGCGATCAGCGGCGCATGCTGGTGTTGCTTGATGGTCGCAGTCAGTATCAGCCGGGCCTGTCCCGGGTGAGCTGGAACGACATGCCGGTGGATATCCGCGATGTGGAACGTATTGAGGTTACCCGTGGTCCGGCGGCTGCCGCGTATGGTGCCAACGCTTTCACTGCCGTGATCAACATTATTACCCGTGACCCACGGGATATCAGCAAGAGCGGCGTGACCGTACAGGGCGGCAATAATGGTATCCGCGATGCGCATCTGCTTGGTGTTCACCGGCTGGAAAACGGGGCGCTGCGTGCTTCCGTGTCGCGACGGGCAGATAACGGCTATGACGAGCCCTTCGAAGGCGAGAGCCTGCCGGATGGCAAGCGCATTGAGACGCTCAACACCGAGTGGGTCTGGGACGCAGATGCCCGCAATACGCTCATGGTGCAGGCCGGTGGTAGCCGCAGCCGCCTGGAGCGCCAGCAGGAAGCGGGTGTTGCCGATATTGGCGAATACCAGGGCGACCCGGTGCAGAAAGGCGAGCGGGCATTTGTGTCGCTGCAATGGCAGCACAATTTCAGCCGGACCCATCAGCTGCAGGTCCATACTTACGGCCAGTACAATCAGGAAATCACCGACTTTAATGTCTGTTATCGGGACCCTGTGACCGGCCAGACCGGGCCCGGGGGCGGCCTGTTCTTCAGTCAGGAACTGCGCGATTTGTATTTGCAGAATGGCAGCGACATGGGGGCGACTTTTGCGGCCTTTCCGGCGGATGCCGATGCCACTAACCGTTATCTGACCTTGCAGGGTGCCGGTGCGCCTTTCTGTGCCGGCAGTGAGCTGGATATTCAGGAGGTGCGTTATGACCTGGAAATTCAGGATACCCTGCAGCTGACTCGCTGGGCACGACTGGTCAGTGGGGCAGAAATCCGCCATGACCGGGTACAGTCCGACAGCTATCTGGGGGGCACGCAAGACAATATCAGCTACCGTTTTTTTGGCAATCTGGCGCTGGATGTTCTTGATCCGGTAACGGTTAACCTGGGCGGCTATTGGGAGCGAGACCAGATCAGCGGTGATCATTTCAGCCCCCGCGCCGGCGTTAACTGGCGGCTGCTCCCGGGCCACCATCTGCGTTATGTGTATTCCGAAGCGCTGCGCACACCGGATATCTATGAAGAGCGTGCCAATATCAATATTCAGGCGCAAACCCTGTCACCGCCGTTTGCGGATAATACCAAGGCGTTGCTGGGCTGGGCGCCGGCGTACTTTTTTGTGACCCAGCAAAGCCCTGGCACTTTTGAGCCGGAGCGCATCCGTTCCTGGGAGGTTGGCTATTACGGGCAGTTTTCTGCGATAGAACTGGATGTGCGCTATTTTCAGGAAAGCCTGACGAACCTGCTGAGCACGGCACTCAATCCGTTTGAATTTGAACCGAGCAACGAAGGGTGGGTCAACCATCAGGGCACAGAAGCCCAGCTCTCCTGGCGCCCGAGTGTATCGCATTTATTCCGTGTTACCGGCGCCCACATTCACACCGACACTAACGTGAAGACCGAGCGGCGTCTGGCTGCCCGGGATTCTGGCAGTGCCCTGTGGTCGTGGCAGTTCAGCCGCCAATGGGCGTTTTCATCCGCGTATTATCTGTCCAATGATTATAACGATAACGTTTTTGAGCGTGCGGACGTGCAGCTCCGCTTTCGCCACCGTGCCGGCCCCACGGAGCTGGAATGGCGGGCAGTTGTTCAGCATGGGCTCAATAAGGCCCCGGTGGTTTTTGCAGAGAATCACTACCAGCAAGATCGAATGTGGCTGGGTGTGACGGTGAGGATATAGCCGGATGCAAAGCAGGCATGGACGCGCACTGGTTCTTCTTTTGTTGCTGGCAACGGCTGGCGGTGCGTTGTCCTCGCCGGCGCAAACCGTACACGTACTGGCTGAGCCCAGCCCCTTCAAGGATGTGTTTGTGCTTTCGCTGGCGCAGGATCTGCCGGCGAACCTGCGTGTCGTCGATGAGCCCGAGGCGGCGGATGTACTGGTTGCCCTCGGCGATGCCGCCTTTACCCGTGCCATGGCCCAGGGAAAACCGTTGTTGGGGGTCCATGTCAGCCGTGCCTTGAGTGAAAAGGCCGTGCAAGAGGGGTACCGGTGTGCGGCGATCTGGGCGGGGGTCAGCCTGGCGAATCAGTTGCAGTTGGTGCGGACCATGATGCCTCTGGCCCGCCGGGTTGGCGTGGTACTGGGGGCGGACAGCGTCTGGCCTGCCGAGCTGGTGCGTGGTTTTCGCGGGGCGCTCAAGCTGGAGTTGCTGCCGGTCAAAAATGCTCGGGACCTGGGTGACACCCTGCGTGAGAATCTCAATCATCTCGACGCCATTGTGCTTCCGGTGGACGACGCTCTGCTCGGGCCAGATGCCGCCAAGCTGGTGTTGTTGACCAGCTACCGCCAACGCAGGCCAGTGTTTGGCCCGGACCTGACATTTGTGAATGCGGGCAGCGTGGCATCGTACTATGCCAGCGGTAGCGATCTGGTCAGCGAAGCGGTTCAGCGGCTGCGTGTTTTTGCTGACACGGGCGAGTGGGGTGCCTCTGCCTTTGTGTCTCGCCCGTCGGTGGTGGTCAATGAGCACGTTGCCAGCAGTTTTGACATGCATTATCGGGATAGTGGGGCACTTCAGGATGCCCTGCAAAAAGCCGGGGGGGCGCCATGACGCGTGCCGATGTACCGCGCAAAGGCCCTGGGATTCGCAAGCAATTGCAAGTTCTGGGGCTGGTTCCTGCACTGTTCATGCTGGGCCTGTTGTTGGTGGCATTAACGTGGCAGCGCTTTGAGGACGCGGATCGGGACCTGCATGAACTGGGCAGTTTTTTGGCTCAGCAGATTGCTTCGGCGTCGGAATACGGCGTATTGGCGGGCAATTACACGGACTTGCGCCGCCAGGCTCAGCTGGCCATGCAGCGGGCGGATCTGCAGTACGTGGTGTTTCGCGATGGTGATGGTCAGGTGCTGCTGTATGAGGGGCGAGACCGCGAGGAAAGCAACAACGAGATCATCGAATTTCATTCCGGCATTTATCGTCAGGCGGTGGCACCAGAAGGCATGCTGGAGGGCCCGGTGGAGCGCGATGACAGACCCGACCGCATTGGAGAGGTGGTGCTTGGCATGTCCAGTGCCCGATTGTTGGCACGGCAAAAGGAAATTTTGCTGGCCAGCATGATTCCTGCCTTCTTCGCCATGATCCTGGGGCTCTGGATTGCCCACTATCTGGCGCGCCAGATTGCCGCACCACTGGGTTACCTGTCGGGTCTGCTGCGGACCCTGCGCCAGGGGGAATACTCTGTGCGGGGCAACAGCCGTTTGCAGGGTGAGTTGGGCGAACTGCAGGACAATATCAACGAGCTGGCCGGCGCGCTGGAAGGCGCCCGGCACACGCAGCAGGTGGCCATGACAGAATTGCAGCAAGCCCATCGTCAGGCGGAAACCGCCAGCCAGGCCAAAAGCGATTTCCTGGCCATGATGAGCCACGAGCTGCGCACCCCCATGAATGGTGTGCTGGGGATGCTGCAATTACTGGAAGAAACGGCCCAGAACGAGGAGCAGCACGAATACACCGAAGCAGCGCTGGAATCCACCGGTCATCTGCTGGATGTGATTAACGATATCCTCGATTTTTCGCGTATCGAAGCCGGGCGCATGGACCTGGACCCGTCATTCTTCGAATTGCGCCCCCTGCTGCAGAACTGTGTTGCTACTTTTCGTTATGTGGCGGAAAGCAAGGGGCTGTATCTGCGCCTTGAGGGCGACGAAGTGCTGGCAGGCAGGGTGGCGAGGAGTGACCCGACCCGGTTGCGCCAGGTGCTCAGTAATCTGATTTCCAATGCGGTGAAGTTTACCCAGGAAGGGGGCGTCACTGTCACCGTATCGGTGCTGCCGGTTCGGGGAGACTGGCTGGACCTGAGTGTTGCTGTGGCCGATACCGGTATTGGTATTCCAGAGTCCAAACGTTCAAGCCTGTTTAAGGCGTTCTCACAGATTGATTCCTCCACCTCGCGCCGTTTTGGTGGCACCGGGCTGGGGCTGGCGATTGCGCGCAAACTCAGTGAAATGCTCGGTGGCACCCTGTCAGTAGGTAGCCGGGAGGACGAGGGCAGTGTCTTTACGCTGTCGTTGCGCCTGTTGTGCCGTGAGCAGCCGGCGGACAGTGGGCCGGCGGGGCCGGCCAGCCCGATTGAACCGGAGCAACATGTCCTGCATGGGTTGGTGCTGCTGGTGGAAGACAATGTGGTCAATGCCATGGTGGCGCGGCGGATTCTTGAGCAAATGGGCGTCACCGTGGTGACGGCAAGCAATGGTGAGGAGGCGCTGGGAAAAGCGCGCCAGCGAGACTTTGATTGCATTCTCATGGACGTGCAGATGCCGATAATGGATGGCCTGGAGGCCACCCGGCAATTGCGACAGTGGGAGCGGGAACAGGGCCGGGCGCCCATGCCGGTGGTGGCGTTGACCGCCAATGCCATGCATGAGGAACGCGAACGTTGCCTGGCGGTGGGGATGAATTCCCACCTGGCCAAGCCATTTCGTCGCCAGCAGTTGGCGCGGGTGCTCAGTCCGTATCTGACTCCTGGACGTGTTCCACCCGGGCAGTAACTTCGCCGTCGACCAGTCGGGTGGTCAGGGTGTCACCAGCCTGTAATTGGTTTACAGAGCGCACCGCATCCTCTCCCTTGAAGGTAATGCTGTATCCCCGCGCCAGGGTTTCCAGCGGGCTGGCTGTTTGCAGGCGCTTACTCAGCCCGGCCAGCTGCACTTGCTGTTGTTGAATCTGCCGCTGTATGGGTTGTGGCAATCGCTTGTTCAGGGCTGCCAGCTGGTGCTGGCGGTCCAGCAGAAGCCGCTCTGGTGATAGCCGCGCCAGGCGTTGCTGGCTGGGCTGCAGGCGGCCATGGAGTAGAGTGAGGCGGTGCTGCATCTGTCGTTGCAGGCGATTGAGCAATTCATCCAGTCGCTGGCTGCTTTGCTCAAGGTGCTGGCGAGGGGAGCGAAGCCGCTGGCTCAGATGGCGCAGGCGTTCCTGTGGGGTGCGGAGCTGTTGCGCCATGACCCATCGCAACCGCCGGTGCAGGCCGGCAAGACGCTGGCTGACCACCGACAGGTCAGGGCTCACCAGTTCCGCGGCGGCGGAAGGGGTCGGAGCGCGCAGATCGGCGGCAAAATCGGTCAGCCCGGTGTCCACCTCATGGCCCACGGCAGAGACAATGGGAATGGGGCACTCGGCGACCGCCCGGGTCAGGGCTTCGTCGTTGAAGGCCCACAAATCTTCCAGAGACCCGCCGCCCCGACCAATAATCAGCACGTCGCATTCGTTGCGTGTCACCGCCAGTTCCAGCGCCTTGCGCAGCTGTGCCGGCGCATCGGCACCCTGCACCGCTGCCGGATAAATCACCACAGGGATAGACGGACAACGCCGTTGCAGTACCTGGAGAATATCGCGAATGGCAGCGCCACTGGGGGAGGTGATTACCCCAATCTGGTTGGGCCAGGCAGGCAGTGCCTGTTTGCGTTCCTGGGCGAACAGCCCTTCGCTCTGAAGTTGGGCCTTGAGCGCGTCGAACTGGGCCTTGAGGGCGCCCTGGCCGGCGGGCTCCATGTGTTCGACCACAATCTGGAAATTGCCGCGGGGCACATACAGGGTGATTTTGGCGCGCACCAGTACCTGCTGGCCGTTTTGGGGTGAGAAATCCAGCAACCTGTTGCGATTTCGAAACATGGCCCCATTAATCTGGGCACGCGTGTCTTTCAGGCTGAAGTACCAGTGGCCGGAGGCCGGACGGGAAAAGTTGGACAGTTCGCCCTGTAGCCAGATCAGGGGGAAAGAGCTTTCCAGCAGGCCCTGGGCATCCAGGTTCAACTGGCTGATAGACAGCGGTTCGGCGCGGGATGAAATGGTCATCGCGGGAGGGTAGCCCGTTTTTTTGAACCCTGCCAGCGGTGATTGTGTGGTTAGCCGGTAATGTCGTATAATCGCCCGCTTAATTTAACGGGGTGCCTGTCTCATTCTGGGTGCTGCCGCTCCGCCCGGTGGCATCCGCCAGGCTCCCCCCTCACTTCCTACGGTGCAATATGCTCAGAATTGCCCAAGAAGCATTAACGTTTGATGACGTTTTGCTTGTGCCTGCCCATTCCAATGTGCTGCCCAAGGACGTGTCCCTGAAATCCAAATTGACTCGGGACATCGCTCTTAACATTCCCCTGGTATCCGCAGCCATGGATACGGTTACCGAGCATCGCCTGGCCATTACCATGGCGCAGGAAGGGGGCGTCGGTATCCTCCATAAAAGCATGGATATCGAAGACCAGGCGCGTAATGTACGCATGGTCAAGAAATACGAATCCGGTGTGGTCAAAGACCCGATTACCGTCAGCCCTGATACCACGGTTGCCGAATTGATCCGCATCACTGATGCGAACAACATTTCCGGCGTTCCGGTGGTTGAGAAAAACGGAGAAGGTGACAAGGTGGTCGGCATTGTCACCAGCCGCGACACCCGTTTCATCACCAACTACGACCAGTGCGTGAAAGACATCATGACCGGCAAGGACCGGCTGGTGACAGTGCAGGAAGGTGTTGGCGCTGATGAAGTTCAGGCACTGCTGCACAAGCATCGCATCGAGAAAGTCATTGTGGTGAACGCTGCCGGCGATCTGCGCGGCATGATCACCGTGAAGGACATCGAGAAAGCGGCCAAATACCCCAATGCCTGCAAGGATTCCCAGGGCCGCCTCCGTGTGGGCGCTGCAGTGGGCACCGGGGCCGGCACCGACGAGCGCGTTGCTGCGTTGGTGGAAGCCGGGGTGGATGTGATCGTGGTGGATACTGCACACGGTCACTCTCAGGGTGTGATCGACCGTGTGGCCTGGGTGAAGAAACACTTTCCTGAAGTGCAGGTGATCGGCGGCAATATCGCTACGGCCGCTGCAGCCAAAGACCTGGTGGCCGCTGGCGCCGATGCGGTGAAAGTGGGTATCGGCCCTGGCTCTATCTGTACTACCCGTATCGTGGCCGGTATTGGTGTGCCGCAGATTACGGCTATTTCTGATGTGGCCGCGGCGCTGCAAGGCACCGGCGTGCCCTTGATCGCCGACGGCGGTATCCGCTTCTCCGGTGATATTTCCAAAGCCGTTGCCGCTGGCGCCAGCGCCATCATGATCGGTTCCCTGCTGGCCGGCACTGAAGAAGCGCCGGGTGAGGTCGAGTTGTTCCAGGGGGGCTACTACAAGGCTTACCGTGGCATGGGCTCGCTGGGTGCCATGTCTGGCTCCACCGGTTCCTCCGACCGTTACTTCCAGGATGCTGCTGCCGGCATCGAGAAACTGGTACCGGAAGGCATCGAAGGGCGTGTGCCTTACAAAGGGCCGATGAGCGCTATCGTGCACCAGCTGATGGGTGGCCTGCGTGCTTCCATGGGCTACACCGGCTGCGCCACCATCGAAGAGATGCGCACCAAGCCGGAGTTCGTGAAGGTAACGAACGCGGGCATGAAAGAGTCCCACGTGCACGATGTGACGATTACCAAGGAAGCGCCGAACTACCCGGTGGGGTAATTCGGGGTCTGTTGTGACTTGAAGGGGGTCGGATGTCCGAGGTCGGACGTCTGACGCCAGAGCCGGTCGGAGACATCTCCGGCCGTTTTGCTTTTAAAGCGTCCGACGTCAGGCATCCGGCGTCAGACCCGTAACCAACAAGGTCCGGCGCCAGCCGTCGGCAACCACCGCGGGATAGAACCCCATGCAAGACATCCATGCCCAGCGCATCCTGATTCTGGACTTCGGTTCCCAATACACTCAGCTGATTGCTCGCCGCGTGCGGGAAATCGGTGTGTACTGCGAAATTCGTGCCTTCGACATGACCGCTGAAGAGCTCAGCGAGTTTGCACCCAAAGGCATTATTCTTTCCGGTGGGCCGGAATCGGTGACGGCAGCAGAGACGCCCCGCGCTCCGCAGGCCGTGTTTGACGCAGGCATTCCTGTGCTGGGTATCTGTTACGGCATGCAGACCATGGCCGAGCAGTTGGGCGGCAAGGTCATCGCCGGTGAGAAGCACGAGTTCGGTTACGCCCGCGTGGAAAAGGCTGAAGCCAATGCGCTGCTGGACGGCATCGTCGACCATGAAGAGCAGGGTAAGGAATTTCTCGACGTATGGATGAGTCATGGTGATCGTGTCGGCGAGATGCCGGCGGGTTTCGTGGCGACCGCTACCACCGGCAGCTGCCCCATCGCCGGCATGGCCAACGACGAAAAGCGCTTCTATGGTATCCAGTTCCATCCGGAAGTGACCCATACCTTGCAGGGCGGCCGCCTGCTGGAGCGCTTCGTGCGCGAGCTGTGTGACTGCGAAGCCCTGTGGACGCCGAGCAACATCATCAGCGATGCCATCGACACCATCCGCGAGCAGGTAGGTACCGACGAAGTGATCCTGGGCCTGTCCGGCGGGGTGGATTCCTCCGTGGTGGCGGCGCTGCTGCACAAGGCCATCGGTGACCAGCTCACCTGCGTGTTCGTGGACAACGGCCTGCTGCGTCACCAGGAAGGTGACCAGGTCATGGAAATGTTCGCCGACAGCATGGGCGTGAAAGTGATTCGCGTGGACGCGGAAGACAACTTCCTCGGCAAGCTGGCCGGCGAGGCGGATCCGGAGAAGAAGCGCAAGATCATCGGCAATACCTTTATTGATATTTTCGACGAAGAAGCGGGCAAACTGGAGAATGCCAACTGGCTGGCCCAGGGCACCATCTACCCGGATGTGATCGAATCCGCCGCCAGCAAGACCGGCAAGGCCCATGTGATCAAGAGTCACCACAACGTGGGTGGCCTGCCGGAAGATATGAAACTCAAGCTGGTGGAGCCCCTGCGCGAACTGTTCAAGGATGAAGTGCGCAAGATCGGCCTGGAGCTGGGGCTGCCCTACGACATGGTCTACCGCCATCCCTTCCCGGGGCCGGGTCTGGGTGTGCGTATCCTCGGCGAAGTGAAGAAGGAGTATGCCGATACCTTGCGCCTGGCAGACCATATCTTCATCGAAGAGCTGCGCGCCGCTGGTCTGTACCACAAGACCAGCCAGGCGTTTGCCGTGTTCCTGCCGGTCAAGTCAGTGGGCGTGGTAGGCGATGCCCGTCGCTACGAATATGTGGTGGCTCTGCGTGCGGTGGAAACCATCGACTTCATGACGGCCCGCTGGGCGCATCTGCCCTATGAATTCCTGGAACTGGTCTCCAGCCGCATCATCAACGAAATTCCGGGCATCAGCCGGGTGACCTACGATATCTCGTCCAAGCCACCGGCGACGATTGAGTGGGAATGATTTGATATCAATATAACATAATTGATAACGAGTAAAAAAACAGTTACTCATTGACAATCGAATCATAATCTTCACATTCTGGAAATCCTGCCGCATTCCACAATCGAACCAGCCAAACATTTACTTTTGGACACCAGTTTTCTTCTGTCATATCGAGGAAGACGGGTGGCATTGTTAGAAAACCCGATGTGTGCGATAAATCTTGAAACTCAAACCCTTGATGACCA
>NZ_NVWY01000006.1 GCF_002733835.1 Alcanivorax sp.
CACCCGCTGGCATTGATCAGCAATTTTGACTGGCGGCCTCAGTGGGAAGAAGAGGTGGTGGGTGCCGCCCGCAGCCTGAAAGCCAGTGGGGCGCAGTTGGCCGACAAATTGGCGTCGCTTGAGAAGGCCTTGGGCATCAGTCTGGGTGTGGTGAGCCTGCCCAAGCTGGCGGCCATGGCCGAGTGTGGGCAGGTTTTGCTGGACGCCTACCGCCAGCAGGCCTCATTTGCGCTGGAGCCGGATGCAACGGATCGACTGGACGCGCTGGAAGAAGCCGTTACACAGCTGAAGGCCTACATTGATACGCAAGCGAAGCTGAGTTGCACCTATGAGCCGTTGGCCTGGCAGAAGCTGGATGCGGCGGTGCTGGGGCAAGCCTGGGCGGAAGCCAATGACACCTGGTGGCCCAAGAGCTGGTTTGCCAAGCGCAAGGTCGTCAAGCAAATGCGGGAAGGCGGAGCGCAGGGTGATCCGGACCCGACCAATGATATTCCCGTGCTGAAACAGTTGCGGGAAACCGGTGGTCATATCGACCGCCTCGATGGTGTGCTGAAAGGCCTTCGGGAATGGGATTCCTATAACTCAGACCCCAGCGCCATGGCCGCGCTGAAGGCGCTTGGTTCACGGGCTCGTGTTGCGGTTGGCAAGCTGGCAGATGATGCGGAATCCCTGGCGACCCTGCGCGGCAAGATTCGCACGTTGCTTTATGATGCCAACGACCTGTTGGCACCGGATGCGCCAGTGGGGCGAACCATCAATGATTTCAAGGCGGCCTTCGAAGCCTTCTCTGCCAACAAGGAAAAGTTCGAAGCACTGATCGGTGCCTCGCTGGATGGTCGATTGCCTGAAGGTGTGGCCGCCCTTGAGTCTCTGGGCGTGCAATGTCAGGAAATTATCGATCATCACATCGCCCTGCGGGATTGGTGTGCTTGGGTGCGCCGTCGCTCCGAGGCACTGGACTTCCAGCTCGGCCCGCTGGTCGAAGCCATCGAAAATGGCTCTGTGCCCGCCTTCCAAGTGGAAGAGGTCTTCGAGGCCGCTTATTGCAGCTGGTGGTCGTCGGCGGTGATCGGTGAGGATGAGGTGCTGCGTACTTTCTCTTCTCCGGAGCATGAGGCGACGATTGAGAATTTCCGCGAGCTGGATACCCGGTTCAGTGATCTGACCGCGAAATATATTGCCGCAAATCTGGCGGGTGAGATCCCGCACCAGGAGACCACCAAGAAAAAATCGTCCTGGGGCGTGCTGGCGCATGAACTGCAGAAGAAGATGCGTCACAAACCGGTGCGGGAAATGATGGAAACCATCCCGGACGTGATCACGACGCTGGCCCCCTGCTTGATGATGTCGCCACTGTCGATTGCGCAATTCCTGTCCGCCGGGCAGGCTCAATTCGACGTGGTGATTTTCGATGAGGCTTCCCAGATCACCGTGTGGGATGCGGTGGGCTCTCTGGCCCGTGGCAAACAGGTGATTGTGGCCGGTGATCCGAAACAGATGCCGCCCACCAACTTCTTTGGTCGTTCTGATGATGACCCGGATGGCGATATCGACGGCGAGGGGGATCTGGAAAGTATCCTGGATGAACTGATCGGTGCGAGTATTCCCCAGCGCGTGCTGAACCTGCATTACCGTTCCCGAAGAGAAAGCCTGATTGCCTTCTCCAATAGCCGCTATTACGACAGCTCCCTGATTACCTTCCCGGCGCCAGTGCACCCTGACAAGGGGGTGTCACTGGTGAAACCGGAAGGCTTCTACGCCCGAGGCAAGGCGCGTCATAACCAAGGTGAGGCCAAGGCCATCGTGGCGGAGATCGTGCGTCGATTGACTTCAGACGACCCCGCTGTTCGTAGCCAGTCCATTGGGGTGGTGACGTTCAATACCGAGCAGCAGAGTCTGATTGAGGATCTGCTTGATAAGGCAAGAGCGGAAGACCCGGGCATCGAATGGGCCTTCTCCGAGGACGAGCTGGAACCGGTGTTCGTGAAGAACCTGGAAACCGTGCAAGGGGATGAGCGGGATGTGATCCTGTTCAGTATCACCTATGGTCCGGATGAAGCCGGTCACGTCACCATGAACTTCGGCCCTCTCAACCGTACCGGTGGTGAGCGCCGCTTGAACGTGGCCATGACCCGCGCCCGTTCCGAAATGGTGGTGTTCTCCACCATGCCGCCGGAACGTATTGATCTGGCCCGCACCCAGGCACGCGCCGTGGCGGACCTCAAGCACTTCCTGGAATACGCTGAACGTGGTGCCTCCGCCTTGGGCGCGGCGGTACACGGCTCCATGGGTGACTTTGAATCCCCCTTCGAAGTGGCCGTGGCCAGAGGGCTGCAGGAAAAAGGCTGGACAGTGCATCCCCAGATTGGCGTCTCCGCCTACCGCATCGACATGGGTATTGTTCACCCCGACAAGCCCGGCATTTATCTGGCCGGAATCGAGTGCGATGGCGCCATGTACCACAGCTCTGCCTATGCCCGAGAGCGCGACAAGATCCGCCAGGGTGTATTGGAAGGGTTGGGCTGGACGCTGTTCAGGGTGTGGTCTACTGACTGGTGGACGAATAAGCATAAGGCTCTTGAAGAGCTGGATGTGATGCTGAAAGCGCGACTGGCAGCGTCTGAGTAATTAGGAAATATCAATAAGGCTTTTGCGGGGGTAGATCTGACAGTCTGACCGCTCGGTGTAAAAGGATGAATGTTATGTTTAATAGAAAGCTACTAATGCTTGCATCACCGGCTGCCTATTTTGCGTTGGAGGCGTACGAAAAGGGGGTTGGTAATGGTAGGGAGGTGCCCGAGCCAGAGAGAAAAAAGCCGGGGATGTCTGATAAGGAAAAGAATTTGGCTATTTTTCAGGCTGCATTGATTGGCTCGGCAGCTCATTCGGATGGAATTCTTCATAGCGAGCAAGAAGAGTTACTTAAAACGTACATTGATGGAATATGTTCCACCTACTCAGGGGTCTCTGATGAGCTTTTGTTAAAGATAAGAAGCTTGCTTTCCAGAACTGTGCCATTTTCAGAACTAAGAGATATTTTGGGAGCTGTTGATAAGAGTGCAAATGGCTTTCTTGAACTTAGAAATAAGGTGAGTGATGTAGTAAAGGCAAACTCGCGTGTTGTTGATGCGGAGAGGGCGTTTGTTTTTAAATGTGAGCTCTTGTTCGAAGGCATGCCGGATGTGCATATTTTCAAATACAAAATTCATATTTCTGAAAGTGATATTGATACCGAGTACATGAGTTGCTTGAGCAGTGAAGATGTGAGGAGCCGTTTCCCAGAAACAGATGTTACTGCATTGAACGATGGTGTTCTCTACACGGTTCACCCATCTAGTGCCTCAGAGCTGGTGCCTTTTGAATATCTTCTGAGCGATAGTTTTGCTGCCAGCAAGCATTCTGAGCTTATTAATGCCGCCAGAGAGGCGGGAGCGAGCCGAATAAGAATTGAAGTCGCATCATCTCAGTCAGGTAAGTGTCAGTCGGGTAAGAAGGCTGGCCTGGATATGGAAGTGAAAGTCCATGAAGACGCAGGAACGGACTCTGCCCGCTGTAGTGCTGGTGTTTCCGGAAACAGGATGATCGATGACTTTCATAGCCTTGATGAGGGAAAGGTCATCGAGTATGAGTTTGAAGGGAATAGGCCATCTGGTTGGTTTAACTTTAAAGGGCAGTCTGCGGATCAGATTCTTTCTCAGTCAAGGTGGCTTAAAGAGGATGATAATTTAGTTACCTTGGTTAAAGGTTTTTTTGGAAAAAATAGGCTTGTTTCTCATAGTTTTGAGACTGATTATTCAGCGGTTGGGAAGGGCATGAAACTTGGAGGGATAGCCGCGAAATGTGATTTTCCAATGGTAAAAGCCAGCTTGTCTCACGACTGTGAGGAAAGGCGAGAGGAAATGATGAAAAGAAATTTACGTTACTACGTGGATTTTAGGAAAAGGTAAGAATGAATCGCCACCGTTTGAGCCGAGTCGAAATTTTGGATGACCCGGTGCAGGGCATGCGGGCATTTGATCTCAATAGCTACCTGCGTAATGGCAATATGAATCTCCCTTACGGAGAGCGGATTTCTCTTGAGCTTCTATTTTACGATCAGGCGGGGGCCACCTTTACGAAACCCCTCTCCATCAGAGCCAAAAGCTGGCTCAGTATGACGAGGGGGTTATTAAAATGACGGTAGATGTTGAGCATACGGAAGAACTGAAATGGTGGATTCTCGGCTTTGGTGCCAAGGTCGCCGTGCTTGCCCCGGCATCACTCCGTGACGAGATAAAGGCTGAACTGGATACGGCGGTGCTGCGCTATCGGTAGTTGAGGTGGGGGTTATTCGCCCCCGCTCACTTTTGCCGAAAGGGCCTCTTTCAGGCTGGTTGACTGCTTTGAGACACTGGTGTCTTGGTTGGCCTCATTGCGATAAAACTCCTCCGTAACCTGAAGCCCCTCATCCTCTGAATACTCGAACTGCGCATTCATCAGGCCTGCCTGAGCAACCTTGTCTAACTCGGCCTGATTGATTCCCAGATTCACCTGAGCCTGGGATTCTTCCCTGGCATGGGTGACAGCCCCTTTCATGGATTGTTCTGCACGTAGGGTCAGATCCACGTAGTAGATCGGTGCCCGGTGGCTCTGGGCGGTGCTCTTGCCGCGTAGCTTAAGCTCTAAGGGCAGGGAGGCCAGGTTGCCGCCACTGATGGCGTGGAAGTAGCGCAGTCGTGCGGCCAGGGTGCGGATGCTGTTGTAGCCGGTGGTCCGGAACACGAAGCAGCCCAGTTCATCCTCTTCCCCGATCCGTACATACAGCCGCCCGTAGGGTTTGCACAGCCCATGGCTGCCGTAGTCACAGAGGTCCGGTGATGGGCAGGGTAGGGATTCCAGGCCGTTCTCGGTATGGCGTCGGCAAGTCTCTCCGTTGCCTGCACACAGCGGCCTGCCGCTCTTGCGGTCAAAGAAGGTGTATTCCGCCCGTAGGTTCAGGTCAGGGTCATTGAAGGGCAGGGTGACGGGAATGCTTCGTAGCTTTTTGCCCTGTACCTCCTGGCGCAGGGCCTCATCCAGCGGGTGCGGTAGCCAGCCGTCCCGGGTCTGTATCTGGGTGGTGATGGTGAATTGGTCGTCTTTCTCCGGCAGACGCTTGCCGTTCTTCTCCACTACGCGACCGATGCTAATGCGGCCAATGACGGGTGGGGTAATCGCGAGTCCTTTAATCATGGGATTCTCCTGATGGATAACAGGCATAGGCGCAGCCGGGCCAAGCCCGGCTGTTATGCCGTGAGTCGTAGAGGTTAAGCATTGGGACGAACCAGGAAGCGACGGCTCCCGGCTTTGTGCTTGGGGTATTGCTTGAGCAGATCCGGCTGGTCCTGCAGCAGGGCTTTGGTGTCCAGGCTGGTGGAGTCCTTGCTGCGCTTCCAGGTCACGGAGCCCTCCGTGAAGGTGGCCTTGCTGGCCAGCCCCATGGATTGCTGGATGCGTTGTTTGAGGGTGGATTCCCGCTCGGTCAGTCGGCTCAGCGTGTCACGTAAATCCAGTAGCTCATTGAAATCGCCTTCCATGGCAGGGTTGTCCGCCAGGTTGACGGTCTCGCCCTGATCGCGAGGATAGAGCGCCTGCAGGGCCTGACCGGCAGAGCCGGAGCCATCCGGGTCCGGTGGGGTGTCGGCTTCTACCAACTGCCAGAACTCCCGCTCCAGCTCGTACAGGTGAGCGATTAACGCCTCATCCCGCTTGATGCGGTGAATCTGCAGCTCCTGCCCGCAGATCAATACGGCCACATCGGCTGCTTGCTTGCCGGTGACGGCCAGCTGATGCTGCACCTGACACTGGATGTACTCGGGAACCCCGTCCGCCCAGAGCTTGGCGCCGTACTGGCCAGTGGTCTTGCACTCCAGGATCTGTACATCGTCATTACCGACGACGGCGTAATCTAGGTTGGCCAGCATCCAGGGCTTGTCGTCATCCGGATGCTGCAGCACGGCATTCACCCGCCGTACTTTGTTGCCAGTGATCTTGGCGTAAGCCTCGGCTACCTTCGGCTCCAGCAGGGTGCCCCAGTACAGGGGGGATTGAATGTCATCGGGATCAGGGGCGGGCAACAGAGCATCCCGCCCGGTCTTGATCATCCACAGTTCCAGTGGCGACTGGTACGGGCTGATGCCCACTGCCGCTGCGGCATCACTGGCGCCGATACCTTGCTTACGGATCTTCAGCCAGTCTTCGCGGCTCATGCGTTTGGTGGACACCAGGCGCAGGGCAGGGCGCTGGGTGGGAATCGTGCTTTTCGGTTGTGCCATGAGTGTTCTCCTGACAAAGAAAAGCCCCGGCACAATGGCCGGGGCTAGAAGTAAGGGAAGGGGATGGAATGCGAGAGATGCCAAACTGACATCATGTGGCGTGCCCTGACGACGAGGGCGACTCATCGCCCATCTCGAAGAAGTCATTCACTAGCGCTTCGATATAACGCTCAGCCTGTTTGTTGCTTGGCAGATGGCCAGTAGTGAGCAGTTGCTCACCCAGCCACTCGCCTAACTCACTGACCACTTCGTACTCGAAGATGCCGGGGCGGCCACGGGGCTGATACCAGATGTGGGAGACCGTCTGCCAAAGCGGGTCCAGGTATTCACAGGACGCGATGATCAGCTCGATGCAGCCACTGTCCCAGGCTTCCAGTATCCGGCGGGGCCGGCCAGGATCGCCGGGGTGGCACATCAGGCCTTCATGCAGGAACGCACCCCACACCGCTGACAGTTCAGCAGGCATAGGGCGACAGTCCCATACCGCCAACAGGCGGTAGAGCCATTTCAGATTCATGGTGTTCTCCAGTTGTCTTTTAAAAGGAAGTAGAGAGAGGGGAGAGGTAAGCGGTCAGCGTGGATCAGGCGAGGAGCAGAGAAGTTTGCTCCAGAGCACGCTGCTTGATCTGGGCTCCCTTGCCGAACCAGGCAGAGTCCAGCCGGTTGTCGGTACTGCGAGCGCGGCGTTCATGGTCCACGAACTCGGTGACCGCATTCAGCAGGCCGTAGGCCGTGTTCTTGGCGGACGCCAGCTCAGACCCGCGACCGGCACCCTCATACAGAGCCATGGCTTTCTTCATGGCCTGTTCGTTGGCCTTCACCGGCATGCCAGGTGGCTGATAGCCGGTATCCGTGAAGATGGTCTGCATGACCTTCTCGGCGGTCTTGCGGGTGATGCGCCGCTCGCTAAGGGCCTTCAGGCGATACATGAAGTCATCCCAGGCAGAGACGGAAATCCCCAGCTGCTTCTTGACCGCTTGCGGATCGAAGGTGGTGCTGTGGCGGACCTTCACCGCATGCGTGTTGCCATTCAGCGCTACCGCGAGGGTGTTGTTACACACCACCCGAATACTGGTGAACTGCGCCGTGGTCGCCAGGGTGCCGTCACAGGCCGTGGCCAGCAGCACGTAGCCGTTGGTTTGGTCATTGCCTGCCAAGGAGCCTGTTTGCCCAGTGCGAGCCAGCGCCCACAGCTTGCGGCCCCCTTTCAGGACGCCCGCCGTCTCCAGCTCAAAGCCGGATTGCTCGGTGAGATCGCGGTAGAACTCCAGTACCTCACGGGGCTGAACCACCTTGAAGCGGTTACTCACTACCGACAGCGGTGCCTGATTGTCGGAGCGGAACAGCACCTTCTGATCCGGGAAGGAAGAAATCTGCCCGAGAGTGCCTGCCTCGCTACTGATAAAGCGCACCGGGGTCTCACGGATCTCCCAATCCATGCCGGCTTCGCGCATCCAGACTTCCAGCGGTTGTTGGCTGGCCAGCTGGTTGCCCAGCCCGTGCCAGGGTGTGCGGCCCACATAGGCCATGTTTTCGACAAGATGTGCCATGGTGAATCTCCAATGAATAATGAGAGGGTGATGAGAAAGGAAGGGGTTAAACCATGCCGCGTTCGGCCAGGCTGACCCACTCGGAACGGGACACCACAAAGTGGTCGAGCACCCGCACATCAATCAGTGCGAGGGCATCAGACAGGCGCTTGGTGATTTGCTGATCTGCCCGTGAGGGCTCACAGCAGCCGGAGGGGTGGTTGTGGGCAAAGATCACGGCGGCGGCATTGCACGCTAAGGCGTGCTGTACGACCACGCGGGGATACACCGCCGCGCCATCAATGGTGCCGGTGAACAGGGTCTCGAAACTGAGCACCTTGTGTTTGTTGTTGAGGAAGATGGCGGAGAAGACTTCGTTCTTCTCCTGGGCCAGGGCCAGCTGCAGGAACTGGGCGACATCGGTAGGCGCGGTCAGCGCTTCCCGGTCGGTGAGCTCATCCAGCAGGATGGTGGCAGCAGTGCTGACAATTTCTTCAGGTTTCACGCAGCCCTGTACGTGGTACAGGCCCTGCTCGTTCTTTACGAAAGTGGGAATATCCATTCAGGTCTCCAAAACGGCATAAAGAAACCCGCATAAGGCGGGCTTCAAGAATGAGTAGATAAGGGGTAAGAGAAGGGGTTACTCGGAATCCAGGCGGAAGCTGTGCTCGCAATCCAGGCATTCCAGATTGTCGAGATAGGTGTCATCGAGCTTGGCTCCCAGCGCAGCGCCGGCTTCACCGCCGGCGACTCCTCCGGCCAGGCCGCCAAGCACGGCACCGGCGATGCCGCCAATAGCTGATCCAGCAGGCCCAAACGCCATGCCAACGGTAGCCCCTACGCGAGCTCCGCTAGTCGCCATGGCAACGCCGCTGGCGGCACCAGCAACAGTGCCGACAGAACCGCCAACCTTGCGGCCATTTTGCAAGGCGACGACCCGGATAGAGCGGCAGGACGGACATTGAATGATCATGAAGCCTCCATGAAGTGGGACCAGGAAGGCCATTCCTTCCTGGCTTCATGGGGGTGATATGTGGGTAAAAAAAACTGGAATCGAGCATGTGAACTTGCAAGCAAGAGTGAAAACCTAGAATTTAACCACGGTAGTTTAATTTTTCTTATATTCGTGCTGTTAGTCGAAAACCAAGCCTATTGAAATTTGTGACATGTTGTCGTGTCATAGAACCTAACGGTTGTAGATACTCGGCATCTGTAGATGAAATAGCCGTTATACAGATTACTAGCTAGGTGCTTTGTGTGTCAGAAGATCAAATTAAAAACATAGAGAATCGTCCGAAGGAGCTCGAAAACCTTCCTTTCTATAAAAATCTACCACTGATGCCAATCAGAATTGATGTCGAGGGGGCTATTGGTGACTTTTTGAACTACGACATATTTCAGCTCGACGGAGTTCAACCACTAGAGAAAAGACATGTTGAAGCTAATAACGGATTGATAGGTGTCAATGCATCTCAGGAGTCGATTGAAATATATAAAAAAGAGCGTGTTAATTTTCAGCTTATATATGTTGTCATTAATGCCTATGGCTTCAGAGATGAAAATGGCGAGTTAGTAGGTAAGCCCTACCGTATTTCGTTAATGCCAGCTAGCAAAAGAGGGGCGATTTCCTCTGTCCCGCCGGAATGGGTAGAGAATATCGATCTTGAGCGAATGGGTGGAGTTCCAAAACTGTATAAAGGGTTTAATCCGTTTCGAGGTGCGTTTGGTTTACATATGTTAGGCATGCACGATTACTCGGATATTGAGTCGGACATGCTGGGTTTTGTTCATAGCGTATATGCACTAGCCGACAAGTTCGAACACAGTGAGGTGCTTCTGCCAGGAATCCCGAAGCTGCAAGGCCATGGCCAAGTCCTGAAAGACTATAAGAAATATAGAAATAACTGGTATTTTAAGAGTTTTAGAAAGCTGAAGCCTAAAAAAATATGGGGCTGTGATTCGCCCATTGAATTGTTTCTCTTGCATGCGATGGATTCTATCGGATTGAACCCTGAGCTACAAACAATTATCTGCGAGGATGGGTTTACAGTTCCTGGCTTTCATAAGCTTTGGGAGAATCTAAAATCTCGGAAGCGTCTGAAAAGTATTACTGATGCTGATTTTTATTTTCCGGATAAGAGGCTGGCTGTATTTTGTGATTCGGTCGCCCACCATTCATCGCCAGAAGCCAAGAAGAAAGATCGAGAAATTGATGAGAAACTGAATAAAATAGGAATCCAGAGCCTGCGGATTTGTGGCACTGATATTGCGAGATCGCCAATGGAATCTGCACGGATTGTTGAATCTGAGTTAAGGAATCAATATAAGGACTTGGTGAGATGAATGGGGTTATTAAAATCTGTGCTAAAGCACCGGGGTAGAGGGGGTAGAATTATTGGTAATAATTAATCTTTAAACGAGATGGTCTTTGCCAAGACTTGGCCGAATTGATGAGGTTGATGGGCCGCTGACATGATTGAAGGATGATTTAGGAAAGAATCAATCCGGACGAGAACCAATAATTTCTGGCTATATTGGTTTTTAGGTCAGGCGTGAAGCTGCGCAGGGAGAATATGGAAATGGATAATAAAAGGGAATAAATGGAACATCCAGACGATTTTTTAAAAGTTATTTTTCATGAGTTCAGTGGAACCGGGGATGATTTAGCTCTCTGTGCAGGATTTGAACGTGGGGAATGGAGGAATGACCAGTTAGCAGACCACATGATGGAGTGGCTGCCCGAGTTCGCATTGGATTATTCAGAGTTGAGCGATATAGGTCACGCTAATGCATTGAGGATGACGAAAAAGGCAGCAAAAATTGTTTATCAAACAGAAAAATACGGCTTAAGGGGAGAGTTTGGTGAGATTTTGCTGCATATAGCTATTCGTCAAGTTTATGAAACGCTGCCTGCTGTCAGCAAGATTTATTATAAAAGCGCAGTTAATGAAACAGTAAAGGGATTTGATGCTGTGCATGTTGTCAGGAAAGATGGTGATCTTGAGCTGTGGATAGGTGAGACTAAGTTCTATGAAAATATAACCAGGGCTGTTTATGATGTTTCTAAAGAGGTTGTTGACCATTTGGAAACTGATTACTTGAGGTCAGAGTTTATTCTCATAAAAAATAAAATTGACCCCGCTTGGCCAGAGGCTGAAGAACTTAGTAAGTTGTTGCATGAGAATACATCTCTGGATTCTGTTTTCAATCAAGCGTGCATTCCGATACTGCTTACTTATGATAGCGATGTTGTCGGAGTTAGCGAGAGTGACAACGAGGAGTACAGAGAGAAAATTAAAGTCGAGATGAGAGATGCCTATGCTAACTTAAGAAGGAAAATAAATCATGAATATGAGAAAAGGTTCAATCAATATTTTCCTCTTGTTGTTCATGTTATCTTTGTCCCATTAAAAGAAAAAAAACAGCTTATAGCAGCTCTTGATGCACGACTTAAGGCATTGCAACTATGATAAATATTTCTGCTATTCGTGAAAAGCTAAAATCAGAAACCTGGACAAAAGATCCCTTCGTTATTCTCTCAGAAATAGCGAATGTTTGTTCTTCTAGTATCGATTTAGGCCGTGATCTGGTGATTCGAGCTCTTGAGGGGCAGGATTTCCTCGATCAAGAATATAGAAATATACTTAATGATTTGACGATGCAGGTGGGCCTCTACCCATATGTTTCAGATCTTGAGGAACTTTCTTTAAGAAATGCACTGATGCATGCCGCTCATCGGGCTGATGGGGTAATGGGCGAGTATGTTTTGCATAGGTCGCAAGCTCGCGTATTGAACTGGCTAATGTCAGGAGCTTCTGTGATCTTGAGCGCGCCTACTTCTTTTGGAAAAAGTCTTCTAATCGACATAATTATATCAGCAAAAAGATTTGATAATGTCGTATTGATAGTACCAACTTTGGCGTTGGTAGAAGAAACTAGGCGACGAATGTCAAGATTCGTCGATGAGTATTCGATAGTCACTTCTAGTAACCAAAAAATAGCTGATAAAAATATATTTGTTCTCACCCAAGAGCGTTATCTCTCTTTAGAAAATGATATCCCAAAAATTGATTTTTTTGTGATTGATGAATTCTATAAGCTTTCTATATCAAGTGATGGAGGTCGTTCGACTCTGCTAAATCAGGCTTTCCTGCGATTATCCAATACCGGGGCGCAGTTCTATATGTTGGGCCCTTCAATTAAGTCAATACCAGCTATTGTTAAAGAGAAGCTAAATTGCAAATTTCTCATTGAGGACTTTCAAACAGTAGCTGTTGAACTTCATTTTCTTAGGAAAAAGCCAAATAAGGATGAAGCTCTAGCTAATCTTTTGGATGAAATTGACGGCCAAACGATGATTTATTGCCAGTCTCCCGCAAGTACAAGAAAGTTAATTAAATCTTATCTTGATATAAGAGAAGTGGAGATGACTCAAGATGGTGAACTTTTAGAGGCTGCGAGGTGGACCTCCGAGAATTATCATGATGAGTGGTTAGTCTCTGTGGCTCTTCGGCATGGAATTGGAATTCATCATGGGCGCCTCCCTCGTGCGCTTGGGCGTTTTATGATCCGCGCTTTTGAGGAGGGTAAAATTAAAATACTCCTCTGTACTTCTACGCTGATTGAGGGAGTGAATACCTCTGCTAAAAATGTCGTGGTCTACGATAGTAAGCTTAATAGAAGATCACTAGATTTCTTCACTTTTAGCAATATTAAAGGGCGATCTGGTCGTATGTTTCGTCATTTCATGGGGAATATATTTGTTTTTGATGCTCCCCCTGAAGAAGAACTTCCCTTTGTGGATATGCCTGCCATAAACCCAGGAGAGAACACGCCAAGCAGTCTTCTGATTAATCTTTCAGAAATGGATGTTCCGCCGACACTTCGAGAAAAAGTTGACTCATTGTTAAGGCAAAAACTCCTTCCTGTTGAGCTTCTAAAACAACATTCAGGCATTGAGCCTGAGTATTTATTGGATACCGCTAAGGCACTGATTTCTTTAGAGGTTAAAGATTTGGAGCGCTATGTATGGGCTTCAAGGCCAGTGTATGATGACATCAAACTTACGTCTGATCTGATTTGGACGCAATTAGGTGGGGCGGCAGCAGCTAGGCAGAGTTCTATGCGAAGTGCAAGCATGATGACATTCTGGATATGGCGTCTTTACTCTTCGCGCAATGTGCCTCTATTTAGAAGAGAAATGATAATAAGCCAAATAGAGCGGAATACTTCGCCTGACGAAGCGGTAGAGAATGTGCTTGCCTTCTTGAGAGGCTGGGCATCGTTTAATTATCCTAAGTATCTTGCTGCGCTAAATGATGTCGTCAATCATGTTTTGCAATTGAAGGGCTTGTCAGGATGTAATTATTTACCTTTTGCTATGATAATAGAGCACTTATTTCAACCATCATCTTTTTCCGCACTTGAAGAGTATGGCCTGCCGACAGAAATTTCGGAAAAGCTCTTGAATGGAAGGGTTTTTAACAGGGACGATTCATTAGATGTGGTCGTGAACAATTTGCGAAACCGAAAGCTTGATCGTTTTGGTGATGGAATCTTTGAAAAGAGGGTCATTGAAGATTTTCAGCGGGGTATTGGTGCGAAGATCAGCTAGTTGATCGCAGCAATCTGACAAAATGTCCGCAGAGCGCGGCGTCAATTCAGGTGGTTGGCATGGAAAGTAATGTTATAGAAGGCATTGTGGTTGGTGCCTCTGGTGGCGCAATTGCTGGGCTCACAGTCTACGGGGTCAAATACCTGCATGAAATGGTCCGTGAAGTATTTGAAATGAGAAGAGTCAACGTATGGCTCCAAGGGAATTCAGTAGGCGGAAAGTGGCGTAGCACTAGGGTAATTGCGAGCTGGACTAATCTTACTGAAGATAGAGTTCAGTATTTGTGTAGCAAGAGCAAAAAAATAAAGCTTTCGACAGGGGTAAACGAAGGTTTGTGGGGGCACCGTGATTCAATAAATATTACGGACTGCTAGGCATTAAATGCAGATTTGGCTTCGGCTACCAATTAACCATTTTACTGGTATATTTTACACCCCTGATAAAAGTGTAGGAAATAGCGTCTAAACTATCGTGTTAAAGACAGATGGCCTTTTTATCCATATGTCAGATACCTTTGTATTATTGGTGTTTATCAATAAACCTATTCTTTGACTATTTTTCTTGTAAATCTTTGATCTCTGATGTATCGATTTATCTGCCATTAAGAAAATTCGATCTATATTTAAAATTCGAATTTGTAATAGGGATTCGATCAACAGGGAGCTTTCAATCTCGTGCCAGGATCTTGGCTGCAATAGGTGAGGTGATCATCTGAATCACTGCAAAAAAAGCGGCTGGGATCGCTATTTCAGAGGGTAATCCGGATGCGGCTACAAAAGCAGCTGCGATGCTGAATTCTTTTTTACTTACAGTAAAAATATATGTAATGACTTCTTTTCGGTCAATGGTTATCAATCGTGATGCCATTCCTACTAGATAACCAATCAGGTTCAGCAATAAGGCTGCGCCAGCAATCACAAAAGCGTACCAGCCATAGCCAATGATAGTCTCTGCGTTGGGGCCGACTACGGCTAGCAATATCAAAAGATATATAATTGATCCAAGCCCGGCATAAGCGGAATCATGTCGTCCAAAGAACGTAGGAAATCCTGTGCGTAAGCTCACACCTATGATAGTTGGGATGAGAACAATCAAGACCAGTTCGAGAATGATCGAACCGAGCGGGACTTCCAGTTTTATGCCTGTAAGCCATAGAAAAAGGAAAGGAACTATAAAAGGGGATAGCGCAGTGTTAACTGCATTAAAAACGGCAGCAAGGGCAATATTGCCTCGTGCCATCAGTACGAGGAGAGGGGACGATACATCTGTTGGCAGTGTGCCAAGTAAAGTCTGGCCTGCTGCCAGTGAACCGCTCCCAAAGAAGAGGCGACCCGTTAGCAACCCGGCAATCGACATTGGACCATAAACCAGGATCAGTGCCAAAAACTGCCTGGATGGTTTACGAAGTACCAATCGCACATCATGGGCGTCGAACGTCAGGCTGATAACAAGCATTAACAATGCAAGTAATGGTCCTATGAATGATGCAAAGAAATTCCCAGTCTCCGGTATTATTAATCCCAGTCCAGCTGCAACGATGACAAACCATACGAGGTGAGACTCAACGAAAGAGATTAGTCGGCTCATATTTCCAAGTTCCAATTGATGGTTTTTAACCGATGGCGGCGGGGCATTATCAGGTAATTTTTTTGAGCTGTTTTAGATGATTTCTGAGAGGGGGAGGCCCGCCATAGCCCCTTGAACTGAGCGTTTTGGCGGGCGGATCATAACATTAAGCGCCGATTGGCATCGGCGCTCATTCTTTCAGACTACAGAATCATCCTCTGCGCCATCCTCGATCCTGATGGCGCGATTGACGTCACTGACGAAGACGCGGCCATCACCACGCAGGCCCGTGTGGGCCTCGGACTTGAAGGCCTGTACAACCTCGTCCACGTATTGATCGTGGCAAACCACCTCAACTTTAACGTGTTTGACGAAGTCGGCGGCACCGTCAATCGGATTTGCCGCGCTGGTATGCACCTTACTGCGCCCAAAACCGCGCACTTCCGACACGCTCATGCCGGTAACGCCATCGATCCGATGCAGGGCTAGTGTTACCGCTTCCACCTTGTGGAGCTTGATGTAGGCTTTTATCTCTTGCATGTGACTATCTCCAGTTAGTGGCTTGCGCCGATATCAGCGGGCTTGTCGGCAAACCACTGATAGAGTGCGGGGAGGACAAGTAAGGTCAGCAGCGTGGCGGTTACCAGGCCGCCAACAACAACTGTTGCCAATGGCCGCTGCACCTCGCTGCCCGTACCACTGGCAAACAGCAGCGGGAACAGCCCCAGGGCGGTGGTTACTGCCGTCATGATGACGGCGCGCAGGCGTGAGCAGGCAGCTCTCACACTGGCTTCTGCAACGGGAACCCCGTCTCTGACCAACTCATTGAGATAACTGACCAGTACGAGGCCGTTTTCCAGCGCGATGCCAAACAAGGCGATGAAGCCCACGGATGCGGGCACCGACAAACTCTGGCCGCTCAACCACAATCCGACAATGCCGCCCACTAGGGCCAGCGGGATATTGAGCATGATCAGCAGGGCATTGCGCAGTGAATTGAAGTTCGCGTAGAGCATGAGGAACACTAGGCCTAGGGTGATCGGTACCACAATCATCAACCTTTTGTTGGCCTGTTGTTGAAGCTCGAACTGACCGCCCCACTTGAGAAAATAGCCAGGTGGCAAATCGACCTGCTCAGCAATGGCGGCATCGGCCTCGGCCACAAAGGAGCCTATATCCCGTTCACGTACATTGGTCTGAATGGTTATGAATCGCTGATTATTCTCACGCGTGATCTGCCGTGGGCCGACCACTTCCTCGATGTTGGCCAGCTCTTCCAGCGGGATGCGCTGGCCTGCGTCATTCTCGATGATCAGCTGCCGGATCACATCCGCTTCATCGCGTGATTTTTTCTCCAGGCGAACATAAATATCGAAGCGTCTGATTCCCTCAAACACCTGGCCGGCTTCACTGCCACCCACGGCAACGCTCAAGGTTTTCTGAACATCACTGACGTTGAGGCCATAGCGAGCAATCGCGTTGCGATTTAGGGTGATGCGCAGTTGCGGTGTGCCACCGATTTGGTCACGCTGAACATCCTGAGCACCGGGTACTGTGCGCATAACCTGCTCAATGGCCTGGGCTTGTTTGGCGAGCACGTCCAGATCATCACCAAACAGCTTGGCTGCAAGCTCTGCTTTGGTGCCTGTCAGCAGTTCATCCACCGCAGCGGCGATAGGCTGAGTGAAGTTGAACTTGGCGCCGGGAAAATTCTCGAACTTTTTGCTCATGGCTGCGTAAAGCCCGTCCAGGGATTCTGCGCTGACCCATTCCTCCTGTGGCTTGAGAGAGACGAAAATCTCCGCATTATTGACCGGGTCGGCATGAGCGCCGACCTCGCCACGACCAATGCGTGAGACCGCCTGGGTTACCTCGGGAAACGCCTTCTTCAGCTGCCGTTCGAAGACGGTGATGGTGTCTTCGGCTTTCTCCAGAGAAATGGACGGTGCCATGGTGGCGCGGATCAGCAGGTCGCCTTCGTTCAGCCGTGGCACGAACTCCGACCCAAGAAACGGCGCCACTGCAATACCTACAGCCAACACCACTCCGGCCACAGTTACGGCGATCCAGCGACGGGCGACCATGAGTTGCACCATTGGCTGATAGCCTTTCATCAGAAAACTGATGATGTCCTTGCGCGGCTTATCATCTTGTTTCTGTGGGCGTTTCATCAGCAATAACGAGGTCACCGGTGCAACCACAAGGGCGAAAATCAGTGAACCGAGCATAGCCACCGCCACGGTATAGGCCAGCGGTCGGAACGTTGCCCCTTCCACGCCCTGTAGGGTAAACAAGGGCAGGAACACGATGATAATAATACTAATGGCGAAGAGGATCGGACGTGCAACAGCCTGACAGGCTCGTGCGACGATATGCAGACGGGATTCATCCGGCGAGGATTCGCGCAGCATGCGATCAACGTTTTCCACTACTACGACCGCCCCGTCCACCATCATGCCAATGGCAATGGCTATCCCGCCCAGTGACATCAGGTTTGCCGAAATGCCGAAGAACTTCATGGCAAGGAAGGTAAAGCCCACAGAAAAGGGTATGGAGAGCGCTACTACCAGGCTCGGGCGTAGCCCTCCCATAAAGGCCAGTAGGACCAGTGCTACCAGAATGATCCCTTGTAACAAGGCGTTGATTACGGTGCTTACGGCGGCTTTCACCAATGTAGCCTGATCATAGTACGGCTGGACCTCAATCCCTTTCGGGAGGTTGTCGTTGATCGTTGCCAGCTCCTTCTTGACTGCATTGATCACCTCGGAGGTGTTGCTGCCGATCAACTTCAATACCATGCCGACAACGACTTCACCGTTGCCATCCTTGGTGGTAAGTCCGCGTCGAATCTCGCCACCAATCTTGAGCTCGCCGAGCTGCTCCAGATAGACGGGCGTGCCGTCGATGGTTTTGACCACGATGTTGCGCAGTGAAGCCAGGTCCGTGGCGAGGCCCACGGACCGCACGATGTACTCCTCATCGTTCTTGACAATAAACTGGGCGCCGGCATTAGCGTTGTTCTCCTCGATGCGCTCCTTGATCTGCGGTAGCGATACGTCGTAACGAATCAAGGCGTCCGGGTCCACGCGGACCTGAAACTGTTTTACCTCGCCGCCAATGGAAAGTACTTCCGTGACTCCCTTGACTGTTTGCAGGTTGAACTTGACGATCCAATCCTGGATTTCACGCAGCTGGGTATTGTTGTATTCGCCGCTAGTATCTTCCAGTACATAAAACAGAATCTGCCCGAGGCCGGTGGTGATCGGCCCCATGACTGGTTCCCCAAAGCCGTCAGGAATTGACTCACGGGCAACTTGCAGACGCTCACCCACCAGCTGTCGAGCGAAATAAATATCGGTGCCGTCCTCGAAATAGATATTTACCACCGACAAACCGAAGTTAGAGACCGAACGTACGTGATCCAGTTTCGGCAAGCCATTCATGGCGCTTTCAACGGGGTAAGTGACGTATTTTTCGACTTCCTCCGGTGCCAGCCCTTCGGTTTCTACGAACACCTGCACCAGAGACGGTGAGATATCCGGGTAGGCGTCCACAGGCAGGGTGCGATAAGCGAAGTAACCGCCGATCAGTGTTGCCAGAGATAACACGACCACCAACAGCCGGTTCTCCAGCGCAAAACGGATGATGCTTTGCATGCTGTTCTCCTGTGTTAGTGGTTGTGACCTGATTCAAATTCGCTTTTCTGCAGCTCTGCTTTGAGCACAAAGCCGCCCCTGGAGACATATTTTTCACCCGCTTCCAGGCCTTTCAATATTTCTACCTGATCGCTGTCATTGCGGCCAAGCTTGACCGCTCGTGGTTGCCAGCGCTCCCCTTGTCGCACAAATACGGTGGGCTGGTTTTCGAAATCAATAACAGCGCTTCTGGGTACTACCACGGCTGCAGGGAATTTACCGACGGTAATGGTCGCCTCGACGAACATACCAGGCTTCCACTCTCGGTTTTTGTTGGTGAGAAAGATGCGAGCTAGGCCGGTACGCGTCCCTTCATCTACCAGCGGGGCAACATAATCGATACGGGCGTCGACCGGTGCTGGGCCGTGTGAGGTTGTGATGCGCACAGGTTGACCGGTTTTCACGCGCGGTATCTGTTTCGGATAAAGGGCAATGTCTACCCACAGAGTTGATAAATCCGCGACAACGAAAGCGGTGTCGTCAGGGGATAAATGTTCGCCCGTCGCCACGTGTCTTTTGATCACCACGCCGTCTATCAAGGATTTCAGCGAAAAACGCACCAGTGTTTCTGAGCTTTCTGCCGCCGCAAGGGTTTCTCCAGCCTTAATATTGTCACCAATATTGGCCCGTACCTTGGTGATTTTTGCCGCGAAACGGGGAGTGATGTGGGCAACGGCTTCCTCGTTGAGTCGCACTTCCCCAGGCAGGGATACTTGCTGGTGAATCACCCCGGCCTGGGCAGACGCAATTTCACCACCGAATTCACGTAACAGCTCGGCGCTAAATGTCAGCTCGGGCTCTTCACTTTTCCCGTGGTCCTCATGGCCATTTTCTGCTGCGCGGTCCTCTTCTTTGTGTGCGCCATGGTTATCCTTATCGTGTTGCTCTTCGTCGTGGCTTTCCTCGTGCTCCTCTTCGTGGCCATCCTGGTGATCATCAGGCGAGCCTGATTCGTGCTGAGCGTGTTGCTTTTTTTCTTCTTTTTCATGGTGTTCTGATGCATAGACGGTACTGGAGCTAGCCAGCAGTAGAGTTGCCATCAGATGTGGGATAATTTTCATTGTGCGGTCTCCTGTTCACCGGCGTTGGAGAGCGTCATGCCGGTGAGGCGTTCAATCTCGTTACGGTGCTGGTGGAAGCGAGCTGCTAGGGCAATGGCACGCTCTTCAAGGGCAACTTGCTCTTGCTGGGCACTAGTCAGATCAAGCAGGCTGTAGCGGCCGGCCCGGTAACCTTGCTCAATATCGCGATACAGTTGCCGGGCAAGGGGCAGGGCGGTGTCCTCGACCAGGGACAGTTCTTCGCGGATAAGCTTCAGGTTTCGGTAGAGGGCTTCCAGGGTGGCTTCCAGCTCAATGCGGCGTGCCTTCTTTTGTGCCTGGCTTTCTGCCAGTTCTGCCTGGGCCTGGGCAATGTTGCCGCGATTGGGATTCCGTAGGTTTAATGGCAGTGAAAATCCAGCGACCAGGGTGTTGTTGTCGCTGAGCCGATCATGGCGAGCCCCCAGGGTGACTTCGAGGTCGCGTCGGCCATTGGCTTGTGCCAGGCGTATCTGGGCTTCACGCAGGCGGGTTTCGTTGGCCAATCTCAGCAAGTCAGGGGCCTGCTCCAGTTGCGCCTTGATGTCTGCCAGTGGCGGAAGCGTGGGTAAGGGACGCAGGGCGGTAGTTGGCAGCAGGTCCGCGACTCCCGTTTCTCCCCAGAGTGCAGCCAGCTGCTGGCTGGCGGTATCGCGTTTGACCTGGGCGCGTTGCAGAGCAATGCTGGCTTGGCGGCTGGCCAGGGTCAGGCGGGTAAGATCGGATTGCGGGGCCGCACCCGCATTGACCCGGCGTCGTGCGGCCGCTTCTGATTGCCGCGCCAAAGCCAAGCTTCGTTCTGCCAGTGCAACCCTTTCCTGGGCTTCAGCCAGCATCACATAACGACGCACGGCTTCGCCAAGCACCTCAAGCCGGGCCTGATCATAAGCGAGTTGAGTGTTGTCCAGCGACAGGCTGGCCACTTGGGTACGTTGACGTCGTTTGCCACCAAGTTCGATCAACTGACTCAGTGCTACGGTTATTTCCGCGCCATTGATGCCATCAGCTGGCTCGTCACCGGCCAGGTTTTCCGCCTCCACAGACAGGGAGGGCTGTGGCATCAGACTGGCCTGCAATTTTTCGGCATCAGCAGCACGTAATCGATAGGGGAAGGTAGCGAGCCCTGGATTTTTTTCGAGGGTCTCTGCTATGACTTCTTGCAGGGAAATCCGTTGCCCTGTATTGGTTTCTGGCGGCTCTGTTGCCATGGCCGATTGCCATACCAGCACTGCCGCCATGGCTGCTGCCCACAGGCAGGCGCCGCGTAATCGGTAAAACATGGGATTCTCCCGTTCAGACTGTGTCGAGCGGCAATTGTCGCCGCAGAAAAGCGTCAGACGAGCGGTTGCTGATCGGGAGGGGGAACCGGGGGACGGTTATGGTTGGAAATCAGGCGAGTGCGATAATGGCTTTCCCAGTCTTTTTGAGCACCACTGGGATAGTGTGCAAAACCGACAACAGGCAGGTTCATCGGTGAATGGCTGTGGCAGCCGTGGTGGCTTTCGCAATCAACGTTGTCGGAGAGTGGGGGGTGTGTGCCTGCATCGTGGAAGGCGCCATGCTGGATGTCAGCCAGAGTGCTGTCGTGGACAGAATGATCAGCTTCCTCACCGACTACGACCACAGCATTCAACAACATGAAAAGCGCAAGCACCATTGCCGTTACAGCGCTTTTTGGAGTATGGCGATGACTGGACATGGCGCTCTGTATCCAATGTTGGCTTTTGAGCAAGGCTAAGTATGCTAACAAGTCAGGCACACCTGTCAACCTGCCAGCATTATGAAGACTCATGGCGAGCCTGGCGCAGTATGGAGAACGCGCTGTGAGTAAATAGGCTCGCCATCACCAAGGCAAGAATCAGATCCGGCCATGGAGAATTCAGCCAGGCCACCAAGCCTGCTGCGGCTATAACCCCTACATTACCGATGGCATCGTTGCGGGAACATAGCCAGACTGACCGGATATTAGCGTCGCCGTTGCGAAAGCGCATCAGCAGAAGGGCACTGGTCACATTGGCCGCCAGGGCGAGTAGAGCAATGCCTCCCATCCAGCCTGCCAGGGGGGGTGCAGCGTTACCAAAACTCAGCAGAGTAGTAACTAGGATTACCAGCCCCATGACCAACAGAGATGCGCCTTTGAGGGTAGCGGCTCGGGTACGCCAAAGTAATGGCTTGCCGATTACCCACAGGCTAAGGGCGTAAGTACCTGTATCTCCGGCAAAATCCAAGGCGTCGGCCTGTAACGCCTTTGAGCCGGAGAGGGCGCCCGTCACAATTTCCACCGCAAACATAACCGCATTGATGGCAATCACAGTCCACAGTACCCGGCGGTATTGCGGACTCTGGCCATCGAATTCAATCTCATTGTTGCAACAGCCGGGCATGGAAACACTCCTTGCGATCTTGCCAGTTCGGGTGCCAGTATAAAACCTACAATAGTTGCAGGTTCAACCATATGCTCACTATCGGGAAGCTTGCGGATGCCTCAGGTTGCACCGTTGGTCTGATTCGCCACTACGAAAAAGAAGGGTTGTTACCGCCGGTGGCACGTAGTGAAGGCAACCAGCGGCGATATATGCAGATCCACTTGCAGCGCTTGCTGTTCATTCGTCACGGACGAGAGCTGGGCTTCACCCTCACCGAGATTCGTGAACTGATCGTGCTGTCCAGTGAGCCCCAGGCGTCATGTCAGGCTGTCGATGAGCTGACCCGCGCCCACCTAGAGCAGGTGAAAAACCGAATAAAGCGATTGCATGCTATGCGTGACGAACTGGAAAGGATGCTTGGCCAGTGCCAAATTGGCAGGGTAGCGGATTGCCGAATCATCGAAACGCTTTCGGACCATGAGCTTTGTGATCATAGCCAGGCTCAGGCTGATCACCTTCAAGGCTACCGAACGTTGTCGATGGCTTCCAGCAGCGAGTAGCGACGCTGACGCCGATAAAGTGACTGACAGCGTGAATCAGGGGCTGATCAACTCAACCGCGTGTGGTGTCGGGTTCCTATTGGAGGCCGGGGTGTGGTTAAGCCTGCCGGATGCATTACGGTATCAGATCTCAATGCGGAAAAGTCAGACCAGTAGACCGAGGAATACAAAGCAAACAATTGTCAGCACAATGCTACAAGCTGCTATGGCAACTAGGAATCCCCAGCGATCCAACATTAAAGGAAACAGGACAAACATGGGGGGGCGGAATTGGTCCTACCCACAAAAAGTAGACACTGTTATGCGCACCTGCGCTCAAACTCTGCTGGACTGATGTTTCCAATCGCAGAGTGTCTCTGTTTGCGGTTATAAAAGATTTCTATGTATTCAAAGATACCGGATCGGACTGCTTCGATGGAAGCATATTGCTCCGCATAGATCAGCTCCACCTTGAGCCTGCTATAGAAAGACTCCATTACCGCATTATCCCAACAATTACCCTGGCGACTCATGCTCGGCAAACAGCCTCGTGAACGAACCAGATCGAGATATTTCACGGAACGGAACTGAACCCCACGATCAGAGTGAATTATCAGTCCGGGCTGGATATCCCGATTTGCGTACGCCATTGCAAGTGCATCCATCGCCAGCCTCTCTGTCATTGAGGTATCCAGCTTCCAGCCAACGATGGCACGAGAATAAAGATCCATTACCGTCGCAAGATAGAGCCAGCGCCCATTGACCCAGATATAGGTGATATCCGTCACCCATTTCTGATTTGGCCCCTCCGCCCGAAACCGACGACGCAACCGGTTCTCTTCCACATTGATCATCGTCGGGCTGGCTGGGCGATAGTGAAACCCCTTACCGTTGCGTGCCCGGATACCCCGCAACCGCATGATATTGGCTACAAAATTCTTCGAACATGGCAGACCCGCATCTGCCAATTCATCAGCAAGCCTGGGGGCGCCATAGCGGGCCTTGAACTCCGCAAACAGTTCAACAACCTTGCTCTCCACCTGTTCGCGCCGTAGCTGAGCAGCACAGGGCGGGCGCTTCAGCCACTTGTAGAACCCTGAGCGGGATACGTTCATGGCTCGGCACATCAACACGACGGAGTAATGTCCCAAATACTCGGCAATGACCGCGTACTTCACTCTTGGTGCTTCGCAAAGTACGCAGCAGCCTTTTTTAGGAATTCGTTCTCCTTACGCGCTTCATTGAGCTCGCGCTTGAGGCGTCGCACTTCCTCGGATTCGTGTTTGGAGTAATCGACACCGTCCAGGCTATTGAATTGCTTATCGGAAAGGCGAGAAAACTGGCGGCGCCAGTTATAGATCTGGCCGGGGTGCAAACCCAACTCCTTGGCAACCGATACCGCCGTATTCCCTGGTTGGTCGGATCGGCGGACGGCTTCTCTACGGAAGTCTTCCGTATATGCTTGCCGCTGTTTCTTGGCCATGACACACCTCCATTAGGGGCTACCCTAACTATAAAGGGTGTCTACTCTCTGTGGGTAACTCGGGAATTGCATGCCAGGAGGTGTGCCTAGAGCGGTTGTTGATTCTCTTCGTGCTAAAAAAAGAGGTAGAAGTCCTTAGCTGCTAATGACTAATAGCGTTACTAGGCTTGAAGGTGTGTGCAGGTGGGCTCCGTATTGTCCGCTAGATTCCATGGTGATCCGTCACGATCCAGAAACCAAGTGTAGGTTATGGTATAGCAAGTGACCCTTTTGGCAATGATGGCCAGTTAAATAAGCCTAAACACACCTGTGCATCATCGGCGTATGTTGGCTCAGGTCCGCGCTCACAGGTCCTCCGGAGAATACATCATGGTTAAAGTCGGCCATGATAAAGGGATTGGTGAAAGGAATCATGACAGATCTCCATGGTCGTGCGACGGGCCAGGGAGCCTGGCGTGGTTTGTTTTTAATAAACGGCAAGCAGAACGGGCAAGAGGGAAGGGTGATGACAAGAACCATGTTCGCCGCGTTGCTGATGTTGTGTAGCTGTTCCGCACTGGCGTTGGATTACGCCGAGGCTACCGGGGGCGAGAGCAGGGTCAGTGTGGTGATTATTGATGATTATCGCGCGGTGCTCGAGTTGTTTGAACAGCTTCATTACACCGATAAAAGCTGGGTGGAAGGCGACCGCCATGTGCCCAGGCTTTACCTCTCCACAGTGCCGGAGCAGTGGGGCAAGGGTGTCAGCCGTGAGATCAGTGTCAGCCTCAAGAAGAAACTGTTCTTCCGTGCTGTGGGGCCGTTGATACTGCGCAGTAATGAATTGATTCAGCAGGACCGGGAACGCTTACTTGGCCTGCAGATGGAATCTGCGTTGTCCGTTGACGATAACCACTGGCTCCAGCAGCTGGCCGACCAGTACCGGGTGGAAACAGGCGGCAAGGAGCGAATCGCTGAGTTGTTACGCCGGGTCGATGTGATTCCGCCTTCGCTGATTTTGGCTCAGGCAGCGGAGGAGAGCGGCTGGGGGACCTCCCGTTTTGCATTCGCTGGTAACGCCCTGTTTGGGCAATGGACGTGGGGAGGGAAGGGGATCACTCCGCAGAGCCAGCGTAGCGGGATGGGCAATTACAAAATCGCGGCCTTTGATGCGCCACTGCAGTCGGTACAAGCCCATGCGTTGAATCTCAATAGCCACCCGGCCTATACGCATTTTCGCACTCTGCGGGCAAACAGCCGAAAGGCTGGCAGGCCGTATACCGGCCTCGATGCGGCCGCTACCCTTGATAGGTACTCCGAACGGGGGGCGGCATATGTGAAGTCCCTGCAATCAATCATTAAGTACAACAAGCTTCAGGGCACGGATGCTGCGCGTTTCGCAGACATGCATGCCATGGTGCTGGTGCCGGCGGATCAAGCTAGGTAGGCCCTCCAATCCCGCCACCGATCCTCCCAATTGACCGTTGATAACCAAACGCAACCAATCTGGTAATGCTCTGCCGCGAAAAAACCGGATGATAGGGTGTTTGTGGCTGCGTGTTTAAGCACTTGGCTATGAGCGGACGAATAACAATAAGGAGCAGGAAGCATGGCCCGTAAACTGTCCATTATGGATTCCGGCTGGCTGATGATGGAAACCCGTGAGACCCCGATGCATGTGGGTGGGCTGGCGTTGTTCGCCATTCCGGAGGACGCGCCTGCGGATTACATGGAAGGCATCTATCGCTATCTGGTGGAGGTGAATGGAATCTGCCGTCCCTTCAATCAGAAGATTCAGTCGCACTTGCCCATGCGCATGGACGCCGCCTGGGTGGAAGACAAGACTTTTGATATCGATTACCACGTGCGCCATTCTGCTTTGCCGCGCCCGGGGCGGGTGCGCGAGCTGCTGGCGCTGGTGTCGCGGCTGCACGCTCAGCGTCTGGATCCCAGCCGCCCACTCTGGGAGAGCTACCTGATCGAAGGGCTGGAAGGCAACCGCTTTGCCCTTTATACCAAGATGCACCATTCCATGGTGGACGGGGTGGCTGGTATGTACCTGATGCAATCGCGGTTGGCCACCAGTGCCAAAGACCGCTTGCCGGTACCCTGGTCCGGTGAATGGGATGCGGAGAAGAAGCCGAGAAAGAGCAGTGGTGCCCCTGCGGCAAATACGGGTATGAAAGGCACGGTGAATAACCTGCGCCGGGGCAGTGGCCAGCTGGTAGACCTGTTGCGCCAGCCCAAAGATGGCAATGTGAAAACGATTTATCGGGCGCCGAAAACCCAGCTCAACCGGCGAGTGACCGGCGCCCGACGCTTTGCTGCCCAGTCCTGGTCTCTGCCACGCATCAAGGCAGCGGCCAAACAGCATGGCGGTACCGTCAATGATATTTTTCTGGCCATGTGTGGCGGGGCCCTGCGGCGTTACCTGTTGAGCCAGGACGCGTTACCGGACCAGCCGCTGGTGGCTCAGGTGCCGGTGTCGTTGCGCAGTGCGGACCAGGCGGGCGACGGTGGTAATGCGATCACCACCGTGCAGGTCAGCCTGGGAACGCATATCGCCGAGCCGCTGAAGCGGCTGGCAGCGATTCAGGATTCCATGAAAGGGGTGAAGTCCCGGCTTGGCGATATGCAGAAATCCGAGATCGATGTCTATACCGTACTCACCAATGTGCCGTTGTCGCTTGGCCAGGTGACGGGCTTGTCCGGACGGGTAAGCCCGATGTTCAATCTGGTGATTTCCAATGTGCCAGGGCCCAAAGATCCGCTGTATCTCAACGGCGCCGAAATGTTGGCTTCTTACCCTGTGTCGTTGGTACTGCATGGCTATGCGCTTAACATCACCGTGGTGAGCTACAAGGACAGCCTGGAGTTCGGTGTTATCGGTTGCCGCGATACGCTGCCGCATATCCAGCGGTTTCTGGATTACTTTGAAGAGTCGCTGGTTGAACTGGAAAGTTGATTCGCTAACCGTTTGCTGTGGGCCGGGATTGTGCCTGCAGCGCTTGCGGCTGAGTGGCCGCCTATGGCAGCAGGCGCCACTCAGCAGTGATGCAGGCCTTGAAGCTTTTAGTCCCGGAAGAACCAGCGCACGCCAACCTCGTATTCAGTCAAATCCAGATCATCGTAATCGCGCAGCGTGGCAGATAGCCCAACTTGTTGGGTGACTTTATAAATGGCTTCGATAAGCGAGGCGGTATCCCGAAATAGCACATCGGATTCGCCGATTTCGAGGCCGATATGCCATTTATCGTTGAATTCGTGTCTGAGCCCGATGTGGTGGTACCAACCGCGTTCGGTAGAACCGTTTTGCAGCTCAAGTTTGTTGTGGTCTGAGCCGGCGAAAATGGACGTTTTGGCGTTGAATGGATAGTGAACCCCCAAGCCAATTACTGACCAGGATTCTTGCTGTGCGTTTTCTTCTGGCAATCGGACATTACCCGCATGGTAACGACCGCGGGCGTGGAACCATTTAAAGGCTGAGACACTGGCCTTTACGGTGCAGGAGCTGCTGTCGCCAAAACCGGAGTAGTCTGTGTTCTGTCTGGAGTAGCCAATGTCGACGTAATCGAAGGTATTGGAAGCTTGTGCTAATGGGCTAAGGAGACGAGGCGCTGCCAACGCAATGCGATAAAGGGTGTGCACGATGCAGTCCTTGTCTATTTTATTTATGCGGAGCGGAGGGTAGCGGAAATGACTTGAGGATGGGCAAGTAATTGACTGGTCCTGTGCCCCCCCCCCATCGCGCTTGCCCTGCCAGATAAAGGCGCGTTTGTGGTCTGTGCGCTGCTTTCTTGCTCCCTCCCTTGTTCTTCTTACCATCATCTTCCCCTAAAATACCCGGCAACCAATCTCTCTGGAGCAAGATTCGTATGGGCCGCGCCTATCAAAACCGTAAAGAGTCCATGGCGAAAACCTCGGATATGAAAGCCAAGGTATACAGCCGTTATGGTCGGGAAATTTATGTCAGTGCGAAATCCGGCGGCCTGGACCCTACGGCGAATCTGGCGCTGCGCAGCCTGATTGACCGTGCCAAAAAAGACCAGGTGCCCGGCCACGTGATCGACAAGGCCATTGAGAAAGCCAAAGGCGGCGGCGGCGAGGATTATTCTCCGGCTCGCTATGAAGGCTACGGCCCGGGTGGTTGCATGGCGCTGATCGAATGCCTGACGGACAACCCGAACCGCACCTTTGGTGATGTGCGCATGGCCTTCACCAAGACCAAATGCAAGATCGGCACCCAGGGTACGGTGAGCCACATGTTCGATCACGTGGCCATCTTCGTTTTTGCCCATGCGGACGAAGACGCGGTGCTGGAAGCGCTGATGGAGGCCGATGTGGACGTCAGTGAGATCGAAGATGACAACGGCACCCTGACGGTGTTTACCCCGAATACCGAATATTTCAAGGCCAAGCAGGCGTTGACGGAGGCTTTCGGCGAGCTGGAATTCGAGGTGGATGAAATCCAGTTTGTCCCGCAGAGTTACACTACCATCAGCGCCGAAGACATGGAGCTGTTCGACAAATTCATGGCCATGCTGAATGATCTGGACGACGTGCAGAGCGTGTATCACAACGTGGATCTGGGCTGATTACATCGTCCCGGCTTAATTGCCGGCAACATCTGCAACGGAGCATACCCCTGTGTTGGATAACGACATCCTTGCCGCCGCTGTCGCACTGGCCTCTGCCCTGCAAAAACAGCGTTTGATTCTGGCGACGGCGGAATCCTGTACCGGTGGGGGTATTGCCCAGGCGCTGACGGGGCTGTCCGGCGCGTCAACGTGGTTTGACCGGGGTTTCGTGACCTATTCCAACGAGGCCAAGGAGGAGATGCTGGGTGTGCAGGCCTCGACCCTGGCCTCGGTGGGAGCGGTCAGCGAAGAAACGGCCCTGGAAATGGCGCGGGGAGCCATTACCCATTCCCGGGCCCATGTCTCTGTCGCGGTCACCGGTATTGCCGGGCCGGATGGCGGCACGCCGGACAAGCCGGTGGGCACGGTCTGGATTGCCTGGGGGCAGAAGCTGGGCTACGCCGAAGCCCGCTGTTTCCACTTCGACGGTGATCGCGATGCCGTCCGTCAGCAGACCATCCTGGAAGCCATCTTGGGCTTGAATGCCCGCCTCAAGTAGCCACAATCGGGCTATTCATTTCAGTCTCATCGAGGTGGGGCTGGCACAGCATCAATATGTGAGGTTGCAATGGACAGCCAATGCTGTTCATAATACTGTCCATATTGCCAGCACTGGCCGAAAGGTCAGATGAGGCAGATCAGATACGGTTGGCGTCAATGAATGACGCGCCGAAAACGGAGAGGGGTCACAATGAGCGATAAAGGTAAGGCGCTGTCCGCTGCGCTGTCACAGATTGAGCGCCAATTCGGCAAGGGTTCCGTCATGCGCATGGGTGATCGCAAGCGCGAGCGCATGCCGTCCATCTCCACCGGCTCGCTGGGGCTGGACGTTGCCCTGGGTATTGGCGGGTTGCCCAAGGGGCGGATCGTGGAAATCTATGGCCCTGAATCCTCTGGTAAAACTACCCTGACCCTGAGTGTGATTGCCCAGGCCCAGAAAAAAGGCGCCACCTGTGCCTTTGTGGACGCGGAGCACGCGCTGGACCCGGATTACGCGGAAAAGCTGGGTGTTAACGTGGATGACCTGATCGTCTCCCAGCCGGATACCGGCGAGCAGGCGCTGGAAATCACCGACATGCTGGTGCGCTCTGGTGCAGTGGACGTGGTCATCGTGGATTCCGTGGCGGCCCTGGTGCCGAAAGCGGAAATTGAAGGCGAGATGGGTGACACCCACGTGGGGCTGCAAGCCCGCCTGATGAGCCAGGCGCTGCGTAAAATTACCGGTAATGTGAAAAACGCCAATACGCTGGTGGTGTTCATTAACCAGATCCGCATGAAAATTGGCGTAATGTTCGGTAACCCGGAAACCACCACCGGCGGTAATGCGCTGAAATTCTACTCCTCCGTGCGTTTGGACATCCGCCGTATCGGCGCAGTGAAACAAGGGGACGAAGTCACCGGTAACGAAACCCGGGTGAAAGTGGTCAAGAACAAGGTGTCGCCGCCGTTCCGTCAGGCCGAGTTCCAGATTCTCTACGGTCAGGGGATCAACCAGCTAGGCGAAGTGCTGGACCTGGGCGTGCAGCAGGGTTTGGTGGATAAATCTGGTGCCTGGTACGCCTACAAGGGCGACAAGATCGGCCAGGGCAAACAGAACGCTTGTGAGTATCTGCGTGAGAACCCGGCCATTGCCGAAGAAATCGAGACGGAAATCCGCGCCCGCTTGCTGCCGGACCCCACCTCGGAAGCGCCAGTGGAAGAGGACGCTGCGGCTGACGATGAGTGAACCGCTGACGGAGGCCGAGCTGCGCCAGCGGGCTGTTGCCCTGCTGGCCCGGCGCGATCACGCTCGTCGCGAACTGGTCACCAAGCTGCAACAGCGGCTGGGTGACCAGCCGGCGCTGACGGCCGTGCTGGCCTGGTGCGAAGAACACGGCTTTATTGATGACCGGCGCTTTGCCGGTTTTTTTGTGCGTGCCCGCATTGAACGCGGGCAGGGTGCCTTGCGCATTCGCCAGGAACTTCAGCTCAAAGGCGTGGATAACGACTGGATCGCCGAGGCGCTGGAGAATGCTGAGGTAGACTGGTTTGCCCTGGCCCGAGAGGTTCGCGCCCGACGCTTTCGGCAGTACCCCCAGGATCAGAAAGAAAAGGCCAAACAGCTGCGTTTTTTGCAAAGCAGGGGGTTTGATGCTGAACAAAGTTTTGCAGCCTTGGACGTCTCGGAAGACGATTTGGACTGATCGCTGCTTGTTCCGCCTGTCTATTAGGTAAAACGCGGAGTGAACCGAATCTCGGCCACTGCGCAGATGTCTTGCTGCAGGAGCGTTGCTGGCGGCGCGATGCCCCAAACCCGGAAAGGTTGTTCACCACGTTCACCCCATAGGGGTAGAGCTCACCGGTGAAGAGCGGGGAGGGCTCTGTGAACGTTGCTTTCTGTGCTGCGAGTGTTCTTGATCCAGGCATGAATCGCGGCGCCAGCGACGGGGCTACGGTGCGCTTATACAAGTGAGTGCCCTCAACGCGTTTTGCTGACGGGTGGGTGAGGGTATCCTTGTGCTCTGTGCCCCCGGATTGGAAACCCCATGGAATATCTTTCAGACCCCTGGCTAGCGGCCGCGTTGCTGGGCGCCGGTGTACTGGCGGGGTTTATCAATACTCTGGCCGGGGGCGGTGGTCTGCTGATCCTGCCGTTGCTGATGCTCACCGGCATGGGCGCTGCGCTGGCCAATGGCACCATGCGGGTGGCGGTGCTGATTCAGAGCGCGGAAGCGGTTCGCCAGTTCAACAAACGGGGAACTATGCCCTTTGCCGCCTTGCCGGCGATTCTGGTGCCGAGCCTGCTGGGCACCCTGGTGGGCGCCGTGGCGGCGGCGTTTCTTCCGGAAACCATCCTCAAACCGGTTCTGCTGACGACCCTGGTGGTGGTGGCTGTGCTGATGGTACTGCGTCAGGCGCAAATGTCGCCGGGGCCGGATGCGATCCCGCTGTCCCCGAACGCGAGCCTGCCCGGGTGGCTCGGCCTGTTTCTGGCCGGGGTGTATGGCGGTTTTGTGCAGGCCGGGGTGGGTTTTGTGCTGCTGGCGGTGCTGGCGGGGCAGCTGCATTACGATTTGCTGCGCAGCAATGCCCTGAAATTGGCGATCACCGGCAGTTTCACCGTGTTGGCACTGGCGATTTTTGTGTCCAGGGGGCAAGTCGCCTGGTTGCCGGGGCTGGTCGTTGCGCTGGGTAGCCTGCTGGGCGTGCGGCTGGGTGTGGGGTTCGCGCACAAGGTTTCCCCCCGTGTGCTCAAACGTATTCTGCTGGTGATGGTGCTGGCGGTATGTCTGGCGGCGGCGATCAAGGGCTAGAACCGAGCTATGCGCCGCTAGCGACTAGTTTCCAGCTATTAGATTAAAGAGGGGCGACTTCTGGTTTCGGGTTTTTCTCGACGCTTGAAGCTAGTCGCTTGCAGCTTACTGAACCATCGCAACCGGGCCTTGAGGGCGCTATACTCGGCCCTCTCTGACAGCCAGCCAATGATTGTTTCTCCTATGAAGAGTGCTGAACTACGCCAGGCCTTTCTGGATTACTTCGCCAGCCAGGGACACACCAAGGTGCCGTCCTCCTCGCTGGTGCCCCACAATGACCCGACCCTGTTGTTTACCAACGCGGGTATGAATCAGTTCAAGGATGTGTTTCTGGGCCGTGAGTCCCGGGACTACACCCGTGCTACCAGTTCCCAGCGCTGCGTGCGTGCCGGGGGTAAGCATAACGATCTGGAGAACGTGGGCTACACGGCGCGGCATCACACCTTCTTCGAGATGCTGGGTAATTTCAGCTTCGGCGACTATTTCAAGCGCGAAGCCATCAAGTTCGCCTGGGAATTCCTGACGGGCACCTTGGGGCTGCCTGAAGAGCGCCTGTGGATCACCGTGCATGTGTCCGACGATGAAGCGGCGGATATCTGGCTCAAGGAAATGGGCGTCAGCGCTGAACGCTTCTCGCGCCTGGACGAGGACAACTTCTGGCAGATGGGCGATACCGGCCCGTGCGGTCCCTGTTCCGAGATTTTCTACGACCATGGGGCCGATGTGCCCGGTGGCCCTCCCGGTTCCGAGAATGATGACCTGGATCGCTATATCGAGATATGGAACCTGGTGTTCATGCAATACGACCGCCAGCCGGATGGTGAGTTACAGCCGTTGCCCAAGCCCAGTGTGGATACCGGCATGGGCCTGGAGCGTATTGCTGCAGTCTTGCAGGGCGTACATTCTAACTACGAAATTGACCTGTTCCAGGCGCTGCTGAAAGCGGCGGCCACGGCTACCGGCTGCACCGATTTGGAAGAAAAGTCCCTGCGGGTGATTGCCGACCATATCCGTTCCGCCAGCTTCCTGATCTGTGACGGGGTGATACCGTCCAATGAAGGCCGTGGCTATGTGCTGCGCCGCATCATCCGTCGCGCCCTGCGCCACGGTCATAAGCTGGGCCAGGACAAGCCGTTCTTCTCCACCTTGGTGACCGCGCTGGTCGAGCAGATGGGTGAGGCCTATCCGGAGCTGGGCCGCGAACAGGCCCGCATCGAAAAAGCCTTGCTGGCGGAAGAAGAGCAGTTTGGCCGCACCCTGGCCGCCGGCATGAAGGTGCTGGAAGCGGCCATAGCCGAGCTGGATGGCAAGGAACTGCCCGGCGAGGTGCTGTTCAATCTTTATGACACCCATGGTTTCCCACCGGATCTCACCGCCGATGTGGCCCGTGAGCGGGAATTGACGGTGGACATGGACGGCTTTGAAAACGCCATGGAAGCCCAGCGTGAGCGGGCCCGTGGTGCCGGCAGCTTTGCCAATGATTACAGCGACCGACTCAATATCGAGGCGGTGACCGCGTTTTCCGGTTACGAAAAACTGGCGGACGACGACAAGATCGTCGGCCTGTTCAAGGACGGCGAAGCGGTTGATGCCCTGCAGGCGGGCGAAGAAGGCATGGTGGTGTTGGCCAGCACGCCGTTTTATGCGGAGTCTGGCGGCCAGGTGGGCGACAGCGGTTTCCTGGTGCAGGGCGATAATCGTTTCGCGGTGTCCGATACCAGGAAGCGTCAGGCGGCCCATGTGCATCTGGGCAAGGTGGAAAGCGGCAGCCTGAAGGTGGGTGGCAAAGTGTCTGCCTACGTGGATGTGGAGCGTCGTCGCGCCATCATGCGCAATCACTCCGCCACTCACCTGATGCACGCCGCTTTGCGTGAAGTATTGGGTGAGCATGTTCAGCAGAAAGGCTCGTTGGTGGCAGCCGACTATTTGCGCTTTGACTTCTCCCACGGCGAAGCTGTCAGCGAAGACCAGCGTGAGCAGATCGAGATTCTGGTGAATCGCCAGATTCTGGCCAACACCGCAGTAACCACCGAATTGATGGATATCGACGCCGCCCGGGAAGCGGGTGCCATGGCCCTGTTTGGCGAGAAATATGATGATCAGGTGCGCGTGCTGAGCATGGGCAGCGACGGCTTCTCCAAGGAGTTGTGTGGCGGAACCCACGTGAGCCGCACCGGCGATATCGGTCTGTTCCGGATTACCCTGGAAGCCTCTGCGGCTGCCGGTGTGCGCCGCATCGAAGCGGTGACGGGTGAACACGCCCTGGCGGTGATGCGCCAGCAGGAGCGGGCGCTCAGCGAAATTGCCGCCACGGTGAAGAGCTCACCGGACAATGCGGCCGAGCGGGTGCGCAGCCAGGCGCAGAAAGTCCGTGAACTGGAAAAAGAGATCGAACGCCTCAAACAGAAACTGGCTAGCGGCGCCGGCGGCGACCTGACCAGTGATGTGCAGGATATTAACGGCGTGAAGGTATTGGCGACGCAAATCGACGGTGCCGATAGCAAGACCTTGCGGGTCACCATGGACAAGCTGAAAGACAAGCTGGGTTCCGCGGTGATTCTGCTGGCCGCAGTGGAAGGCGATAAGGTGGCCTTGGTGGCCGGTGTCACCAAGGACCTGACCGCCAGATACAAAGCGGGCGATCTGCTCAAATTCGTGGCCGAGCAAGTGGACGGCCGTGGCGGTGGGCGCCCGGATATGGCCCAGGGGGGTGGGAATAATCCTGCTGCATTGCCCGGGGCCCTGGAAAGTGTAAAGGGCTGGGTGGCCGGGTAGGGCAACTCAGGTTGGAAATACCCGTTATTTCCGGCTTGAAAAACCCACTTTGGGGGCGGAATAGGTTGTAGATCATGCCCGCCAAACCACCTGAACATGAAATCCCGGCGCGTTTCTGGTACAGTAGCGCGCTCTTTTTTGCAGAAAAAGCGACTTTATGGCTCTTATCGTGCAGAAATACGGCGGTACCTCGGTAGGTACGGTCGAACGCATCCAGGCCGTTGCCGAAAAGGTAGCCGGCTTTCATAAACGGGGTGACCAGGTGGTCGTCGTCGTTTCCGCCATGAGTGGGGAAACCAACCGGCTCATCGAGCTGGCCAACGGCGTTACCGACAAACCCTCTCCACGGGAAATGGACGTGCTGGTGTCTACCGGCGAGCAGGTCACTATTGCCCTGTTGTCCATGGCGCTGCAAAAGCAGGGCCTCAATGCCCGCTCCTATACAGGTAGCCAGATTCCCCTGCGTACGGACAACACCTACTCCAAAGCCCGCATCGAAGAAATCGACGACAAGAAAGTTCGCGCCGATCTTGATGGTGGCAGTGTGGTGGTCGTGGCCGGTTTCCAGGGCGTCGATGGTGACGGCAACATTACCACGCTGGGCCGTGGTGGCTCTGATACCACCGCTGTGGCTTTGGCTGCTGCGCTGAAAGCGGACGAGTGCCAGATCTATACGGATGTGGATGGTGTTTACACCACTGACCCGCGAGTAGTGGATAACGCCCGCCGTCTGGACAGCATTACTTTCGAGGAAATGCTGGAAATGGCCAGCCAGGGCTCCAAGGTCCTGCAGATCCGCTCTGTGGAATTCGCCGGCAAATACAATGTGCCGCTGCGTGTTTTGTCCAGTTTCCAGGATGGCCCTGGGACACTTATTACCGTCGAAGACGAGGTTGATATGGAAAAGCCGGTAATCTCCGGAATTGCCTTTACCCGTGATGAAGCCAAGATCATCGTGCGTGGCGCCCCGGACACCCCGGGTATTGCCTACAAGATCCTCGGCCCGGTAAGCGCAGAGAACATCGAAGTGGACATGATCGTGCAGAACGTGGGTAAGGACGGCGCTGCCGACTTCACCTTCACCGTGCACCGCAACGATTTCGCCCGTGCCCAGGAAGCCCTGCGTAACGCCTCCGAAGAGCTGGGCAACCCGGAAATCATCGGTGACGACAAGATCGCCAAGGTCTCCCTGGTGGGTGTGGGCATGCGCTCTCACGCGGGCGTGGCGTCCAAGATGTTCGAAGCCCTGGCCACTGAAGGGGTGAACATCGAGATGATTTCCACCTCCGAGATCAAGGTGTCCGTGGTCATTGCCGAGAAGTACCTGGAGCTGGCAGTCCGTGCGCTGCACTCTGCCTTCGAGCTGGATCAGCCTTCAAGCTGAGCCCGTAGCTTCATCGTGGTGCCTGGCACAAGCCTTTGCCGCCACAGAACATTTTCTTCAGTCGACCGTATTCCCTGATACGGCGCTTCCTCAGAAAATGCCCTGTGACAACAAATTCTTGCGCCATACATCCACGCTGAAACCACAGCTCAACTTCTGCTGATCGGCATACCGTCAGGTAGGTATGGGGCGACGACCGGTTGGTCTCGCCCCTCTCACGGCAAGACTTGAGAATCTGATTCAGGCATACTACCGGCCCCGTGCCAGGGGTGGGTAAACGGTCTCTGCACCAAGGAGTCGTCACGGACGGCAACCCGCGAGCTTCAGGTACGGAAAGCGCTCACGGAAATGAAAGGACCCCAGGAGGGATCATTATGTTAATTCTTACGCGTCGAGTTGGTGAGACCCTGATGGTCGGTGACGAAGTGACCGTCACTGTGCTGGGTGTAAAAGGTAACCAGGTTCGTATCGGTGTGAACGCACCGAAAGAAGTTGCCGTACACCGCGAAGAAATTTATCAGCGGATTCAGCACGAAAAATCGTCAGATAGCGAGTCTGCCTGATTTTTGAGCTGTATTTTGTTCGCAAAATCGTTATGATGCGCGGCGAGTTTGGTGACAGCGCCGATTAAGAGCGTTCACCACCAAACCACAAGCAGTACCGCATTCCGGAGAGGTGGGTGAGTGGCTGAAACCAGCTCCCTGCTAAGGAGCCATACGGGAAACTGTATCGCGGGTTCGAATCCCGCCCTCTCCGCCATATTAGAAAACGCCCCGCAATGCGGGGCGTTTTTGTTTGTGGCGCCTGCCTTTGCTGCTGGCGACTCTGTTGTTCCGGACGGATGTCGCCCGCAAGCGCGGTTCTCATGTTTGTCGTGCTCTGCCTTGACACCAACTTGCGCTACACTACGCCCCCGAAACGCCCCTTGAATTTCACGGTAAAGAAGGTGACGCCATGACCGATACTCTGACCATTGCCCGCCCGGACGACTGGCATCTGCATTTCCGCGACGGTGATTTGCTGGCGGAGACGGTGCCGGCTACGGCCAATGTGTTCGGTCGTGCCATTGTGATGCCCAACCTGAACCCGCCGGTAAACACGGTGGCCCAGGCCGCAGAGTATCGTGAGCGCATCATGGCGCAGGTCCCGGCAGGGGTGAGTTTTGAGCCATTGATGGTTTTGTATCTCACCGACAGCACCCCGGTGGAGGAAGTGGAACGCGCAGCGAACAGTGACTTCGTGCATGCCTTCAAGCTCTACCCGGCGGGTGCTACCACCAACTCTGCCAGTGGTGTCACCGACCCGGGCAAGATCACTCACCTGTACGAAGCCATGGAAAAGCACGATGTGCCGCTGCTGGTACACGGGGAGGTGACCGATGCGGACATCGATATCTTCGACCGTGAAAAGGTGTTCATTGATCGTTACCTGAACACGATCCGCAGCCAGTTTCCGGCGTTGCGTATTGTGTTTGAGCACGTGACTACCTCGGAAGGCGTCAACTTTGTGCGCGAAGCCAACGCGCTGACCGCAGCGACAGTGACCCCCCAGCACTTGTTGATGAACCGCAACGATTTGCTGGTGGGTGGTGTGCGCCCGCACAATTATTGCCTGCCGATTCTCAAGCGTCGCCAGCATCAGGACGCCATCCAGAAAGCGGTGATTGACGGCCACAGTCGTTTCTTCCTGGGCACGGATTCCGCACCGCACGCCCGTAACAAGAAAGAAGCAGCCTGTGGCTGCGCGGGCTGTTACTCGGCGCGGGCGGCACTGCCGCTGTATGCGACCTTCCTGGAGCAGCACAATGCGCTGGATAAACTGGAAGGGTTCGCCAGCCACTTTGGTGCCGATTTCTATCGCCTGCCGCGCCACACCGACACCGTGACCTTGCAACGCAAGCCGTGGGAGGTGCCCACCATAATCGACGCCGCCGGGGAGCCGGTGGTGCCGTTCTTTGCCGGTGAGCAGTTGCCCTGGTCGCTGAGCTGATTGCCGTGGAAGAACGGATTCCGGTGGTGGTGCTCACCGGCTTTCTGGGCAGTGGCAAGACCACACTGCTCAATCGCTGGCTGAGCGAGCGCCGCGATGTAGCCCTGATCATCAACGAGCTGGGCGATATCGGTATCGACCAGCATCTCACCGGCACCGACGGAGTGTCGGTCTCGTTGCTGGCCGGCGGTTGCCTGTGCTGCGTGATTCAGGGTTCCCTGTCCACCACGTTGCGTAACCTGTTTATGGCCCGCAAGAACGGCGATATTCCCGCATTTACGACGGTGGTGATCGAAACCACCGGCGCGGCTGAGCCCTTTGGTGTGGTGGCGCCACTGGAGCAGGATCCCTGGCTGAAAAAGCGCTTTGTCTGCCAGTCAGTGCTGACCGTGGTCGATGCCCGCGCCGGTGCCGATGCCATTGCCGAGCATCCGGAAGTACTGGAGCAAATCCATAGCGCCGATGCGCTGCTGCTTTCCAAGACGGAACAGGCCGAGCCCACCGCCGTGCAGGCGTTGCAGGCGCAGCTGCACGGCCTGAATGCAACGGCGCGGCAATACCGGCTGGATACCAACTTTCCTGACGCGAGCTTGCTTGATGAATCGTTCCCGCGTCGTTGCCGGGTGACCGGCCTGTTTGCCCCTGTGGGGGGCGCGGCGCTTGCCGCTCAGTCGCTTGCGCTGGCCCCCGCGGAGAAGCAGGCGTCCCGCCATAATCTGTTCAGCGCTTCGCTGCGCTGGCCCCATGGGCTCGACTGGCCGTTATGGCTGGCTGCGCTCCAGCAGTTGCAGGCACAATGTGGCGATGCATTGGTGCGAGTGAAAGGGTTGTTGCGGGTGAACGGGTTGGATGGCCCCATGCTGGTTCAGTGGGTGGCCCAACAGGCGCCGGAGATGACACCACAGAACCGGTGGCCGGATCAGGACACCGACTCGCGCCTGGTACTGATTGTGCGCCACCCTGAGGCTGACTTCCCGGCCCAACAGCTGGCACGCTGGGAGGCCTTGTTGAATCAGTTGCAGGCTGCCCCTTCGGCCTGAATGTCCGGGCTGATCAACTCGCTTGATTGTTGCGGAGTCCCTATGGGTTACCTGTATTTGTCCATCGCCATTGTGGCTGAAGTGGTGGCTACCTCGGCGCTGAATGCGTCCCAGGGGTTCACCCGGTTGTGGCCATCAGTGGCCACCGTGGTGGGCTATTCCATTGCGTTTTATGCCCTTTCCCTGACCCTGCGTACGATTCCCATGGGGATTGCCTATGCGGTCTGGGCTGGAGTGGGTATCGTACTGATTGCGCTGGTGGGCGCGCTATTCTTTAAACAAATGCCCGATTTGCCCGCCATGCTGGGGATGGGGTTTATTATTGCGGGTGTGGTGTTGGTCACGCTGGTGTGCAGCACTGCCAGCCACTGAATGGCACTACATTAATTGCGCTGAATGAATGACAAGGAGAGGTCGTGACGGATCGAATCAATCAGGTAGAGCAGGCGGTAGACCGGGTTATTGAGGCCACAGGTGGAGAAATTCGCCTCGCCATGCCGCTGGGGCTGGGTAAACCCAACCGGTTTGTGAATGCACTTTATGCACGCGTGGAAGCGGACCCGTCCTTGAGCCTGGATATCTATACTGCTTTGTCTCTGGGAAAACCTGGAGCGGGCAGTGATCTGGAAAAACGTTTCCTTAACCCCTTTGCCGATCGGTTGTTTGGCGACTATGAAGCGTTGAGCTACCTGGCGGCGCAAAAACGTGGAAATTTGCCCGCCAACATCCGTGTCTTCGAGTTTTTCATGCAGCCCGGCAGCATGTTGGGCAGTGATGTGGCCCAGCAACATTACATCAGCAGCAATTACACCCATGTGGCGCGGGACCTGAATGCGCGAGGTGTGAATGTGGTGGCGCAATTACTGGCTCACCGGCAGGTGGACGGTAACGACGAGTACAGTTTTTCCTGCAACCCGGAAGTGACGCTCGACCTGATGCCCTTGCTCAAGGCCCGCCGGGAAGCCGGTGAAACCATCGTGGCCGTGGGGCAGGTGCATCGGGATCTGCCCTTTATGGGCAATGATGCCCGGGTGGACGATTGGCTACCGGAGATGGACCTGCTGGTGGATGACCCGGAAGGCCACACACGGTTGTTCAGTACCCCGAACATGCCGGTGAATACTCAAGACCATTTTGTCGGCCTGCATGCCAGTACCCTGGTGCGTGACGGTGGCACGCTGCAAATCGGTATTGGTGCCCTTGGCGATGCGCTGGTGCATCACCTGCGTTTGCGCGAGCAAGACAACCCCCGCTATCTGAGTGCGTTGAAAGCCTGGGGTGTGCCACCTGAGCATGACGCCTTGATTGAGCGGGAGGGGGGCACCGGGGTTTTTCGTGAGGGCCTCTACGGTTGCAGCGAAATGATGACCCATGGCCTGCTCACGTTGATTGACGATGGCATCATTCGCCGCCCGGTCTATGACTGGGCACCTCTGCAGCGTCTGGAAATGCACAACCCGGCAACACCTGGGTTGGCGCTGCTGGATGCCCTGCGCGAGCAATCGGCCATCAGTCGGCGGCTGGACCGCGCACAACTACGCACCCTGAAACGGTTTGGTATTTTCCGCGACGGCATTAGCAAACATGGTGACGAACTGCGGCTGCCCAATGACGTGACCGTGCCCAATGACCTGGACGATCGCACCACCCGTGAAGCCTTGAAGGCGGTGTTCGGTGAAAGCCTGGCCGGGGGGGTGGTGATGCACGGTGGCTTTTTCCTGGGGCCCCAGGATTTCTATGCGCGCTTGCGGGAGATGACGGACCAGGAGCGCAATAGAATCAACATGACGCGCATCAGTTTCATCAATCACCTTTACGGTGATGAAACCCTGAATCGTTTGCAGCGTCAGGATGCGCGCTTTATCAATACCGCGTTCACGGTCACCTTATTGGGCGCCGTGGCCTCGGACCAGATTGAAGATGGTCGCGTGCTCAGTGGTGTGGGCGGGCAATATAACTTCGTCAGCCAGGCCCATGAGCTGGAAGGCGCGCGTTCCATTTTGATGGTGCGGGCATGGCGCGAGCGCGGTGGTGAGGCCATGAGTAATGTGGTGTTCAGCTATGGGCACAACACTATTCCCCGACACCTGCGCGATATGGTCGTTACCGAATATGGTGTGGCGGATCTGCGTGGCAAGACCGATGAAGAAGTGGTCATGGCCATGCTGAACGTGGCCGATAGCCGTTTCCAGGTGGAGTTGATGGAGCAGGCCCAGGCGGCGGGAAAGCTGCGCCAGGATTATCAGATTCCCGAGGCGCACCGTCGCAATAATCCTGAGCATCTTCATGAGATTGCCGAACAGTACGGCAAGGAAAGCTTCCCGGTTTTCCCGTTGGGCACGGATTTCACCGAGGTAGAGCAGCGTTTGATGACGGCGCTCACTTGGCTGAAGGAGAAAGTCAGCCACAAGGAGTATCTGAAGTTGGGCCGCAAAGCGTTGTTTAACGAAGGCAGTCCAACCGAGTTTGCGGCGCAGCTGGATCGTATGGCGCTGACGGATCCGGATGGGGTGCGTGAACATATTTTTCAGCGGTTGTTGTTGACTGCGCTGGAAGCGACTCAGGAAAAATAGTGCACGGTGTCCGTGCCAGTCAGTGGGGCCGGGCGAAGCTGGCCCCACTAATAAGTGCGTTACTTCTACTTCTTTTCTTCCTTATCGCTTTCCTTGGGCGTTTTGCGGTCCGGGCGGGCGCCGCCGCCGGACAGGGCGCGCCAGAAAGGAATGCGGCGGGTTACCGCAACCATTTCGTCAACGCTGTCGCTGATGCCGGACAGGCGATCCACCGTGTCACGCAAGCCCACCAGCTCGTCCACATGCTCGGAAATCTTGAACACCACCATGTAGAACTCCAGTAGTGCCCGCAACACCGATGCCGCCACCAGAAACGTGAGCGGCGCGGCAAAGAAAAAGTAAAAAATGCCGCGCCAGGTGGATGCCATAAAGGCTTCTACGCAAAGGTACAGCAAGCCCATGGCGATGGCGGTCAGGGCAATGCCGTAGACCCCCGGCATGACCTGAATAATCATGTATTTGTCGAACTTGAAGTTGAACAGTTCGCGCCAGTATTGAACCACCCAGAAGTAACCTCGGCGGATTTTTTCGTTGAATTTTTCCGGTGCGGACGGCTGGAGGGTCTCCTCGCTGGCATCGCGTTGTTGATCTACCATTTTGCGTACTGCTCCTCGACAAAACCGTAGTGGCGTTCGATTGGCAGGCGGCGCCCGTCATCCAGGCGGAGCTCGCCATCGAAGTGACCAAACAGCTGATTGAAATTGCTGGCAAAAAGCCCCAGGTTGAGGCGCTCTTTGTGGTTTCCATTGGGGGTGAACTGAAGGTGTACCCGGCCGCACAGGCTGCGGATTGTCCAGGGTTGCATCAGCTCGTTACGGTTGTAATCAAATATCACTCCGCCGGTGGGGACCATGACATCATCGATCCACAGGCAGTTTTCGGAAAAGGTTGTCTCATTGACACCACAGGACAGGTTGAGCCCGATGCGGGTATCACCAACCCGGGTAGACAGGCAGGCCCAGTTCCAGAACGTTTCACGGCGCATATAGCCGGCGGAAAAATCATGGTGGCCGTTGGCGTCGATGGCGCTCAGGTCGGTGTGTTTGCCCTGACGTTGTAATGAGCCGGTGACGGCTTTGCCGGCTACCTTGTTGGCATAGACCCAGCCATTAATACCGGTGCGGGTGCACAGGGACATGGGCTGGTATGTGGGGCCCTCGTCCATATGGGCTTCCAGTGCCAGATCATCCAGCTTGATCGACAGACTTTTGCTCAATGCGCCCTGGTCGTCCTGCTGGTAACCCAGTCGAATATCCACGTTTTTTTGCCGGAATACGCTTTCGCCCTGTTGCGGTGATGCGGACATGCGCAGGTCCCTGCCCAGGGGGGAGCGCCAGGTGTATTCGTGCAGGGCGCCGGTTTGCGGTTCAAACAGGTAGAAAAAGGCCATGCCCAGGTAGCCGGTATGGGCAAAGGCGCAGCCGGCCAGCAGCTGATCACTGATGATGCCGAAATACTGGAACTGCTTGTAATGAAAATGCCGTGCAAAGGAAGAGGCGGGCTTGCCCATGGGAGTGCGGTAATCCGCTGCACGACCGTTAACGTGGGCGACGGTTTCCGGGAACACACCGAAAGCGACTCGGCCCTGGTTGTCCACCAGTGCCGGCGGTTGTTGTTGAAATGTCATGGGGTTGGCCAGCTGACAGGAACAATGAAGCCCGGTTGGTCATGGTGAGGGCCCGTGACCATGAGCGCGCGTGAATGGCTTTCAACATAGTCAATCACGGTGGCGCGATCAACGAAATTGGTACCTTTGTCTGACATAAACGGTGTGGGCCAGCACGGCCGCTCAATGATTGACCAGAGTCCGTCATCCAGCTCGTCGGTGGCGCGCCACCAGCCACGTTCGTGTCCGGGGTTTGGTTTCACACCGGAGGGTGGGATAGCGCGATGATAGAAGAGTCTGCCGCGGGTCAGCAGGGCCTGCCCGTGCACCTCCCAGCCCTGTTCGGCCAGTTGGGCGCGGGCCATGTCGGATCGGGAACGTGGTAATTGCTGCTGGTAAAGGTGGTGTGCCTTGCGGGCCAGGGTGTCGTGGCGATTGGGGCCGTACCACTGCTCGGCGGTGGCCAGATAGAATTTGAGTGCCAGCTCCCAGTGCCAAAGCTCGCCGCTGCGAAGGTCACGCACCAGCATGTCCAGTTCCCCCAGGGTGCGGCCTTGTTCGCGAATAGGCAGGTTACTGGCAATGCGCTCCAGGCCCTGGCTTGCATCAACCAGGGCAGCGACCCACTGCTCGAAGATCAGCCCCAGACGGCGCGGGCTGGGGTGGGCCTGTAATTGGGTGGCGGCGTTATGCAGTAATGCCGGATCGGCTTGCAGCTCTCGCTGCAGCAGATGTCCGGCATCGTGGAAGGGCGAGCAGGGCAACAGGGCGGGAGCCTGAACCAGCCAGCCAAGCTGACGGAGCAGGGTGTCTGTTGCGTTGTGAGTCATTACACCGATGTAGGCACCGATACTGGCTGCTCTTCACGTTTTTTCAGGGCACTGCGGACCTCGTCAGCCCAGTGCAACCAGGCTTGCTGGTCGAGGATGCCCCGGCGCAGGGTCAGGTAGGTAAACAGGTCCCGGTCCCGGCTGGTGTCATCCAGTTTGCTGGCCAGTGACTCGAAGGTGTTTAGCCGTTCACGGCGCAGGTCGGTCTGGTCGTCCAGCTCCCGGAGTATGGACGCACTGTCGGACAGATCGCCGCCGGCAATCTTGACCATGAACGCATCGCGGATGCGTGGTGGTGCGGCTGGCTTGCGAAGCCAGCGAATTAACTCGTCGCGTCCTTCATCCGTGATCCGGTACAGTTTTTTGTCCGGTTTGCCGTCCTGGGGGATATGGCGATATTTCACCATGCTCTGGTCGTTGAGCTTCCCCAGCTCCAGATAGATCTGCTGGTGGGTGGCGTTCCATACCAGCCCGATACTGTTGGCAAATTCGCGAGCGAGGTCGTAACCGCTGGCTTCCTGGTCTTGTAGCAGGACAAGTATGGCATGGCGCAAAGACACGGCTCACTCCTCGTTTTTTTGTGATGTAATACCAATTTGATAGTAGAGAGCTGTGTAGTTGCTGCGCAATCCGTTGAATAAGTAGTTTTGTAAAAACTTGGTGAAGTTAGCCTACAGGGTTCGGCAAGTGTAAGTATTTGTTATCAAAAGAGATGCAGTGTGTAGGCCGTGTAGCGGATAAAGGAAAGCGACGTTGCACTTTGATGTCAGTGCAACGTCAGCGGGGGTTGTCTTGGCGGGTGCGAGGGGGAAAGGAGAGCAGCATGCTCTCCTGATATTGCGCTGAGGCGAGCAGCTGCTCCGGACCCAGCTTGGGGATCAGGTTATTGATCAGGCTGCGGCTGGCTTTACGGGTGGTTTCCACGCCCACGCTGGCGACTTTGCGCAGCACCGGGCCGAAGCCGAGCAGCGCCATGGGCTTTTCGAAGTACCAGTCGATGGCTTCATCGGTGAGGGTGAGCAAGTAGGCGGTCAGTTCGCGACGGGCCTTGTCCTCTTCCCCCTCCTGGCACAGCCGGGTTACGTCCTTGCATTGGGCGCAGAGCGCCTCGCTAATGGGGAAGGCGACGTACCAGTGGTCGCCGTCGGTGGCAGGGTGGCGCACCTGATCCATATAGTCGGCGGCGGCCTTGTTTTGCGTCAGGTCCATTTTTTTTGCACTACGGCTGATCACCAGGTGGGTGGTCTTGCTGATGGTGCTGCAGGTCATGTTGACCACTTTGAACATGCCGGGGCTCAGGTCGGCGGCTTGTGCGGCACGGGTGATGAATGCGGCCAGCGATTCTTCGATAAACTGGGCCATGATGGCCTCAATTTCCTTGGGTTCCGGGCGTTTGGCGCCGCCCTTCATGCGTTGAATAAAGCCGTCGGTACGCTGGTGAAGGCTGTCACTGGAGCGGAAAGCCACGTGGGGAGTTGTCATTCTTTTATTCCTTTCAGGCAATCAGGCATGAGCCCCATCTTACCCAGCGGATATTCCGGGATGAATGACCCAAAGTGTTGGTCGGGTGGCTATTTCTTTTTCCGGGCGAATGGCAGATGATTCGCGACCGGCAAGCAACCTGCGTTTAGAGCGGGTCTGAGGAGAATGTCATGTTAGGCGTCGTCAACGCGGATGCGGATCAGGTGAAACGCTGGTTGCAGCAAGCCAATATCCAGCACTACATCTGTGAACATTGTCATGCACTGCACCTGTCTGAATTACAGGGCCGTGAAGGGGTGGTGGATGCGCGGTTGTTCGTGGAAGAAGACGGCATCCTGCTGACCAGTGAGCTGGAAGTGCGCCCGGCGACCCTGTTTGCGGTACAGGCGGAACTGAGCCGGCTGAATATGGCGTACCCGTCCGTGAAGCTGTTTCTGGATGTGAACGATGACTCCCTGCCTCGCCTGGTGGTGTGTGACCTGTTGCTGGGCCGCAAGGGGGTGAGCTTTGAGCAGTTCATCTATTTTGTGCAGGCAACCGTTGATGCTACCTCGCAATTGCTGGATGAATGCCAGGAAGAAGGCTGGCTGCTATGGCCGGACGACTTTGATTCTGACGCCAGTGGGGCGTTGCACTAACAACGAGAGGGCACGGCCAGTGCATGATAATGCGGATCTGTTGGGCGGGGTGGGCGGCAGCCCACTTGATGGCCTGATTGATGGGCTGGCCCGGCAGGGTTTCGCGGTGGCGCCCGGGTATTTCCCGGTGGCGCTGGTGCGGGCCTTGCGCGAGGAGGCGTGTTACAAGGACCAGCATGGTGAGTTTCGTCTTGCCGGCATTGGTCGTCGGCAGGAACACCAGAAGGATACCCGCGTTCGCAGCGATCGCACCTGTTGGCTAAAAGGTGACTCGCTGGCTCAGTGTCAGTTGTTTGAAGGGCTGGAAAACCTGCGGCTGGCGGTCAATCGCGAGCTGTTCATGGGGTTGTTCGAGCTGGAATCCCACTTTGCCATTTACGGGCCGGGGGATTTCTACCAGCGCCATGTGGATGCGTTTAATGGCAACAACGGTCGGTTGTTGTCCGTGGTGCTCTATCTCAACGAAGGCTGGCAAAGTGAATGGGGCGGGCGCCTGCGCATCTGGCCGGAGGCGGATGCGACCCGTGTGGCCACTGAGGTGGAGCCCCGTGCGGGCACGCTGGTGGCGTTCCTCAGCGAGAAAATTCCCCATGAAGTCTTGGCAGCTACCCGGGAACGCTACAGTATTGCCGGATGGTTCCGTTGCAACAACACTACCGCCGACTGGCTCGATCCGCCGCGCTGATACTGGGCTGCTTGCTGCTGCCGCACCCGGTAGCGGCGGCGCTATGTGCCGAACCGGGCCGTGATGGAGTCATGCCGGTTGGCAGCACCATCAATGGTTATTTCTCCGGCCCGGACAACCAGGCGTGGCCCCCGGGCACCCGCACTCTGACGTTGTCTCATTCCCGTGGCCGGGCAGGGCTGCAGCCCGGCGATCTTGCCCTGTTAATGCAGGTTCAGGGCGCCCCTATCAACACATCCAACTCCGCCGCCTACGGCCAGATACGTACCGATGCGCCTGCCTCGTGGGCGCAGGAATGGGTGCGTATCGAACGGGTGGACGGCGACCAGGTGCGTATTCTCGGCGCGGGTCCGGGGGGCGGGCTGTACCACCATTATGAGAATGCCCCGGCTAACCACGAACAGGGTCGTCGGCGCTGGCAGCTGGTGCGGGTGCCGCAATTCGATAGCCTGGGTCTGGAGCAGGATGTGGCTGCATTGCCCTGGAATGGCGTCACCGGCGGGGTGTTGGCAGTGGATGTGCGCCGCCAGCTGGATCTCAATGGCCACACCCTGTCGGTGCGCGGCACGGGTTTCCGCGGGGCGCCAGCGGTGTCATTGCAGGGGGCGCTGGGGCGGCCGGATGACTGGCGCTACAGCACGCCCAGCGTGGACGATCAGGCGGTGGGGTATGGCCACCATGGCAGCAAGGGCGAGGGCTTGGCAGGCACCCCTTTACTGCTATTGCCCGCTGCGACAACGGGCTACCCCCAGGGTGATATGGCCAGGGGCGCGCCTGCCAATGCCGGTGGCGGGGGGAATGGGCTGGATCTGGTGCACCGGCAGTTGGGTAACGGCGGTGGTGGCGGTAATGGTGGCGCCGGTGAAGCGGGGGCGCCGGAGCAGGGTGGCGGCGAGGGCGGCCACCCGGCGGTGGCAGGCTGGATACTGGGCGGCGGCGGTGGGGCGGCTGCCCGGCGCAGCGGTGAGGGAGGAAACGGGGGGCAGGGTGGCGGCCTGCTGGTGATTCGGACTGCACGGCTTGTGGGCGATGGCCTGTTGGATCTGCGTGGTTTGCCTGGTCGCGGGATCACGGGCGCAGGCCGGGCGGAGACCATTGGCGGCGGTGGTGGTGCCGGTGGGACGCTCTGGCTGGATGCACCTGCTGCAACGACGGTATCGGCAAGCATTGAGCAAACCGGTGGCGCGGGTGGCGGTGCCGGGGGCGCTGGCGGGGCAGGCCAGCAGCTGGCCGCCCGGGATGGCGTCATGCCGGCTTTTCGCCCGTTACCGGTTGCCGGTGTCGCAGCCGGCTATCGTTGTCGGCCGGCGGGCCACTGGATTACCGGGCAGCTGTTCGACGACAACGGCGCCGGGGAGCCCGCTCTGGCGTTTAACGGTCAGCCCGATCCAGGGGAGCGTCGTTTGTCGGGTTGGACTGTGAGTTTGGCAGGTGCGAGCCGTGAACCCGACAGGGTCACCACGGCGAAAGGCGGCCACTTCCAGTTCCGGCTTTCCGAAGCTCACAGTCAGGGGCAGCCCCTGGCCCTGACTCTGACTCTGCCTGAACGCTGGCACGTGCCGCAATTGCCGGGACTCAACGGTCAGGCCGGTAAGCAACAAGGTGAGACGCTGCGCTGGGACTTGCGGGCGCTGCCGGATCAACATTCCGGGCCGTTGTCACTGGGGCTGGTGTCTGATCCGCTCTGGCAGGGCCCCGACAATCAGCATCTGGAAGCCGGCAGCACCGCGGTACTGCGGTTTGAATATCGTGCCAGCCTTACCGGGCAGGTGCAGTTCGCCAGCGCTCACCCGGCGGTGCGCAGTTTGCTGATGGATCGCCATTGTTCCGGCAACAGCGAGCAATGGCAGAGCGGCAAAAGCCCTGCCTGGTCCGTCACGGCGGGTGAGCGGGTCTGTGTGCGAGTACCAATTTTGTTTCAGGGAAAAGGTACGGCCATTTCCGTGACCGCAACCACCGTAGCCACCGGTGCGCCTGACGGTTTCACGCTTTCACCCCAGACCGTCACGGTAAAAATTCTTCCTGCCCCTTGAAAGTGATTTGCAGGCCCCCATTTTCTTATCCAGTGACAACTGGCCGGTTGGAGCAATGCAGACAGTCTTGAGGACTGCCGGCGGCTCCGTGTCACATCAACCATTTTTAAACCGTTTTCCAGCGGACGCCTGCGGGGTCTGCTGGTGAGATTGGAATGAGGATAGTGTGATGAATACCGGATTTTCCCTCGCCCCGTTGTTTCGCCATTCTGTGGGCTTTGACCGTTTCGATGAGCTGCTGGACGCGGCACTGCGTGCTGACCAGTCCAATGGCTACCCCCCTTACGACATCATCCGCGAAAGTGATGGCCGCTACCGTATTGTGATGGCCATGGCCGGCTTTGCGCGCAGCGACCTGGATATCACCGTGCAGGAAAATGAACTGCGCATTCGCGGTAACCTGAAGACGGAACAGGACAGCGAGCGTACCTGGCTACACCGCGGTATTGCCCGCCGGGCTTTCGAGCGAACTTTCAAGCTGGCCGACCACGTGGAAGTGGAGGCGGCAGGGCTGGAGGATGGCCTGCTTACCGTGACGTTGACCCGAGTGGTGCCGGAAGAGAAAAAGCCCCGTGTGATCCCGGTTGACGGTGCGCCGACACCTACAAAAAGTAATTAATCGCTCACATTCTGTGACGCGGTTTTTGTGACACAGTAAAGGGGCCGTAATGGCCCCTTTTTGTTAGTTTCGGGAGTAGATAAAGGCAAAAGCTGCACCAATAACCGGATGGAACAACCGGGTGGTGTGGTTATCGCAAAAGGATCTGATCACGACAGTGAGCAGCATTCGGAAACACTGTCGGTCAGGAAGACTGGCGCACAGTTCGGTTTGCGTATTTCACACTACGCGCACAAAACGGTGGATTGTTCGCCATTTGTTCGCCACAGGGAGAGGCAGCAATGAAACGACTCTACTATTTCACCAAATCACTCGCGTCTGTTCAGGGCATTACCGGTGAACTGCGTCAGGCAGGGATCGGTGAAAACCGCCTGCATGTCATGGGCACCGACACCATGGCCATCGCCCAGGCTCATGTACACGGCACCACCCCGTGGGAAGAAACCGACATCATGCATTCGGGATTTCTCGGTGCGCTTATTGGCATGGCGGCTGGTTTGTTCGGCGGCTTCTTGCTGGCAGGGCTTGATCCCTGGGGAGCCAATCTGGAGAGTGGCGCCATTATCGGAGCGACCCTGTTTGGTACCTGTTTTGGCGCCTGGCTGGGTGGCTTGCGCGGCGTCTCGTCTACCAACCATCACCTGTCTCCGTATATCGACCGGGTAGAGCAGGGTGATTACCTGATGATGGTGGATGCCGATGACGATCTGCAGGCCACCAAGGTGGAAAAGGTCATGCATGGTCATCGCCATGAGGCGGAAGAAGCCGGCCGGGAAGAGCACTTCAGTCCGTTTGATTGAGTGAACGCCGGAGGCCAGATGCAGGACGCCGGACAAAGAAATCACCGCCAGGCTGCTTGACGCGACAAGTGATCCTTATACTGATTGGCGTCAGGCGTCAGGCGTCAGGCGTCAGGCGTCAGGCGTCAGGCGTCAGGCGTCAGGCGTCAGGCGTCAGGCGTCAGGCGTCAGGCGTCAGGCGTCAACTTTATCCATCCAATACCCCGCCACGTCCAGCATGCGGTGGCTGAACCCCCATTCGTTGTCGTACCAGGCCAGCAGTTTCAACTGGGGCCCCAGTAGCCGTGTGTGGTTGGTGTCCACCACACAGGAATAGGGCAGATGATTGAAGTCGCTGGAAACCAGCGCCAGATGGTTCATCGCCAATACCCCCTGCAACCCCCCATGGGCGGCATTGCTTAGGCTCTCATGGATATCCTCCACCGTGACGGGCTGTTCCAGCAGTAGCGTCACATCTACCAGCGACACATTCAGCGTGGGCACGCGTACCGCCATGCCGTCCAGTCGCCCGGCCAGATGCGGCAGCACTTTGCCCACCGCCCTGGCGGCCCCGGTACCGGTGGGGATCATGTTCACCGCCGCTGCCCGCGCCCGCAGTAAATCCCCGTGGGCCTTGTCCACCAGGTTCTGGTCATTGGTGTAGCTGTGGATGGTGGTCATCAGCCCCTGTTTCACGGTGAAAGCTCGGTCGAGCACATCCACCAATGGCGCCAGGCAGTTGGTGGTGCAGGAAGCGTTGGAAACGATCTGCTGGCTATCATCAAGCAGGCCGTGGTTAACCCCGTAAACCACCATGGCGTCGGCATCGTCCACCGGGTAGCTCACCAGCACGCGGCGGGCGCCAGCGTCCAGATGGCCCTGGAGCTGTGCGTGCTGCTTGTAGCGACCACTGCACTCCAGCACCAGATCCACCGAGTGCTCGCCCCAGGGTAACTGGTCCAGATCGGTGGTGGCGTAGCAGGGGACCCGGCGGCCATCAATCTCCATGGCGTCGCCGTCATAATGCACGGAATAGGGCCAGCGGCCGTGGGTGGTGTCGAAGGCAAGCAGGTGGGCAAGCACATTGAAATCGGCCAGGTCATTGATGGCGACCAGTTCAAAACGCTCCCGTGCCGGGTGTTCACTAAGGGCCCGAACGAGGCAGCGGCCGATGCGGCCGAAACCATTGATGGCAATGCGAATAGCGGGACTGTTGTTCATGGTGCCTCCCTGTCCGCGGATAGGCCGGGCAGGGCGCTTGCGACTTGCTGGCGACCCTGCTCTTGCTACTTCGAGTCTAGTCCTGCGGCCAGGACAGGGCCAGCCTGCTCAAGCTTTAGTCAGATGAACGCCCAGGCCCCGCTGTTCTCTTGCAATAGCCGTGGGCATTCGCCACAATGCGCGCTCGTTTCGCGGCTGCCATGCCCGAAACGCGTTATGGTCGACCCGTCGGTCCCCCCGCAACGATAAGCTGCGAACCCCGCCAGGCCCGGAAGGGAGCAACGGTAGCAGTGGACTTGTGTGCCGGGGTGCGGCTGGCGGGAAGACCGCTCTAATCTCTCCGCTACATGCCGCTCGCTTTCACGTAACACGCTTCTCCCACTGTCCTCCCCCCGGGAACTTCGATAGCATAAGCGCTCTGATTCCAATCCCTTTGTATTGGTGGCCATGATTGCCGCTGGAGTGCTATGAGTTATCAGGTCCTTGCCCGTAAATACCGCCCCCGTACCTTTGATGAACTGGTGGGGCAGGAGCACGTTTCACGGGCCCTGATGCATGCCCTGGATCAGGATCGGCTGCACCATGCCTACCTGTTCACCGGTACACGCGGGGTGGGGAAAACCACCATTGCCCGTATTCTGTCCCGCTGCCTGAACTGTGAGCAGGGTGTCAGTGCCCGCCCTTGCGGCGTATGCCCTACCTGTCAGGAAATTACCGACGGGCGCTTCGTGGATCTGATCGAAGTGGATGCGGCCAGCCGTACCAAGGTGGAAGACACTCGCGAATTGCTCGACAACGTGCAGTACGCACCGACCCGGGGCCGCTACAAGGTGTACCTGATCGATGAGGTGCACATGCTCTCGGCGCATTCGTTCAATGCGTTGCTGAAAACCCTGGAAGAACCGCCTCCCCATGTGAAATTCCTGCTGGCTACCACTGATCCGCAGAAACTGCCGGTGACCGTGCTGTCCCGCTGTTTGCAGTTCAGCCTCAAGGCGTTGCCGGCCGAGCAGATTGCCGGGCATCTGAAAGCCTTGCTCGACAAGGAAATGATTCGCTACGAAGAGCCGGCGCTGCTGTCGTTGGGTAAAGCGGCTCAGGGTTCCATGCGCGATGCGTTGAGCCTGACGGATCAGGCGATCGCTTTCGGCAGTGAGCAACTCAGCAGTGAGGCGGTGAACGCCATGCTGGGTACGGTGGACCGCAACCACGTCCTGACGCTGCTGGTGGCGCTGGCGGAGCAGGAGCCCGGTGGTGTGCTGCAGGCGTTGGCGACGGTCAGCGAGCATTGCCCCGGCGAGCTGGCCTTGCTGGATGAACTGATCAGCCAGCTTCACCAGCTGGCGGTGTGCCAGGCGGTGCCCGGCAGCTATGACGAGACCCAGCAACAGCTGGCGGCTGCACTCACTGCGGAACAGATTCAACTGTATTACGACGTGGCCCTGCGGGGCCGTCGTGATTTGCAGGATGCCCCCGATAGCCGCGCCGCACTGGAGATGTTGTTGTTGCGCATGGTGCTGTTTACGCCCAAGGGCGTGCTGGTGCAGGGGGACAGCCCCGCCGCAAAAAAGCCTGAAGCGGCAGCGCCGTCGGCAGAGCCCGGCGGTAAGCCGGATTTGCGTGCCCTGCTGAACAGCCCGCCTGCCGCTGCGTCTCATTCAGAACCTGCTGCTCGGCCCCCCGAGCCGGCTCCTGCCACGGTGACATCCGCGCCCGCTCAGCAAGCGGCTCCGGTAGAGACGCTGGCACCTGCGTCTGCGGATGACGCCCCGCCCTGGGATGAGACGCCGGTTTCTGCGTCTCCCTCGGCCTCGGCTGCCCTGGCCCAGGTGGAAGCGCACCAGGCAGAGCCTGTTGCTGAGGCTTCACCAGTGGCGACCCCGGCGCAGAGCGAACCTGGGCCAGACGCAGAGCCCGCTCCTGAGCCAGAAAACCTGGCGCCGCTGGCGGAGCCGACTAGTGAGGCGGAAGTGGCCACCTGGTGGGCCGCCTTGTTGTTGCGCCTGGACGTGGATGGCACGGTGCGCAATATCGCCCGCAATGCGGTGCTGATCAGCCGTGAGGAAAGCGTCTGGACGCTGCGCATCAGCCCCGGGCATCAGGTGCTGGTCAACAAGGAGCGGCTGGAGGAATTGAGCGGTGCGCTGGGCAATTACTTCCAGCGACGCATTCAGGTTCAGGTGGAATTTGAGCAGCAGCCGGGCGCGACCCCGGAGGTAATGGCCGAAGCGCGCCGGCAGGAATTGCTGGCCCAGGCGAAGGATACCCTGCACGCCGACCCGGTGGTGCAGCAGTTGGTCACAACCTTTGCGGGACGATTGGACGAAGAAAGCGTCACCCCGAAAGAGACAGTGGAATAAGTACGCTGGAAGCGAGATGCATGACGCCGGACGCTACAATCAAAATCACAAGCAAAGAGCGCAACAGGCTTGACGCGGCAGCGATGCTTTTAGACTGATCATGCGTCATGCGTCATGCGTCATGCGTCATGCGTCATGCGTCATGCGTCATGCGTCATGCGTCATGCGTCATGCGTCATGCGTCATGCGTCATGCGTTAATTTGGAGCAAACCATGGATTTCGATATTAACAATCTCATGCAGCAGGCTCAGGCAATGCAGGAGAAGATGAAGAAAATGCAGGACGAGGCCGCCAACAGTGAAGTGGTGGGCGAGTCCGGTGCGGGCCTGGTGAAAGTCACCATGAACGGTCGGCACGATGTGAAAGGCGTGGATATTGATAACAGCCTGATGAGCGAAGACAAGGAATTGCTGGAAGACCTGCTTGCCGCCGCGGTGAATGATGCGGTACGCCGGGTGGAAAAACAGCAGCAGGACAACATGCAGAACATGGCGGGTGGCTTTCCCTTCCCGCCTGGCTTCAAACCGTAAGCTCACCGACGAGACGCCGAGATTGTGAAACACGCGCCGCTGGTCGACCAGCTTATCAACGCCTTTACTTGCCTGCCCGGGGTTGGCCCGCGCTCCGCTCAACGCATGGCCTATGCGTTGCTGGACCGGGGGCGTGAATCCGGGCGCCGGTTAGGCGATGCACTGCACGCGGCCATGGACGGCGTGCAGCATTGTCAGCGTTGCCGGAACTATGCTGAAGCAGAACTTTGCCCTGTCTGCGATGATCCGCGTCGCGATGCCTCGCTGGTCTGCATCGTTGCCACCCCCGGGGATGTGCTGGCATTTGAGCAGTCCGGCGAATACCGGGGCCAGTACTTCGTGTTGATGGGGGAACTCTCGCCGCTGGACGGTGTGGGCCCCCGTGAGTTGGGGCTGGATGTGCTTGAACAACGTCTTAATGAAGGGCAGATCAGCGAGTTGATTCTGGCTACTGGCACGACTGTGGAAGGCGAAGCCACAGCCCATTATGTACTGGACCTGGCCCAGGACGCGGGAGTGGGTGTCAGCCGCATCGCCCAGGGGGTGCCCATGGGCGGTGAGCTTGAATTCGTTGATGGCGCTACCCTGGCCCAGGCGCTGAGAGGTCGCAGGCCCTTTGACGCCTGATAAAGGGCCCCTTCCTTGGGGGCTATCGAAAGCGTAAATCTCCTTTTCTACCCGTAAACACAAGCCGCGGTTTCGTCTGGTTTCCCTTGGCGGCTTTCTGTTATGGTTGGACCAAGCAAGCGCTAGGTTGTGCGCAATCCAATAATCCAAGGAGGTCCAGTGAGCGCCCTGAACTATTTCAATGAAACCCACCAGATGGTGCGAGATACCGTCCGCAAATTCGTTGAGCGGGAAATCCTCCCGGAGGTGGATGACTGGGAAGAAGCAGGGGAATTCCCCCGGGAGTTGTACAAGACGGCAGCGAATGCGGGCATTCTGGGTATCAATGCGCCGGAGGAGTTTGGTGGGACGGGCGAAGACGTCTTCATGAAAATCGCCGCCTGCGAAGAATTGGTGCGTTGCTCATCGGGCGGACTTTGCGCAAGCCTGGGATCGCTGGATATCGGGCTGCCACCGGTCTGGAAATGGGGCAGTGATGCCATGAAGCAACGGGTTATTCCCGAGGTGATTAATGGCGACAAAATCTCCGCCCTGGCCATCACCGAGCCCAATGGTGGTTCTGATGTGGCGAACCTGCAAACCCGTGCCGTGCGAGATGGCGATCACTATGTGGTGAACGGCGCCAAGACTTTTATCACCAGTGGTGTGCGAGCGGATTATTACACCGTGGCGGTCCGTACCGGCGACAAGGGATACGGCGGCATCAGCCTGTTGCTGATCGAGAAAGGCACGCCGGGCTTTACGGTGGGGCGCAAGCTGAAAAAAATGGGTTGGTGGGCCTCTGACACGGCCGAGCTGTTTTTCGAAGATTGCCGGGTGCCAGCGGAGAACTTGATCGGCCCGGAAAATGGTGGCTTTTATTGCATCATGAGCAATTTCCAGATGGAACGTTTGATTCTGGCGGTGACGGCAAACAGCACGGCTCAATTGGCGCTGGATGAAGCCATGAAGTATGTGAAGGAGCGGGAAGCCTTTGGTCGTCCCCTTGCCGGCTTTCAGGTGACTCGCCACAAGCTGGCGGAAATGGCCACGGATGTGAAAGCCAGCACTGAATTTACCTACCGGGTGGCGGCCCGGATCGCGGCCGGTGAAAACTGTGTGCTGGATGTGTCCATGGCGAAGAATGTGGCAACACGCTGCGCAGACAGAGTGACCTATGACGCCGTACAACTCTTCGGCGGCAGCGGTTACATGCGTGGCACGGTGGTGGAGCGTTTGTTTCGCGACAACCGGATTCTGTCCATTGGCGGTGGCACCCACGAAATCATGAACGAAGTGATCGCCAAGCAGATGGGGCTTTGAATTATTAGTTACGAGCTTCTAGCTACGAGCTGCTAGCTTCAAAACGGTAAAGATTTTTGGTCCCGAAACGCAAGAGGCCGCGCCCAATAAGTTTGGGCGCGGCCTCTTTGCTTTCCTGCGGAAACAAGCTCAATCGCGTTAAAGCTCGTAGCTAGAAGCTCCCGGCTGTTAGGTACACTCCGCCCGTGCCGGTGCCATCTTGCAGCGAACCTTGCGCAGCAAGCCGAGCATATCCGGGTCGTAGTAGCCTTCGTCACGAAGCTGGTTGCGTGCTTCCTGCATCATCACTTCGTACTCAGCCTTGTCTGCATCGGGAATTTCTACCCACCAGTGTTTGTCCACGTGTTGGGCTTCTTTATCCAGTTGGTCGGTGATGCGGTGCAGGTTGTTGTAGAAATACTCCCGCGACTTTTGCGCCATTTCCGCCGGGAATTTATCTTTCTTGGCGATCAGCTGAATGGTCAGCTGGGCCAGCGGGTAGTTGATGATGCCACCGTCCGGGCTCAGGCCCTTGTAGAGTTCCAGCGCGTTGTAGGCGACCAGCGGCGCAGCGATCACGTCCACCACCCCGTTGTTGAACTTGGTGGAGAAGTTGGTGATGTCTGAGGCAACCGGTGTGGCGCCGACCTGGGAAACCAGTTTGGCCTGGGTCTCATCGTATTCCAGTACCGCCACTTTCTTGCCGGCCGCTTTGGCCAGGGAGTTCACCTGGCGGTCGTTGACGAAAATATAGGCTGCCCCGGCGGGTGCAATCCCCATGATCTGGTAGGAGCCCTGGGACAGTTTGTCTGCGCTCTGGGGGTGGGCCAGCACCTGCAGCACCACCTTCATGTGGTCCATGGTAGGGATGGCACCAATGGAGTCGACAGTACCGGCGTATTTGTTGAACGCCCGGCCGCGGATGCCGGTAATCAGGGAGGCGTCACAAACCCCGGCTTTCAAATCTTCTGCCGCAATGGCTTCGTTAGTGTAGGGGACCAGCTCGGTTTCCAGGCCCCAGTCCAGTGCGGCGGCTTTCCAGTCTTTCATGGCACCCATGACCGGGCCCACGTTGCCGACAATGTCGAATACACAGATTTTGCGTTTGATGGTCTCTGCCTGCACGGAGAGGGAGGCAGTGAGCGCACAGGCCGTGACAACGGCGGTGAACAGCTTCTTCATCAGTCTCTTCCTGATTGTTATTGCTAGTATTTTGGCTGACGCCGGGAGCGTTTCCCGATACTAGTGCCAGAATCGGGGAAAGCAAAAACACCAAGCGTCAGGAATGCGGGATATTAAGTCAATGGCCCGGCGTAGCCGGTGTCCCGCTGTCGGGCGCATGGGCATCATCTGTTCTGGTGTGCATCTTCGGTGCTGTCCCAGGAAGGAGGGGGGATTTTTGCTTTGCGGCGGACCTCTCCAGGGGTGTGCCCGGTCCAGCCCCGGTATGCCTTGCTGAAACTGGCCTGGTCGCTGTAGCCCAGATAATCGGCAATTTTTTCCAGTGCCATATCGGTATCTACCAGATAGCGGGTGGCAAACATTTCACGAATTTCGTTGCGAAGCCCACTGAAAGCAAACCCGGACAAGCTTAAGTGGCGGCGTACAGAGCGAGGGCTCATCCCCAGCCGGGCTGCTACCCGTTCCAGGGTGCTGTCACGCCCGGGAGCGTTGCGGATTTCATGGCGTACCTGAATAACTACCTTGAGGCTTTCATCGCCCTGGGCCTGCTCCTGGGAGCGGGCAGTGGCCAGATAGTTGGCCACTGAGGCGTCATCATCACGAACTTGCCGGCCGGATAGCGGAAGCAGAACGCGGTTGTGATCGCAGTTGAATTTCATTTCGATGCCTTCGCCCAGGTGTTGAAAACTGGAGGCCTTGGCCGAGCAGGGGAAGTCGTATTCAAAGGTAAAGTGGCGACAGACAAGCGATGCCAATGCATGAATGCTGCCCATGTAGATGTTGGTAACAAAGGGCCTTAGCTCACCGAGATCCCAGCTGTCATGCAGGCGGATGGAAATGTCTTCGCCGGTGCAGTGGATCTCCATATCCATGATGGGTAATGAAACGCGCAGATATTGCACCACCATGTTGACCAGCTTGCGATAATCCTGTTGGCGAAGCAGAGCAAAACCCAACAGACCATGGCCCTGTAAATCCAGCTCCTGACCGAAGCGAAATGAGGCGGTGTCGTCTTTGAGAAGAGAGTCAGCATGACGCAGCATGGCGAGTAGCTGTCTCATGGTCAGGTAAGCATCAGGGTTATTCAATAAAGCGGGGTCGATGTTGGCTTCTTTGAGTACGGTAGTTCCACTTAATCCATGTTTTTGTGTGAACCGTAAGAAACGGCGGGCATAGCGGATAGAAATTAGCGGAACGTCCAGTGCCATCCCATTATTTTTCATTTTTCTGCCTTGGCCATGTGGCCTGACATTGTTGTTATTTTAGTTGTGATGCGCATCTCATAGAGCGCGTTATTGTTGCTGGCTTAAACCAGTGTTGCCATTTTTAACAAAAAAATGGCCGCTTTGACTATTAAGTAAATCACGGTCCATGTAGATCATGAGCACCGCTTTTTAACGCATAAAAATAAACATGGAGCGGGAAAATGCAACGGGAAAATGCATCTAGCCTGAAAGCCCGATATCTACCTTTGTCCAAGGTATCGGTACCCATAATGCGAAGAATGTATGAGATTTATTCTGGCTACTACGAAAATATAAGTTTGGATATTTTTTGCCAGGACATGGTGGAAAAGAGTGGCGTTTTTTTAGTGGAAGAGAGAAAAACCAAGCGCGTGGTTGGTTTTTCTACCCTGAAGGTTCTCGACATGAATGTGGAGGGGCGCAGGGTAAAAGGGGTATTTAGTGGTGATACCATCATTGAAGAACAATACTGGGGCAGTAAAGCCCTCCAGGTGAAGTTTTTCTTCCGGATGATTCGCGAAAAAATACGTCACCCGTTCCGTCCCATGTTCTGGTTGTTGATTTCCAAGGGATATAAAACTTACCTGCTGCTGGCAAATAATTTCCATAATTATTATCCCAATCCGGAAGGCAGGAATCAGCGACTCGCCCCCTTGGTTGATGCGTACTGCCAATCGCTATTCGCTGATTACTATTGCAATAAACGCCGCCTTCTTGATTTTGGTGAAGGCTATACGCACCTGAAATCCGATGTGGCGGGAATTTCTGATGAGATGCGTTTGGGCAATGCAAAAATCCAGTTTTTTGAAAAGCGGAATCCTTCCTGGCAGCGCGGTACGGAATTGCCCTGTATTGGGCAGGTTAATCTGAAGCTCCTGGTTAGCTACCCCTTCCAGCTATGGCAAAAACAGCGCCGTAAAACCAAGCCTGCAGTGGCAACTGTGGCCTGCGAATAAGCCGGGAAAAATCATGTTTGGACATCGTCTTCTGAAGCTGGCCGCCTGGCCAGGTGAGCGTCGTTTTGCGGCTGGCCGAGAGCGGCTGGAATCGGTACAGCGGCAGAAACAGGCCGCGCTGCTCAAGCGGGTGGCGGCCAGCCCGCTGGGGCGTAGCAACGCCATTCAGGCAGATTGGTCATGGGAAACCTTCGCTGACCGGCAGCCGGTTACGGATTATGAGCAATGGGCCGACGCAATCACCTTGTCGCGGGAGCAAGGTGATTGCCAGTTGATCGATTCCCCTTTGGTTCGCTGCCAGCCAACCAGTGGCTCCACGTCCGCGATTAAATGGATTCCCTATACCCGCCAGTTTCTCGGTGAACTGGATGCGGCCATCAGCCCCTGGATTGTGGATTTGTACCGGCAGTACCCCCGACTGGTTCAAGGGCGTCATTACTGGTCCATGTCCTGGGTGCCCACCTCGCTGCGCGACAATATGCGTGAGGACGTGAATGACGACATCCAGTTGATGTCCATGGGCAAGCGCCTGCTGGCCGGGGCAACCCAGTGTGTGCCGCAGGATGTGGCGTTGGCGAGAACCTCTGATGATTCCCTGTTTGCCACCCTTGCGTATCTGGTTAGCGACCCGTCTTTATCCATGCTTTCGATCTGGAGTCCTACTTTCGGGCTGGGGATGTTGCGTGCCATAGCGCAGTGGCGAGAGGAACTTGCAGAGGTACTCAACACCGGGCGCTGGGGAAACCGCATGCTTGGTGGTGCCGTGGACTCCTGCCCCTGGTCTCCGCAAGCGGCAGCCTTGCTGCGTGAGTGGGACGGCCGCTTAAACGCGGATTTTCTGATGGCGCTGTGGCCGAAACTGGCGCTGGTGAGTGCCTGGGATACGGCGGCCTCCACGCCGTGGGCAAAAGAGCTCCATGCGTTACTTCCCCAGGCCGCGTTTCAGGGCAAAGGACTATGGGCCACCGAAGGCGTAGTTACCATTCCCTATGCGGGCCGTTATCCACTGGCGTATCGCAGCCACGTGTATGAATTTCAGGATCCCACCGATGGCCGTATTTTCGCTCCCTGGCAACTGGAGGCCGGGCAGCAGGTCATGCCGTTGATGAGTACCGGCAGTGGCTTATTGCGCTATCGCCTGAACGATCTGGTGGAAGTGGATGATTTTGTCGGCGGTATTCCCAGCCTGCGTTTCCTTGGTCGAGCAGGAACCACTGATCTGGTTGGCGAAAAAATGACGGCGGCGGCTGTGGATGGTGCCATGGCGGCCCTGGCGTTGCCGGAGGAATTACTACCGGTATGCACGGTGGCGGTGGATCAATCCGCGCAGGGTTTACCTGGTTATGTGCTGTTACTGGAAGGGGAAAACCTGGCCGTAGCGCAGCACATAGCGGTGCAGATGGAGTCAGCGTTGCAGCTGCATTTTCATTACCAGTTGGCACGCAACCTGGGGCAGCTGGCCCCTTTGCGCTGCGTTATCCATCCGGGCATGCGTGAGCGTTATCTGCAGCACTGCCGTCAACGCGGCATGATCGAAGGCAATATCAAAATGGAGTCCCTGCAGTATTGGGCAGGGGCGCTACCAACCTGGCTGGAAGCGCGTACGGCACAAGCGCAAGATTGCGGGGTGCCGGTATGAGTTATCGCATACGGCCTGCCTGTGACCAGGATAACGGAGCCATCCTGGCGCTGTTGCAGGGGACGCCACAACACGGTGCAGTGACCCTGAATTTTGAGCGGAACCCGGATTACTTCCGGGGCGCTCAGGTGACCTGCGAACAGCCAGACGTGTGGGTGGCTGAGCCCAAGGGGGGCGCCGGTGAACTGGGTGCTGTCTACAATGTGGGCTGGCGCCACCTGTGGGTGAATGGCGAGGTCAAACCGATCCGCTATGCACACGATTTACGTATCGCACCGCAATTTCGTAATGGCCTGGTTCTGCACCGCCTGTTCCGCCAGTTGCGCAAGCAGTTGTCTGAGGGGGAGTGGATGCAGACCACGGTGCTGCGCGACAACGAGGCCTCACTGGGGTCCGTGGCCAGTGGCCGTGCCGGGCTGCCCACCTATTACCCCCATGGCACTATCGAGACCAGCCTGGTGTATACCCGGGCGCGCCATCAGCGGTTGCCAAAAGATGTGCAAATTCGGCAAACCGGTGAAGCCAACCTGCCTGCCATGGCAGCGTTGCTGCAACGGGAAGGGGCCAGCAAGCAGTTCTTTCCCTACTGGGATGTTTGCCGGGTACGCGGTGACGCTTATTGCTACGGACTGAACCCGGAGAGCTTTCTTGGGCTGTGGGTCAATGGGCAGCTGAAGGGGTTGCTGGGATTCTGGGATCAGCAGGGCATAAAGCAGACGCGCGTCTTGGGTTATGCACGGGGTCTGCGGGTTTTGCGCCACCTCTACAATACCCATAGCGTTTTACGCGGTGGCATGAAGCTGCCTGCGCCCGGTGGCATCTTGTCCTATCTCACCTTGCACAGTGTGGTGGTGGAAGATAACCAGCCCGAGTTGCTGCGTCTGTTGCTGGATCACGCCGTGGACCGTTTTCATGGTCGATATGATGCCCTGGTGTGTGGTTTCTTTGCCCAGGATCCTCTGGCACGTGTGCCGGCACGCTACCGCCGCCGTCTGTTATTGAGTGATCACTTTCTGGTGAGCTACGACGGTGACCCCCGGGCGCAACTGGATGACCGCCTGCCCTATGTGGAAGTGGCGCGCCTGTGAATACCTTGCCAGCCAGAGCATTGTCGTCCCGGCCGCCGGTGGATTATATCGGCATGTGGTACCGCGCCCGAGCCGGGCTGGGTATTGATGATCGCATAGAATTTATCTTCATCGATCCGTACAGCGGTGAACGCGACACCGTCGCCTTGCGCCATCGGGACCATGATGGGGTGGGCGGCATTACCCAGGCCTTGAAACAACGCGGGGTGACCCCGCCGGCCATGCCACTGAGCCGCCAGAAGCAGGCACCGCGCTGGTGGCAGCGTTGGCAACGGTTGCCGGACGACCTGCCTGCGGTGGAACCGGTGTGGCGCCGCTGGCGGGACTTGGCTGGGCAAGCAGAACCTGAAGCGATCGAAGCCAGCCCGGTCTGCGTGCAATGGTTGAATCCGGCGCAGACCCGCGCGCTGTATCAGCGAGCCCACCAGCACAAGGTATCCGTGAACAGCCTGCTGTTGCTGGCATTGCACCGGGCGGTCTGTGACACCCTGATGTTGCACGGCATTGCCGGTAGCTGGTGCTTTCCGGTGAACATGCGCGGTGTGGTGCCCATGTTGCGTGAGGACATGAACCTGTCCAGCGCGTTCTATCTCACTGTGGACCATGAGGACAAGGCCGCCAGGCTGGACCGCTCCGTGCGCGGCTACCTCAAGGCCAATGTGCACTGGCGGTATTGGCACCTGGCACGTATTGGCCGCTTGATTGGCCAGCGGGGGGTGAACTGGTTGTGTGGGCGTTTGCAGAAAGGCACCCGGCACTGCGGGTCTTTTTCCAGCCTGGGTGAGTGGGAAATGGACTTTGCCTCCGCCGGGATGCCCAAAGATACCGTGTTTGCCTGCTGTGGCCCGGGCAGCCCGAGCCATCCGGTCGCGAATGGTGTGATTGTGGTAAATGGCTGTATGAGCCTGTCCCTGAAAGTGCACTCTTCCCTGGGCGTGCCGCAAGCCACGGTACGCCAGTGCTTGCAGCGCTGGGTTAATTGGCTGGGAGTGGTTGAATGAAATTGCCTGCCGGTTTGCGTTCCCTCAGCTTGCGGACACTGGTGGCGTTGCTGGCCACCCTGGCCATGGTGATGGCCGTTTTCTCACTTTATCTGGTGCCGCCGGCCCCCCCGCCGGCCAAGGCCAAGGATAGCGTGTTGGCCCTCAATACCATCACCGTGGATTGGCGGGATGTGGTGATTCCGGTGTTCAGTCAGGGCCAGGCCACGGCGCGCCACGACCTGCCGTTGAGTCTTGAGGTCTCCGGGCGAATTCAGGAGGTAGCGCCGGCGTTTGCCGATGGTGGGCGAGTGGCTGCAGGCGATGTGTTGCTCAAGCTGGATCCGGAGCCTTTTGCTCTGGAGGTCACCTCGCGTCAGAACAGTGTCCATGCGGCGCGTCTGCACCTGGCCCAGACCCGGGCCAAGGCGCGGGTGTCCGGGGCTTCCGGGCGCTCATCGGCGCTGGGGCGGTTCGAGCCGCAACTGGACGAAGCCTTAAGCCGGCTGAGTGCCGCCCGTGCCAGCCTGCGTCAGGCGGAGCGTAACCAGGAACAGACCGAATTGCTGGCGCCGATCAGCGGGCGCCTGAAAGCTGTACAGGTGATGGCAGGGCAACATGTGCAGGCGGGCAGCAAGCTGGCCCAGCTGTACCAGGAAGATCAGGTGGAAATTCGCCTGCCGGTCCGTGATGAGTGGCTGGGCTTGCTGGGTATCGTGCCTGGTGATGACAGCACTCTGGAGGCGGTCAGTGTGATCCTTACCGGCCGTTTCGCGGGGCGGGAGGGGCACTGGGAGGGCAAGGTGGTGCGCCGTGAAGGGGGGCTGAACCGCAACCAGATGATGTACCTGATCGTGCAGGTCGCCAACGACGGTCAGTCATTGCCGCTGGAACCCGGTGTGCTGGTGCAGGCGGAACTGCGCGGTGCCGCGACGCCGGCGGTGGCGGTGCTGCCCCGTTCTGCCCAGGCCGGTGACCAGTCCGTTTGGGTGCTGGACGACGACCAGCGCTTGCGCCGTCAGCAGGTGGCGATACTGCATCAGGACAGTGACAACCTCTACCTCCACGATGGGGTTAACAGCGCGACGTCGGTGGTGTTGGCCGGTGACCTGCAATTGCTGGAAGGCATGCGGATCGATCCGCGTCCGGCCCAGACTGGTCTGGCCCATAACAGCGAAAACCGTGGTGAGGGACATCCATGAATCGTTCCATTGCCTGGTTCGCCAGAAATGGGGCGGTTGCCAACCTGTTGATGATGACCCTGCTGCTGGCAGGGCTGCTGGCCATTCCCCATACCCGTCAGGAAACCCTGCCCAATGTGCCGCTGGACCGCATCGGCATTTATGTGGCGTACCCCCAGGCCACCCCGGAAACCGTGGAATCGCTGGTCTGTACGCCGGTGGAAACGGCGGTGGACGATGTGGAGGGCGGTACCGAGCTGATCAGCGAATCCCGTGAGGGGTTATGCAGCGTGCAGCTGGATGTGCTGGAAGGGCATGACACGGGCGATGTGCTGGAGCAGATCCGCACGCGCCTGGATGCTCTGGATAACCTGCCCAAGGGAGCCGCCCGCCCGCGAGTGCAGGAGCTGATTGTGCGTAACCGGGTGGTGCGGTTGTTGCTTAGTGGCTCCTTGTCACGCACGGACTTGTACCAGCTGGGCAACCGGGTTCGCCGGCAACTTCTCAACCGTGATGCTATTTCCAGCGTGGATATTGAAAACCTGCCGGAACGGGAAATGGCGCTGCTGGTTTCCCGGGATGACCTGTATCGCTACGAGCTGACGCTGGATGGCATTGCGGCTGCAGCCAGCCAGAGCGTGCAGCGCATCGCCGGTGGTGTGTTGCGCAGCGACAAGGGCGACTGGCTGCTGCAGACCGGCGAACAGCCCGGTGATGCCCGTGCTTATGAGCAGCTGGTGATCCGCCAGTCGGACCAGGGCGACTTGTTGAAACTGGGCGATGTGGCCCAGGTGCAGGACGGCTTTTCCCGGGACACCCAGGCCGCCTGGCTGGATGGCAAACCGGCGGTGGCGCTGGATGTGTATCGGGTAGGCGATCAGAACGTGCTGGATGTGGCCGGAGCGGTGCGTAACTACCTGGCTGAGGCGGACTTGCCCCCCGGTGTCGGGTTGCAGGTGTGGAGTGATGATGCCCGCCAATTCAGTGAGCGCTCCAACCTGCTTTGGCGTAACGCCTTGCAAGGCCTGGTACTGCTGACGCTCATGCTGGCCATCTTCCTGACCCTGCGGCTGGCGGGCTGGGTGGCGCTGGGGATTCCCGTGTGCATGCTCGGCGCCTGCGCCATGCTGCCGTTGCTGGGTGAGTCCTTCAACACCATCTCCCTGTTCGCCTTTATTCTGGTGCTGGGGATTGTGGTGGATGATGCGGTGATCGTGGGCGAAAGCATTGATCACCAACGCCGCCAGGGGCTGACCGGTGGGCAAGCCGCTATCAGTGGGGCGCAACGGGTGGCGAAGCCGATTTTGTTTGCGGTGATGACCACGCTTTTTGCCTTTGCCCCCTTGTTGTTTCTGCCGGGGCCGGAAGGGGCATTGATGCGGGTTATCCCCATCGTCTCGATCACCATCTTGCTGCTGTCGTTGGTGGAGTCCCTGTGGATTTTGCCGGCCCACTTGAGCCACGATCGCCCGGCGCGGGGGCTGTGGCTGAAATCCGAACAACTGGCCACACGGCTTAACGATGGTCTGGAGCATTGGCTGGACCGGCGCGCCCGGCCCATTCTGCGGCGCTGCCTGCATTGGCGCTATGTGCTGGTGGTGGTGTTCGTGGGCCTGTTTATTTTCTGCTGTGCGCTGGTCAACAGCGGCTGGCTGACCATGGTGCTGTTCTCACGGGTAGAAGGGGATCGGGTGATGGCGGAAGTGGTGTTCCCGCAGGGGACCGGCGACCTGCGCCTGGCCCGGGAAGTGCGCGAGCTGGAAGACTCCGCCCATACCCTGGCACGTCAGCTGGCAGAGGGCGTTGATGATGATCAAGCCGAGGCACCGATCCACATCGATGCGGTGTTTGCCGAACAGGGCGTGCGCCAGAAAACCTCCAACGCCCGTGATCCCGGTGCGCGATATCGGGTTCGGGTGACCCTGGCGATCAGCGGTGATACCAGCGCCATGCCGCCGCGGGAAATCGCACGGCGTTGGCGTGACCAGCACGGGGTGATCGCCGATGCGTTATCGGTGAAGTTCCATGCCAGCCTGATGCAGGTGAAGCCGGACATTCATATCAATTTGTTCCACCCGGATCTGGCTACGTTGCAGCGTATGAGTGAACAGGTGGCGTTGGCGTTGACGCGCATGGAGGGGGTTCATGAGGTGGCCAATAATCTGCATGCCCAGCGAACTATTGTGGATATCAACCTGCGTGAAGAAGGGGAGCGAGCCGGCTTGCGCGCCGAGCAAGTGGGGGCGCAGGTGCGCAATGCGTTCCATGGCATCGAACTGGACCGCTGGTTCGAGCAGGACCAGGAGGTGCCGGTGATGCTGCGGCTGGCCCAGGCCGACAGCCGCCAGATTACCGATCTGGAACGGATGCCGGTGCAACTGGCCGACGGTGAAATGACCGTGCTCGCCGCCGTGGCCTCGCTATCGCGTCGCCAGGCGCCAGCCATGATCAGCCATTACGATGGGCGCCGCAGCGCCACGGTGAGTGCCTTTGTGGATGAGCATGCCACGTCCCCGGCTCTGGCGATGGCGGAGCTGCGCAAGGCGCTGCTGGATCCGATGATGGCCGCTGACGATAAAGCCGGCTGGACGGTGGCGGGCAAGCAGGCGGCGATCAAGGACTTCCTGTCACACCTGTCGATAAGCTATCTGATTGCATTGGCCGCAATCTTCTTCCTGCTCACCATTCTGTTCGGCGGTTATGGTCAGCCCTTGCTGGTGATGGCGGCGATTCCGTTTGGCCTGGTGGGGGCCTTTATGGGGCATTTTCTGCTGGGTTACAGCGTGACACTGTGGTCGCTGGTGGGAATCATCGCGGTGAGCGGCGTGGTGGTGAATGACAACCTGGTATTGCTCGATGCCATCAACGACCTGCGGGAAAAAGGCGCGTCGTTGCGCGATGCGGTGATTCGTGGTGTGAGCGGGCGGTTGCGGCCAGTGATGTTGACGTCCATCACCACCTTTGCCGGTGTCGCACCGCTGATGCTGGAAACCAGCGTGCAAGCCCGCTTCCTGATACCCATGGCTGTCTCGCTGGCCTTCGGGGTGCTGTTTGCCACCCTGGTGAGCTTGCTGTTAGTGCCCAGCCTGTTGGTGATATCCAATGATGTGAAGGGGCTGGTCACCCGCTGGCTGGCCCGCTGGCGAGCACCGGAAGCATCGGAACAGGATACCGTGGAGATGGCCTATGAACGCGGCCGCTTGTATGCAGGATGGGCAGGGGACAACCCGTATCACGATGCCGTGCTGGGCTCCGCCTGGGAGGCAGGCCGGCAGGATTACCTGCAAGGCCAGGCAGGCGCGCAGTGATGCAGGTTTCTGGCGGGGCTTGGTGCGTCAGGTTTTTGGCGTCAGCCGCCAAGCAAATCCCATGAACGCAAGAGGCCGCACCCCAAGCAGGGGCGCGGCCTCTTCGTTAACAGCAAGCGTTGCGGTTGTACGCGTTGTGGCGTGCCGCGTGGAGCCTGTTGCGTCTCTTTTTACGCCTTACCTTGATTGGCCACCGCTTCCGCTGCTTTTGCAGCCGCTTCTGCGTCGCCCAGGTAGTAGTTCTTGATGGGCTTCAGGTCGTCGTCCAGCTCGTAGACCATCGGCACGCCGGTGGGGATGTTGAGCTTGACGATTTCCTCGTCGGAAATGTCACCCAGGTATTTCACCAGCGCGCGCAGGCTGTTGCCGTGGGCGCAGATCAGTACCTGTTTGCCGGCTTCGATTTGCGGTTTGATGTCGCTTTCGAAGTAAGGCACGAAGCGGTCGACTGTGTCTTTCAGGCTTTCTGACAGGGGGATCTGCGCTTCGCTCAGGTCCTTGTACACCCGGAAGTTGCCGGCATAACGCTCGTCATCGCGCTCCATTTTCGGCGGTGGCGTATCGTAGCTGCGACGCCAGATATGTACCTGGTCATCCCCGTACTTGGCGGCAGTTTCCGCCTTGTTCAGGCCCTGCAGGGCACCGTAGTGGCGTTCATTGAGGCGGTAGTCACGGATCACCGGAATCCACATCTGGTCCATGTTGTCCAGAATGCTCCACAGGGTGCGGATCGCACGCTTGAGCACTGAAGTGTAAGCCACATCAAACTCAAAGCCGGCTTCCTTCAGCAGCTCGCCTGCGGTGCGGGCTTCCTCGCGGCCTTGATCGGTCAGATCCACGTCTTTCCAGCCGGTGAAGCGATTTTCCTTGTTCCATACGCTCTGGCCGTGGCGGACCAGTACCAGTTTCGTGCTCATTAGCGTTATTCCTGTGCGATTTCAATGCGGCGCAAAGAGTAGCAGAAATGCGCCGGGAAATTGAGCGCCACAGCCCGTATAATCGTCGCAAATTCTGTTGCCGCTGCCGGCAAGGCCTGTCCTGTGTGTTTTTTTGCAGACCATTTTGCCCTTTTCATGCGCAGCGATGACCTGTGAAAGCCGTTTCAAGGGCTTTTTCATTCCCGGATAAGGCGAAAACATGGCGTATCTTTGGTGCGAGGACAATCAGGCAATCAGTGAATGGCAAGCTGGGCTGACGGCGGGGACCCCGCTGTATCTGGACACGGAATTCATGCGCGAGCGCACCTTCTGGCCGCAATTGGCGCTGGTGCAGGTACACGACGGTGAACAAATTCGCCTGATTGATACCACCCGGGTGGACGGCCCCACACTGTCTCCGGTATTTCAGCAGCACACCCTGGTCATGCATGCCTGCTCGGAAGATCTGGAAGCCATTGCCACCTTTACCGGCCAATACCCGGCTGCCATCGAAGATACCCAGATTGCTGCGGCGCTGAGCGGCGAAGATATGCAGTGGGGGTACCAGAAAGTGGTCCAGATGCTGCTGGGTGTTGACCTGCCCAAAGGCGCAACGCGCACCAACTGGCTGAAGCGGCCATTGAGCGATGAGCAGCTTCACTACGCTGAAGATGATGTTAAGTATCTACCTGAGGTGGCCGGGATCCTCGCCGAGCGGCTCGATGGGCTGGGTCGACGGGGCTGGTGGGAAGAAGAGTGCGCACGCTTGCTGAACCAGGCCCGTAGCGAAATCCGGCCGCAGGACGCCTGGCGTAATGTGAAAGGCGCCGGTCTGTTACAGGGGCAAAGCCTGGCGGTGCTGGCGGCTCTGGCGCCCTGGCGAGACCAGATGGCGCGCGAACGGAACCTGCCGAAGAGTTTTGTGCTCAAAGATGCCCAATTACTGGATCTGGCCCGTGCCAGCCGCAGTGATCGTGGGTTGTTGGCGGATCTGGGTTTCCATCCCAAACAGATTCGCCGCGATGGCGATGCGTTACTGACACTGATGGAAGAGGGCCGTCGGCAGACTCCGCCGGAGCCGCTGCCTGGGCCGCCGGATGCGGCCCAGAAGAAACTGGCCAAGACCCTGCGCAGCCGGGTAGGCGTGATTGCAGAAAAAATGGACATGAAACCGGATGTACTGATGCGTCGGCGTTGGCTGGAAGCCCTTATCCGCAACCCGGAGCAGGTGCCGGAGCCGTTGACCGGGTGGCGTTACGACATCGTCACTCAACCTCTGCTGGAGTTGCTGAAGTGAGTGAGGGAGTGCTGAAAGGTAAACTGTTTTGTTCGATCTACAAGAGCCGTCGTAAAAGCGGCATGTATTTGTATGTGGATCGCCAGAAAGGCCTGAAAGACGTGCCGGAAGTGTTGATGGGGCAATTTGGCCACGCTGTACATGTGACCGACATGATCCTGAGCCCGGCGCGGCCTCTGGCTCGGGCGGATGTGGAGCAGGTTATCGGTAAAATCCGCGAGCAGGGCTTTTATCTGCAGATGCCGCCGCCGCCGGATGAAGACCTGTTCATGGCCGATGGCCATCCGGATAAACCGGCCGGGCGTGATGCCTGACGTGACCCGGCCACTGCGTGCGCAGTTCTGGACCCTGCCGCTGAGCGAGCTCAATGCCCGCGAGTGGGAGGCGTTGTGCGATGGGTGTGGCCGCTGTTGTCTGGTCAAACTGGAAGATGAAGACAGTGGCGAGCTGGCGTTTACCAATTTGGCCTGCCGCTTTCTGGATAGCAAAAAATGTCAGTGTCGTGTGTATCCGGAGCGTTTTCAGCGGGTCCCTGACTGTATTCAAGTGACTGAAGCCATTGCCCGGGATACCGACTGGTTGCCGTCCACTTGTGCGTATCGTTTGCGCGCCCATGGCCAGCCGTTACCCGGCTGGCACCCGCTGCTTAGCGAAAATGCGGGCAGCGTGAAGCAGGCGGGTATCAGCGTGGCCGGGCGCGTGGTGTCCGAGCAGCTTGTGCCGGAAGACGATTGGGAAGAGCATATTGTTCACTGGATCGACTGAATCCAGGCAAGGGCCTGGCAGTGGGTTCCATTACACGTGTAGGAGAAGTTGTGACAACACAAGCATATCTATGGGGCTGGTTCGTCTACCTGATCGGCAGCATCGGCGTATTGTTTGTCTGGTGGTGGCTGACACGTCCGCTGTCACGATGGGGCAAGGTACCGTTGCGAACCCTGTTGACGGCCCTGTTGCTGACCCCCTGGTCCGTTTCCCCGCAGCATGACGAATGGGCGCCGGCCTGGGTGGTCAGTCTGTTCGATGGCCTGGCCCAGGAGGATGTGAGCCTGTGGCGTGCTGGTGGGCCGCTGTTGGCCATGCTGGTAGTGGCATTGGTGGTGGCGGTGTTTGAACTGTGGCGGCAGCGGCGCAAACAAGCGGCCCTGTCGGTTCAGCAATGAGCCAGTGTATTTTCTGCCAGATCCAGGCGGGTACGCTGCCCGCCAGTGTGGTTTACGAAGATGAGCAGGCCATGGTGATTCTGGATCTGTTTCCGATCCGTGAAGCCCATTGCCTGGTGATCCCGCGTGAGCACGCGCCCTTGCTGGAAGGCCTGGATTCTGCCGTGACACACCATTTGATGGATCTGGCACGGCGGACCATAGTGGCGCAGAAGCGCGCTGGCCTTGCCGTCAAGGCACATAACGTGGTGGTCAACGATGGTCGTGAGGCTAATCAGCATGTGCCCCATGTGCACGTGCATGTGATTCCCCGACGCGGTGGCGATACGTTGGTAACGGCGCTGACCTGGGCAACCCGGCTACTCAACGTCTTCGGTATGGCGAAACGACGCAGACGTCTGGATCGCATGGCGGGTCTGTTGTCTGAGCATTTCCCGGATACACCCTGATTCCCGCTTTGCCTTATTGCTGCTGTGGCCTTGTTACCGGGCAGGCTTTCGCCAGGCGCGCACCCGAAGTGGCCAGTTCACGGTGCGTGTGTAAGGCCCCCACTGTTTTCGCAGCGCGTCACTGAATGGGGCGAGCGGGCTCTTCCCTGCCTTGGCGGCCTGCGTCAGGGCGGACCAGGTATCCAGATAACCAATGAACGCCTCCACGGACCATTCCCGTTTTATGGTGGTTTCGGCAAACCGCAGGCTTGGCCAATCCATCTGCGCGTCGGGATAGCCCGCCACCACGTCGGCCCGTTCCGCCGGCCACCATGGGCCCAGTGGGCCGTCATGGAATGCCCTGACCATACCCTCCAGTCCTTCCACATCGCACAGGCCATAGCTGATCAGGGCCAGCACGCCGCCGGGTTTCAGAACTCGCTCGACCTCGGTAAAGAACGCGGCTTTGTCGAACCAGTGAAAGGCCTGGGCGACGATGATCAGATCCACACAGGTATCCGGGAGAGGAAGTTGATGGGCCTGGGCTGCCAGAAATGCGGAGGCTGAAGCTGGCGCTGCCTGAAGTTGCGGGAGACTGATATCGGTGCCGATCACGTGCTGGAAGTGAGGTTCCAGGCCGCGGCTGGCCTGGCCGCTGCCGCAGCCCACATCTACAGCAATATGGGGGGCGGGGCTTTGGGCGCTGAGCCATTCAAACAGGGTGTCGGGGTAGGTGGGGCGAAACTGCTGGTAGTGCTGGCCACGTTGAAACAGGCTGTCAGTCACTGAAATAGCCGCTGGTATCGAAATGCGCAGCCCACAGTCGCCCATCGGCTCGCTCCAGGTCCAGGGCGACCCCTGCCAGCAGGTGGCCTTCCGGGGCCGCACACCAGGCGATGGTGCCGTAAAGGTGGTAAGTGCCGTGGTTTTCCAGCAGGGCAACCCACAGCTCCACATCCGTATTGGGCTTGATTGGCGCGGGCAGCTCTACGCTGATGCCGGCCAGTGAAATGTCGTGGGTGGTCAGATACAGGCGATCTTCCGGGGCCACGGAGTTCGAGCCGGCGGGCAGCAAGGTAAGTGACAGGCTCTCTTCCCGGCTTATCCGGGGGTGGCGTCGGTTGTCCATTGCTGTGGCCATATGACTTATCCGTAAATCATTCTGTCAACAACGTAAGCGGCTGTGGCCATGGAGGCAACCACCCCGAACAGGAACAGCAAGAATAGCAGGGCGGGTTTCACCGTCTTGGGAAGCGCTTCGGTTTCGCGTGAAGCGCGGGGTTCTTGCGTTTTACTCATCCGTTATCTCCCTGACATATCCGCATACTTTACAGTATCAGTTATTCCGGGACGATAGGAAACAGGGGCCTTGCAGGGCGGGTAACGCGAGCCCTGCAAGGGTTTTTGGCAGTTTGCGACCCTGATCACCCTGTGACGTCTATTTTCTGGAATAGCCAGTGATGCAGGTTGTCAGAGAGCAGCGGCACAAAGGCGACCAGCAACAGGGCCGTAAGCATGACGGCAATGGGTAGCAGGTATTTTTCGTAGCGCCGGTAGAAGGAACCGTTGATGACTTTGGCGCTTTCCACTTCGTCATCACCGACGACCTGACGGGTTAGCAGGTGATTCAATGCGACCGGGGGGGACAGATAGCCCAGCTCGAAGGCGACGAGGCTGATCATCCAGAAATGCAGTGGGGCGATGCCGTTATCAAAGGCGACCTGGGCGATGGTCGCGTTCACCAGAATCACTGCACCAAAGGGGTCCATGATCATGCCGATGATGACCATGGTCACCACCAACAACGTCATGGCGACCCAAATCGAAGGGAAGGTTTCCGGCAAGGCTTCCATGATGCCGGAGCGTTCCAATAGTCCCCCCATGCTGACGGTCAGTGCCATCAGCATGAGCAGGGCACCAATATGTCCGGTGGTTTCGTTAGTAGAAAAGCGCAGAGAGCTTTCCAGGGTGGTTCCAACGCCTTCTTCCTCAGCGGGCAGCTCTGATACCTCGCCGCTGGGTTTGAACAAATAATGGATAAGCAAACTGATGCCGAGAATCAGGTTTCGCCAGAACAGCCCGGTTAACGTATCGGAAAGCTGGTTGGCGGAGGTGCCAGATGGAATATTGCCGGCATCCAGTGCGTTGCTGACCAACCAGACGTCATAGCTTGAATGGATCAGCAGGAGAGCCAGTACGGCGGCGCAAAGGTGCAGGAAATGGCGGCTGAATTTTTCATAGATCAGCACAGCCAGCATGATCACCGGCAAGATGATGGGCGCATAGTTCTCGTTAAGCTGCGCATCCAGGACATCCCTGAAAACCACCACCACGGTGCCAATGACAATGACGTAAGGCAGCAGGGGGACAAGCCGTTTCAGGCTTGCGGGAACTGCCTGTGAGAACGGCGCGATGCGAGCTGGCTCGGTGCGCGCAAACTGACTGTAAATGAAGAACAGTAGTAGCGATAAACCGAAGACCTTGATGCCGGAAGTGAACAGTTCGTCTGTGGTTACGCTGTTATTCAAGGCGGCGATAATCACCACCAGCAAGCAGGGGCGAAGCACCACGCCCATGGAGCCAGACATGGCTGCCCCGGCCAGAGCCAGCTGTTTTCTCGCGCCAGCGCGGACCAGCTCATGGTATACGGTTGCACCAGCCGCGATGATAAAAATACCGGATGCGCCGGTATAGGCGGTAGGTATGGCGGTAACAGCAAGGATCACAAAACACATCAGCTCGGGTGACATGCGCCAGGGGCGCAGCACATCGAAGACCAGGTGCACCATTCTGGTCTGTCGCAGCATCATCCCTACCCAGATATAAAGCCCCAGGCTGAGAAACATGGTGGAAAATTCCATCATCATGCCCAGGTAGACACTGGTGCCGTGCAGATACCCCTGAGACATGAACTGGATGCTGGCACTGAGGCACATATAGGAGTACAGCGGAATCGTCAGGAATGCCTTGCCCCAGCCGCCGCCTTCTTCCAGATCTTTAGGGGGTGACAACAACTGCCAGAGAGAAGCGGCACTGAGAATGGCGAAGCCGCCTATCCAGAATTGATGCAAATAAAAGTGGTTCACCTGGACGCCATCAGCTATCGCTCTGATTTCCTCGCTGCGATAGATCAAGGCAGAAACCAGAAGCAGCACATTGGCAGTGAGCTGGCCAAGGGTGGAAACCAGATGGTCCTTGCGGGTGCGTGCCGGGCGCAAAGCGATATGGTGCCGGGTCAGTGTGGCCGTCGCTGCGCAAATGAGCAGCAGCAAGCAAAGAATCAGCCGTTTGTAGTCGCCCAGAATGCTGACCACCTGTGCCACGCCTCCCTCCAGGGTACGAAAGGCAACGACGCCGGGGGTGACCTTTTCCTGGACCATTTGGTAATTCGCCCACTTTTCACGGCACAGCGTTTGTGCGGATTCCAGCGACTGGCGCAACGCCTTTTCATCGATTTCGGTGCCAAAAAAACCGGCGAGGGGGTCGTCGGCCATTTTCTGTTTCTTTTCGGCAATGGCGCGTTCCAGCTCCCTGTCCAAGTCAGCATCCGCGTTGCAGGTGGGTTCGTTCAGTGCTCCTGCGCTACGTAACTGGAAGTAGTTGTCCCAGGTGTTTTCACCGATCGAGAGAAGTTGGGAGTGAATAACCTGCCCGGAAGCCAGGAAAATGGTCAGCAATAGCAGCAGCAGGGCAGGCAGGGAGGAAAACCACTCGCGGGCGGTACGCTGTTCCATGCGTAGGGGGGTGGCCATTTTTTGTCCTTGTTATTTTCCTGAGAGCAAAGATTTTGCAAATTAGCATACTGCTACCAGCAGGGAAAGGCGGGACCAATGACGTAACGAGGCAGGTGTAGTGCGTCTGGCTAGGTGCTGAGAGAAGAGGCCTGCTTGAGTGCTAGGCGGGTGTCCAGAAACGCAAAAAGGGCCCAGAGGGCCCTTTTTGGTGTTGCGGTTGACGTTAGTGAACGCCGGCCTGGATCTTCTGGAACAGGAACTCGTGGAGCGAGTCCGACATCAGCGGTACGTAAGAAACCAGCAGCAGCGCAGTCAGCATCACCGCGATCGGCAGCAGGAACTTTTCGTAGCGGCGATAGAAGCTGCCACCCGGTACCTTGGCGGATTCCACTTCCTCGTCCCCGACCACTTGCCTTGTCAGCAGATGGTTCAATGCGACTGGGGGCGATAGGTAGCCGAGCTCGAAAGCCACCAGGGTAATCATCCAGAAATGCAGTGGCGCAATACCATTGTCAAAGGCAATTTGCGCAATAGTTGCGTTGACCAGAATCACCGCCCCATAGGGGTCCATGATCATGCCAATGATCACCATGGTAACGACCAGCAGGGTCATGGCCAGCCAGATGCTCGGGAAGGTCTCAGGCAGCATTTCCATGACGCCTGAACGCTCGATAATACCGCCGACGCTTACCGACAGCGCCATTAGCATCAGCAGGGCGCCAATGTGGCCGGTGGTTTCGTTGGTGGCGAACCGCAATGAGCTTTCCATTTTGTCGCCGACACCGGGCTCTGGTTGATAATGCGGATCCATATCCGGTGTTTTCACCAGATAGTGGATTACCAGGCAGGCACCAAGGATGACGTTGCGCCAGAACAGCCCCCAGAACAGGCCTTCCAGTTGCTCTGCAGAGGTACCGGTGGGAATGGCGCCAGCGTTCAGAGCATCATTAATGATCCACAGGTTGTAGCAAGAATAGATCAGCAGTGGTACCAGGATCACGGTGAAGACATGCAGCGATTTCTGGCTCAGCTTTTCGTAGGCAAGAATCGCCAGCAACATCACCGGCAGAATGATCGGTGCGTAGTTCTCGTTCAGCTCCGTATCCAGCAGATCCCGGAAGAGCACCACAACCGTCCCCATGATGATCACATAGGGCAGCAGAGGGATCAGGCGTTTCAGGCTCTGGGGAACCGCTTCAGAGAACGGTGCAATACGTGCGGGGGCAGTACGGGCGAACTGGCTGTAAATGAAGAACAAGAGTAACGACAGGCCAAAGATTTTCAGGCCGGAAGTGAACAGTTCATCCGTGGTTACACTGTTGTTTAGCGCAGCGATGATAACCACCAGCAGGCAAGGACGTAGCACCACACCCATGGAGCCGGACATGGCGGTGGCAGCCAGAGCCAGCTGTTTGCGGGCGCCAGCACGAACCAGCTCGTTATAGATTGTAGCACCGGCGGCGATGACGAAGATGCCCGATGCCCCAGTATAGGCGGTAGGTACAGCGGCAACTGCGAGGACAACGAAACACATGAGCTCCGGTGACATTTTCCAGGGACGCAGCACGTCGAAGACCAGATGGGCCATCTTGGTTTGGCGCAGCAGCATACCGATCCAGATATACAGTGCCAGGCTCAGGAACAGAGTGGACAGCTCCATCATCATGCCGAGATAGACGCTGATGCCGTGATAGTAACCCTGGCTGATGAATTGCGCCCCGGCGGTAAGACACATGAAGCTGTACAGCGGAATGGTCAGCATTGCCTTGCCCCAGGTGCCGCCTTCTTCAAGGTCCTTGGGCGGACGAATCAGCTGGTACAGAGCAGCGAGTGACAGCAGCAGGAAGCCGGCGATCCAGAACTGGTGCAGATAGAAATGGTTTACCTGAACGCCGTCGGCAATGGCGCTAATTTCTTCGCCGCGGTACAACCAGGCAGACATGAGCAGCATCACGTTGGCGGCAAGTTGCCCGACGCTGGAAACAAAGTGATCTTTGCGGGTGTGTGCCGGGCGCAGGGAAATATGATGGCGGGTCAATGTGGCGGTCGCGGCACAGATCATCACCAGCAGGCAAAGCAGCAAGCGTTTGTAGTTCCCGAGGGTGGTCACCACTTTGGCAACGCCGCCTTCCAGTGTCCGGAAAGCAATCACGCCTGGGGTCGCTTTTTCCTGAATGAGTTCGTAGCGTTCCCATTTGCCTCGGCAGTTCGCTCTGGAAGACTCCAGGGACTTGCGCAGGGCATCTTCATCGACGTCCGTGCCGAAGATACCGGCTAGCGGGTCGTCAGCCATTTGCTGTTTTTTCTGCTTGATGGCTTTTTCCAGCTCCTGATTCAGGTCTGGATCACGGTTACAAGTGGGTTGTTCCACCATCCCCGCGCCACGCAAAAGGAAATAGCCTTCCCAGGTGTTTTCGCCGATTTTCAGTAGCTGAGAGTGAATGACTTCGCCAGAAGCCAGAAAAATGGTCAGCAGAAGAAGAATCAGGGTGGGAAGGGAGGATAACCATTCCGCCACGGAACGGTTTGCAACAGTCAGAGAAGGTTTATCCATTGTGCACCCGGTTATTGTTATACCGCCGTAAAAGCGAAAGAAAGAAAACGCTTGGGGTTTCAGCGCTTTATTCTCTGCATTCTAGGCCAGTGTAAACAGCTTGACTACCTGGCACCCGTGGAGGGGGTGACAGAATCTGAGTGGTTAGGGAAAAACGGGGCCAATTGGCCCCGTCCAGTTACCTGAAGCGTTTATTCAACAGGGTTTACGCATTCCGCGCGGGATGGCTCGTGCTTGCAGCGAATTTTGCGCAGCAGGCTCATCATGTCCTTGTTGTAGGTGCCCTCCTTGGTGAGGGCGATACGGGCATCACGCATCATTTCGTCGTAACGCAGTTTGTCTGCCTCAGGTATGCGCACCCACCACTTCTTGTTGACTTCGTTGTTGGCGTTCTCAATCACACGCATGGCGCGGTCAAACTGACCGAGCATGTATTTGCGCGATTGTGCTGCGAAGTCTGCGGGGAACTTGTCTTTTTTCAGAATCACTTGAGCCGTCAGCTGACCAAGTACGTAATCGATGATGCCGCCGTCAGGCTGCATGCCTTTATACAATTCCAGAGCAGAATAAGCTGCAATGGGGGCAAAACAGATATCCACGGAGCCGTTGTTGAAGCGACCGGAGAAGTTTGTGATGTCGGACATCACGGGGGACATGCCCACGCGGGACGCCATATTGGCCTGTGCCGTATCGTACTCAAGTACCGCGATGGATTTGCCGGACAGTTCGCCGACGGTATCGATGGTGCGGTCTTTTACGAACAGGTAGGCCGCGCCCATTGGCGCAACGCCGCCCACTTCATAGGGCCCGGAAACCAGTTTTTCATTGATGGAGGGGTTGCCGCTGGCGAGTACGGTGATCACGGTGCGCATGGCGTCGTAGCTGGGGATGGCGCCAATGGAATCCATGCTGCCGGTGTAGCTGTTGAACTGACGGCCACGGATGCCGGTAAGGACGGCGGCATCACACTGCCCGGCCTTCAGGTCTTCGGAGGCAATTTTTTCATCGGTGTAGGGCTTGAGTTCAAGATCGATGCCCCAGCCCAGGGCGGCGGTCTTGTAGTCCTTCATGATGTTATAGATATCGCCGTTGGCGCCGATAATGTCGAATACGCACATAGTGCGTTTCTCGGCGGCTTGGGCGGTGGGGGTAAGCGTCAATGCCAGAGCGGCAGTGGCGGCTGCAGTCAACGCTTTAACGTAGCGCATAATTGTCTCCTGGTTACTTCTTACAACTTATTCAAAAGCGGCCCGAAGGCCGCAACAGGCTTATAGCAAATCGTCAATATTTACGGCGGGGCCGGATTGGGCTTTGTCATCCCAGAATGTGCCGATGCCACCAATGGGGGTACGCTTGCCGGTGTTTTCAGTCCATTCACGGTCTGAAATGCCCTGCACGATGAAGCCGGCAATGGCGTCCAGCATGGCGTAGTCCGGGTCCAGATTCTGGTCGTTTGCCGCGTAATCACGGATAGCTTTGCGCAGGCGTTCGTCATTGCCTTTGCTGAAAGCGCTCATGGCATACAGGGCGCTGCCCAGGCGGATACCGCTGTCGAAGCCGGCCTTGGCAGAGGTTTCCAGCTCAGCCCACGCATCCGCGTTTGGTGGAGCCAGCATCGGCAGCAGGTTCCAGACCGCCGCACGGGTGCCACGTGGTACGCCCCACCATTTGTCGTTATCGAGACACTTCATGTTGCGCTCGACCTTGGCGGCGATATCGCGGGGTACGCCGACTGCGCCGTCGGAAGCGCCGTCGTTAAGCAGGGATTGCACGCCGGAAATATTACCGACCATCCATACCATTTCATCGAAGTCGGTTTTCAGTTTCGGACACTCGCCTTCCTTGACCTCACCGAAGGCTTCAACCGTGTAGTTGTATGCCTTGAACTGGCGTTGGGCTGCGACAGCTGACCAACGTTTCTGCTCGATACGTGCATCCTGGGCTTCGCTGACACGCCCGTCTTTCACAGAGCGCATGTAGCGCAGCTCTGCCTCAAGGGCGATTTGTTCCGCACAGGTGGCTGCAACGGTGAAGACCATGGTGCCGAGTTTGCTGGGATCAGAACCTACTCGCTCGAAGGACATCAGCAGGGGGGTTTGTGCCTCACCGGTGACGCAGGCCATGCGTACGTCGTCGTAGGTCATCATGTAGGGCAGCATTTCGGATCGACCGAAGCTGATGAGAACGTCACCGGTAGTCTTGTAGATGACGCCACAGCCTTGCAGAGCCAGGATGGCGCCCCCTACCAAGGCCAGACCGGAATGTCGTAGCATTTTTTTCATGGAAAGAGAACCCATTCGTAAGCTCCTTGTTATTGTTCTCGATTAGCGCGGTCAAAGGTACGAAAGTCAGCCAATTGGCACAAGCGGCAATTACAAAAAAGCCTGCAAGCAATTACAAACAATAAATTTGCTATATCATGGTTTCTGTTCGATAACCTATGGAATCCACAGGGAAAATACGACTTTATCATGAGCGATCACAGTGGCGTTAAAGACATGCGGGCCTGGCTTGCGGGCGAACGGAGTGGCCTTTCACTGGCGTTGAATACCGCCCGGGGAGGGCTGCGAATTCTCGAAACACTGGGTGTGGTCGGTCGTCAGGGGCTGGGCTGGGCATTGGGCGATCGCCCGCCAGTACCGGCTTTGCTGCGTACTACCTTCGAATCTCTGGGCACGACATACATTAAGCTGGGTCAGTTTATCGCCAGTTCACCGTCGATTTTCCCGGAGGAGTATGTCGAGGAATTCCAGCGGTGTCTGGACCGGACACCACCCCTACCTTTTCATTACATCCGGGAAACGATCGAGTCCGAGCTGGGGGACAGCCTGGAGACGCTCTATCAATTTGTAGACCCCAAACCATTGGCCAGTGCGTCAATTGCTCAAGTTCATGCGGCTAAACTGAAGAATGGTCAGGATGTGGTGATCAAGGTTCAGCGCCCGGGAGTGAAGAATGTTTTACTCACGGATTTCAATTTTTTGTACTTCGCCGCCAGAATCACCGAACGGTTGGCTCCGGGATTGTCCCGTTCTGCCATTTCGGGGGTGATTGAAGAGCTGCAGGCGGGGATGCTGGAAGAGTGTGACTTCATCAAGGAGGCGGGTAATCTCAAGGCGTTTAACGTCTTCTTGCGTGATACCGGCAATTCCCAGGCCATCGCGCCAGAGCCCGTAATGTCCCATACCACTGGTAAAGTCCTGACAATGGAGCGCTTCTTTGGGGTGCCTCTGACGGACATGAATGTGCTGAAAAAGTATACCGATGACCCGGCGGGCACTCTGATTTCTGCGCTTAACACCTGGTTCTCGAGCCTGATGCTGTGCGACTTCTTCCATGCGGATGTGCATGCTGGCAATTTGATGTTATTGGAGGATGGTCGGGTAGGGTTCATCGATTTCGGTATCGTCGGGCGGATTCGGCGCGAAGCCTGGGACGGCATGGCAACCTTCTTTGATGCTATAGGCCGAGGCGATGTCCGGCAGATGGCGGAAGCCATGGCAGTGATTGGCATGACCCGTGAGGAGGTGGATGTGGCGGCGCTGGCCCGGGACATCGAAGGCTTGCAGGGCGCGCTGGGTCAGGTTGATCCGTCCTCACTGGTGCAGGCGGATCGCAATGACAAGGAAGTGAATCGGTTGTTAATGGATATCGTGAAGATTGGTGAAAGCCACGGCATTCGTTTCCCGCGGGAATTTGCCCTGTTGCTCAAGCAGTTCCTGTATTTCGACCGCTATGTGCAGGTGCTGGCACCAGAAATGGATATGTTCAGTGATAACCGCGTAGACATGTTTGGTGCCATTGATGAAATGCCGGGTGGCTTTCTGCACTAATAGCAGCAAGCTACAACCTATGAGCCACAAAAAAACCGTACCTGCGAAGGTACGGTTTTTTTGTTTGGGCCTTGATGCGAGTGACGAGTAACGAGTTTCGAAACTCGTAGCTGTCATTCCACCGGATTGCTGCATTCCGCCCGGCTGGCGTCCAGCTTGCAGCGGATCTTGCGTTGCAGGGTCAGCATGGTGGCGTCGTAGTAGTCTTTCTTGCGTAGTTGCAGGCGGGCTTCCTGCATCATGATTTCATATTCCTTTTTGTCTTCCTGCGGAATCTGGATCATCCAGTGTTCCGGTACTTTTTCCGCTTCGATTTCCAGGCGTTCCATGATCAGGTGGTAACTGTTGTAGAACTCTTCGCGTACCAGTTGTGCCACTTCGTTGGGGAATTTGTCCTTGCGGCCGATTAGCTGCATGGTGATTTGCGCCAGCGGGTAATCAATGATGCCGCCGTCCGGTTCCATGCCTTTGTAGAGTTCCAGGACTTCGTAGGCAACCAGAGGGGCGGCCAGAACATCCACCACGCCGTTGTTGAATTTATTGGGTGCAGACACGATGTCTGACGCTACCGGTGTTGCCCCGATTTGCGAGACCATTTCAGCTTGTGTGGGGTCGTAATCAAGCACAGCCACACGCTTTCCTGCTGCATTGGCAAGAGTGTTGATGCTTCTGTCGTTCACGAAGACATAAGCGCCACCCGCTGGAGCCAGGCCCAGAATCACATATTCACCGCTCACCATTTTGTCGGCGCTCTTTGGGCTGGCCAGGACTTGCAGCAAAATCTTCATGTGCTCTTTGGTAGGGAGCGCGCCGATAGCATCAATGGTACCGGTGTATTTGTTGAACTGACGGCCCCGCAATCCGGTAATCAGAGCGGCATCACAAATGCCGGCCTTGAGATCTTCGGCAACCACGCTTTCGCTGGTGTAGGGCTGTACATCCAGGTCAACACCATATTGCAGCAGGCGCGTACGCTGGTCTTCGGCAGCCTTGAAAATTGGCCCGGCACGGCCAGCAATATCCCAGATACAAATGCGCCGTTTGAGCGGTTCACCCTGGCTGAAGCCCGCGGCTTTCTGCATGGCCTTGATGCGATCATCCAGGCTGCGGTTCTGGTCGAAGGCAATGGCGCGTAATTTGTCTGCCAGCGCGGGGGTGAGTTCCACGCCGGGTGCAAAGCGCTCCAGTTCGGCCTGTTGGGCGGGGGTCAGATCAAGGGTGTCATCGGCGTTGAGAGCCGTGCTGCCGATCAGCAGGGAAAAAAGGATGAAGTGACGAAGAAATCGCACGATAGCCTCCGTGGCTATTATTGTTTGTTGTTGGCATTCAGCGTTGGCCGGTTACGGCATGACTGTTCGGCATTGTGGGCAGGTAATGGTCGGCGCGTCGCTGGCTTGCCAGCCGGTACCGGTGGCGGTGCCGCCAATCGGGCGGCTTGGTCGGTGCGGAGAGTGGGGCGCGGGGAGTGGAGTGAACAAAAAGCGGGTTATTATTTATTCGGTGGACTGGCTGCATTCAGGACGGCCGGCATCCAGGTTGCAACGGATACGTTTCATGATGCTCAGCATGGCAGGGTCATAATAGCCGCTATCCCGCAGTTTTATGCGCGCGTCGCGCATCATGCTGTTGTAATCCCGTTTTTCGTCATCAGGAAGGGGGGTCCACCAATGGGAGGGAATGCGTTTGGCTTCTCTTTCCAGGGCAACTTGTACAGATTGAAAGCTGTCCGCGGCGATTTCGCGAATCAGTGCGGAAAACGCTGGCGGAAAACGATCGGAGTGGGCAATAAGCTGTGCGGTGAGTTGCACGATGGGATAGTCCACGATGCCGCCAGCCGGTTCCATGCCTTTGTAGAGTTCCAGGGCCTGGTAGGCGATCAGCGGAGCGGGTAAAACATCGACGCTGCCGTTGTTGAACTGACTGGGCGCGGTGGCCAGGGTGCTGGCCACGGGCGTGGCGCCGATATGCGTTACCATCTTTGACTGGCCGGGGTCGAAGTCGAGTACGGCCACTTTTTTTCCGGCAACCTTGCCTAGAGAGTTCAGGGCGCGGTCGTTCACGAACAGGTAGGCGGCGCCTGCAGGGGTGATGGCCAGCGTCTGGTATTTATTGCTGACCATTTTATCAGCCAGCTGCGGGTGCGCCAGGGTGCGTAGTAGCAGGTTTACATGTTCCAGGGTGGGCAGGGCGCCCAGTGCATCGATGCTTCCTGTGAAGCGGTTGAATTGGCGAGCACGGAAACCACTCATCAGGGCGGCATCGCAATGGCCGTTTTTCAGCGAGGCGACCAACACGCCTTCGTTGGTGAACGCTTCCAGGCTGATATCAATATTGTAGCGCAGCAAATCCACGCGCAGATTGGTGGCGCCGCTGTAGACGGGGCCGGATCGGCCGGAAAGGTCCCACAGGCAGATGTGCCGTTTGAGTTTTTCCCCTTCTGCCAGCCCCATGGACTGCCGTGCCTGCTTCAACTGTTGTTGTTGCTTGTCGGTAAGCGTCAGTGCTGAGCCATTGGCTGCAGCAACAAGAAGCACTGCCGTACATAGATATCGAAACGTCCCCATGACCGATCCTTTGTCATTTGATGAAACGCTTATAGCACGTTGCTGTGCGGCGAAGTTTTACCGCCTGTATGACAATTGTACGAAGCGCCCGGGAGGGCGCTTCGTTGCAGGCGTTGCGACTTGCCGAAGGGGGTTACTGGGTGATGCTGCACTCAGAGCGGGCCGGGTTGAACTTGCAGCGAATTTTTCGCTGCAATGTCAGCATGTCGCCACTGTAATATCCCTGGCCGCGAAGCGCGTCACGGGCGTCCTGCATCATCACTTCGTATTCCTGTTTGTCTTTTTCCGGGATGTTAATCATCCAGCGGTCAGGTACCCGTTTGGTTTCCTGTTCAATACGGCTCATTACCATGGGGTAGGCTTCAAACGAGGCTTCACGAATCAGTTGCGCTACTTCATTGGGGAACTTGTCCAGCCTGCCGATTAGCTGCATGGACAGTTGCGTTAGTGGGTAATCGACAATGCCGCCATCCGGGCTCATGCCTTTGTACAGTTCCAGAATTTCGTAGGCAACGAGGGGGGCCGGGAGGATATCAATCTGGCCGTTGTTGAATTTGTTCGGAGCGGAAACAATGTCGGTGGTGACCGGGGTGGCACCGATGGCGGCCACCATTTCTGCCTGGGTCTGGTCGTAATCGAGCACGGCCACACGGTGGCCGGCGGCCTTGGCCAGCGAGCTGATGCTGCGGTCGTTAACAAAAATGTGGGCCGCGCCGGCTGGGTAAATGCCCATTACCACGTAATCGCCTTGCACCATGTGTCCGGCTTGTTTCGGATGAGAGAGCACCTGCAACAGGGTTTGCATATGCTGGTTGTCGGGTACGGCACCAATGGCGTCCACGCTGCCGCTGTAAAGATTGAACTGACGTGCCCGCAGGCCGCTCATTAATGCTGCGTCACAGCGGCCAGCCTTGAATTCTTCCACCATCACCGTTTCGTTGGTGTAGGGCACCATATCCAGGTTGATGCCGTACTCCACTGCCAGCGCCCTCTGCTCCATGGCGGCATTGAAGACGGGGCCATTACGCCCGCCAATATCCCAGATACAGATAGTGCGCTTCAGGGTGCTGCCAGCGGGCATCTGATCAAGGCCAACCATCTGGCTGATGGCCTTGAGTCGGCTGCGCACAGGCATGTCGCGGGTATAAAAGACGTCTTCGAGTTTCTCCAGGGTGCTGTCGCTCAGGGTCACGCCAGGTAGCAATGCCTTGAGTTGAGTTTTCTGGGCGTCCGTCAATGTGGCCGCGCTGAGTGAGGAGCACAGCAGGCTGACGAGAAAGAAAAGTGTGGTGGTGGTGCGCATGGTGGTCTCCCTGACGCGGCATTCTTGTTATGAGCGTTACAATTAGCATGCTGTTGCCGGATAGGGGAGGGCTTTTGCGCAGAGGGTGACCGCGTTACGGCAAGCAGCGGCGAAAGGGTCAATGGTGGGCGATTTGAAAGCTCAAAGTTGAAACGGGGGCAGAGCCGGGGGGGCATTTCAGTCCAGTGGCCGCGCTGCATTTGGCCTCAGGCTCTGGACCGGACAGTGAGGTTCCAAACCTGATCGCGCCTTTTCAACTTTGAACTTTTCACTTTCAACTCATGGTTTTTACTTAGGCTGTGCGTCGATGGACGCCCCGTTGACGTCGCGGCTGTCTGGCCCCAGCAAAAACAGATAGGGCGCCATGATGTCAGCCGGGGTTTTCAGTGTCTGCGGGTCTTCGCCTGGATAGGCAAGGGCACGCATATCTGTGCGGGTGCCGCCGGGGTTGAGAGTGTTGACGCGAATATTGCTGGTGTTTTCCAGTTCTTCCGCCAGCACCTGGGCCAGGTTTTCGGTGGCCGCTTTGGAAACCGCATAGGCGCCCCAGAATGCACGGCCCTTGCGGCCCACACTGGAGGACGTGAACAGCAAGCGGGCATCGTCGCTGGCGCGCAGCAGAGGCAGCATGGCCTGGGTCAGGTAGAAAGCGCTGTTCACATTGGTCTGCATGACAGACTCCCAGGTGCCGGCACCATAGCGGTCCATGGGGGTGATATCACCGAGCATGGAGGCATTGTGGAGAATGCCGTCCAGGCGGCCGAATTCCTTGTCGAACAGGCCGGCCAGTTCCTGGAAATCTTCCGGGCGGGCGACCGTCAGGTTGACCGGCGCCAGGGCGGGTTCCGGCCCGCCAGCGGCTTTGATTTCATCGTAAACCGCTTCCAGTTTTTCCTGGGTGCGCCCCAGCAGGATCACCGTGGCGCCATGGGCCGCCAGTGTGAGTGCGGCGGTGCGGCCGATGCCGGCGCCGGCGCCAGTGACAAGAATAATGCGGTCTTTGAACGTATCTTGAGCGCATTGATAGTTGAGGGCGAGTTGCTGGATATCGGTCATGGTGGTTCCTGTGTTTCTTGTGCTGCAGGCGTGATGCCTGACGCCGTATGCGTTTAATCGTAGGGCGGAAATCCGCGCGAGTCACATGTGTGGCACATAAGCCTGGCCGTTGTGACGCTGGCTGATGGCGGGGGTGAATAATTGGCCCACTTCCGCCCTACGGTTAGTGTGTGGTTTTCTCGTAGAGTTTCTGCAAAAGCGGCAGCAGGTCGCAGCCTTGTTCCAGATAATAATCGGCCTGCCAGCCACGGGGATCGTCGTCCGCGTCGATATAGCCGAAGGCGGCCACGGCGGTTTCCATGCCCGCGTTCTGGCCGGCCTGAATATCCCTCAGGTGATCGCCCACATACAAGCAGTTGGCCGGGTTGACGTTGTCATCGTGGGCCGCGATCAGCAGGCCTTCCGGATCCGGTTTGCGCTGTTTGACGTGGTCCGGACAGATGACGGGTCCCACCCGTTGGTGGAGGTTGAGCCCTTCCAGGACCGGGCCGGTAAAGCGGGCAGGTTTGTTGGTGACGATACCCCAGGGCAGCTGTTGGGCGTCGAGCCAGGCGAGCACCTCGGCCAGGCCGGCAAACAGCACGGTATCCACGGCCAGGTGCTGTTCGTAGGCATTGAGTAGTTCGTCCAGCAAGAGCGCGAAGCTGGCATCGTCCGGCCCGACACCAAAACCCAGCTCGGTGAGTGCGCGGGCGCCATTGGAGACGTTGGCGCGCACGGCAGAGTAAGAGACTTCCGGGCGGCCGTGTTTTTTCAGCAGGGCATTCAGCACCGTGTAAAAGTCCGGTGCGGTATCAATCAGGGTGCCGTCGAGATCGAAGTAAACGGCTTCAAGGCGTTCCATCATTGGCTTGACGCCTGATGCTTGACGCCAGACGGCGAGGTGGATTCGTCAGGCGTCAGGCGTTCGGCGTTTGGCGTTTTTACCGCGTGCATCAGATAGTTCACGGATACATCCCGGTTCAGCTTGTACACCTGCGTTAGCGGGTTGTAGACCATGCCGGCAGTGTCTTTGACTTCCAGCCCGGCATCGCGGGCCCAGCCGGCCAGCTCGGATGGCTTGATCAGTTTGGCGTATTCGTGGGTGCCACGGGGTAGCAGGCGCAGCACATATTCCGCCCCGACAATGGCAAACATGAACGCCTTGGGGTTGCGGTTGATGGTGCTGAAGAACACCTGCCCGCCAGGTTTGACCAGGGCCGCGCAAGCGCGGATGACCGAGGATGGGTCTGGCACGTGTTCCAGCATTTCCAGACAGGTCACCACGTCATATTGACCGGCGCGCTGTTCGGCGATCTGTTCTGCCGGGGTTTGCAGGTATTCCACCGCCACGCCGGCCTGTTCCGCATGAATGCGTGCCACAGCCAGTGGCGCTTCGCCCATGTCGATGCCGGTCACGTCAGCACCACGGCGGGCCATGCCTTCGGAAAGCAGGCCGCCGCCGCAACCGATGTCGATGACTTTTTTGCCCGGCAGGCTGACGCGCTCGTCGATATAGTTCAGGCGCAGGGGGTTGATGTCATGCAGTGGGCGGAACTGGGAATTCGGGTCCCACCACTGCTCGGCCAGGGCATTGAACTTGGCGATTTCACCCGCGTCTACGTTCTGTTTGGAGGAGTGAGTCTGGGCTTGTTGTTCAGTCACGGTCGGCTCCGGCAATTTTTTCCTGCCACTGCTGGGCATTGTTGAGAATCAGGGCTTCATTGAGGGTGGTCAGCTTGCGGTCGTCCATCAGGCAGCGGCCTCCCACCCAGGTATGGGTGATCTGGTCGCGGGTGGCGGCATAAATCAACTGGGCCACCGGGTCATAGACCGGTTGGGTTTCCAGTCGGTTCAGATCCACGGCCACCATGTCGGCCTGCTTGCCAATTTCCAGGGAACCGATATCGTCGTCACGGCCCAGTGCCTTGGCGCCATTCAGCGTGGCCATTCTCAGTGTTTCCATGGCGGGCAGGGCATCGGCCTGCAGACTCACGCCCTTGGTCAGAAACGCGGCGGTGCGGGCCTCACCGAGCATATCCAGATCGTTGTTACTGGCGGCGCCGTCGGTGCCCAGTGCCACGTTGATGTTGGCCTTGCGCAGTTTTTCCACGGGGGCAAAGCCGCTGGCCAGCTTCAGGTTGGATTCCGGGCAGTGCACCACGTGAGTGCCGGTCTGGGCGACCAGGGCGATTTCTTCATCGGTGAGCTGGGTCATGTGCACGGCCAGCAGGCGCGGAGACAGCAGCCCCAGATTATGCAGGCGGGTGAGCGGGCGCTCGCCAGTGTTGCCCACGGCCATCTGGATCTCCCCGGCGGTTTCATGCACGTGCATCATCACGGGCACATCCAGTTCTTCGGCCAGGGTGAGTACCTTTTGCAGCGGTGCATCGGACACGGTGTAGGGGGCGTGCGGGCCAAACCCGATCTGAATGCGTGGTTCATGCTGCCATTCGTCCATGGCGTCCGTGGCCAGGCGCAGGTAGTCCTCCGGGCCGGACCCCATGGGGGTGGGGAAATCCAGCAAAGGACAGAACAGGCTGGCGCGCAGGCCGGCTTCCACGGTGGCGCGGGCTGCATGGGCGGGGAAGAAGTACATGTCGGCAAAGCAGGTGGTGCCGGAGCGGATCATCTCCGCCGCTGCCAACCGGGTGCCGTCGTACACAAAGCTCTCGCTGATAAAACGCCCTTCGGCGGGCCAGATATGCTTTTCCAGCCAGGTCATCAGGGGCAGATCATCCGCGATACCGCGCAGCAGGTTCATGGCGGCATGGGTATGGGCATTGACCAGGCCGGGGATCAGCAGGTGATCACCCAGATGCTGTTGCTCGTCGCTGCGCCACTTTTCGTTGGCCAGGGCGCTGGGCAGCAAGTCGGCAATGCGGCCGTCCTTGACCACCAGGGCATGGTTTTCCAGTACTGTGCCCTGCGGGTCGACGGGGGCGATCCAGCGGGCGTGGACGATCAGGTCGGCCTGATTGTCGCTCATGCATAACTCCTTGATCGAACAGGGGCCTGTGGCCCTGAATAGTGCGACGCAGTATAGCGTGTCAATGCAGATCTTGCCCTGACTGCGTGACGATAAACGTCTCGCGGACCGGAGTCGAAAAGCCATCTTGTGAGGATCGACGCGGATATGGCGCCGATACCGTCCAGCTGTGCTATCATCCGGGGCTTTTCCGGGCTTTGTTAACCGGAATTCGCGACGGCAGTGGGGCCGGGCAGGGTGTCTGCCCCCTGAAAATCCACTGCCTATAAGAACAGACTGCACGGGCGGCCATGGGCATCCCGTGAAATCGGCCCTCAGACGGGCCGGCTTGGGGAAGCCGCAGGGGCTTTCCCAACACCTTGTGGATAGTAAGGATCGCTATGACGGATCTCGCCAGAGAAGTTACCCCGGTCAACATCGAAGACGAACTCAAGCAGTCATACCTGGATTACGCCATGAGCGTGATCGTCGGGCGGGCGTTGCCGGACGTGCGCGATGGCCTCAAGCCGGTGCACCGCCGTGTGCTGTTTGCCATGCACGAGCTGAACAACGACTGGAACAAGCCCTACAAGAAGTCCGCCCGTGTGGTCGGTGATGTGATTGGTAAATACCACCCCCACGGTGATTCCGCGGTGTATGACACCATCGTGCGGATGGCGCAGCCTTTTTCCCTGCGCTATATGCTGGTGGATGGCCAGGGTAACTTTGGTTCCATCGACGGTGACTCCGCCGCTGCCATGCGTTATACCGAAGTGCGCATGGCCAAGATTGCCCACGAGCTGCTGGCCGATCTGGACAAGGAAACCGTGGATTTCGTCGACAACTACGACGGCACGGAAAAAATTCCCGATGTGATGCCCACCCGGGTGCCCAACCTGCTGGTGAACGGCTCTTCCGGTATTGCCGTGGGCATGGCCACCAATATCCCGCCTCATAATCTGGGTGAAGTGGTGGATGGCTGTCTGGCGCTGATTGATGACGATAGCCTGACCCCGGACGACCTGATGGAATACATCAAGGGCCCGGATTTCCCCACCGCAGGCATCATCAATGGCCGCGCCGGTATCGTGCAGGCTTACCGCACTGGCCGTGGCCGGGTGTATATGCGTGCCCGCGCCGAGATCGAGGCCACCGACAAGAGCGGCAAAGAAGCCATCATCGTCACCGAGATTCCCTATCAGGTGAACAAGGCACGCTTGATCGAGAAGATCGCCGAGCTGGTGAAAGACAAGAAAATTGAAGGCATCACTGAACTGCGCGACGAGTCCGACAAGGAAGGTATGCGCATCGTGATCGAGCTGCGCCGTGGCGAGAATGCCGAGGTGGTGCTCAACAACCTCTACCAGCAGACCCAGATGGAATCGGTATTCGGTATCAATACCGTGGCACTGGTAGACGGTCAGCCCAAGATTCTTAACCTGCGCGAGCTGCTGGATGCCTTTATCCGCCACCGCCGGGAAGTGGTGACACGTCGCACCGTATTCGAGCTGCGCAAGGCCCGTGAAAAGGCCCATCTGCTGGAAGGTCTGGCGGTTGCCCTGAGCAACATCGATCCGGTGATCGAGCTGATCAAGGCTTCCCCCAGCGGCGCCGAGGCGAAAGCCAAGCTGCTGGACAAGGGCTGGAAGCCCGGTGATGTACTGCAGATGCTGGAGCGTGCCGGCGGCGAAAACGCGGCTCGCCCGGACGGACTGGAAGAGCAGTACGGTCTGCGTGAAGACCTCTATTACCTGAGCCCGGAACAGGCCCAGGCGATTCTCGATCTGCGTTTGCAGAAGCTCACCGGGCTGGAGCGGGAAAAACTGATCAGCGACTACCAGGAGCTACTGGAGCAGATCGCTGAATTGCTGAAGATCCTCGGTAACCCCGAGCGTCTGATGGAAGTGATCCGCGAAGAACTGCAGGCGGTGCGTGAGGAGTATGCCGACGAGCGTCGTTCCGAAATCGTGGCCTCCCGTCAGGACTTCAGCATGGAAGACCTGATCGCCGAAGAAACTGTGGTGGTGACCCTGTCCAACGGCGGTTACGCCAAGATGCAGCCCATCGACACCTATCGCGCCCAGAAGCGTGGTGGTCGCGGCAAGTCCACCGGGCAGCTGAAAGACGAAGATTATGTGGAGCACCTGCTGGTAGCGGGCACCCACGACACCCTGTTGCTGTTTACCGATGCAGGCAAGGTGTTCTGGCTGCGTACCTTTGAGCTGCCCCAGGGCGGCCGGGCATCGCGCGGCAAACCGATTGTGAATTTGTTGCCGGCACTGGGTAATGAAGAGCGCATTACGGCCATTCTGCGTCTGGACGCGGAAATGGTGCGCCAGCAGAAAGCGGGTGGTGAAGAAGACGTTGCCGATGCAGATGATGTGGCGGACGTTATTGAAGACGAAGTGGATAGTGAGGTCGAAGGTGAAGCCGAGGCGGTAACCGATACCGTTCCCGGACCCTTTATCTTCATGGCCACCTCCAGCGGTATCGTCAAGCGGACTGCGCTGGCCAACTTCGCCCGTCCGCGCAGCTCCGGTCTGATCGCGGTGAAATTGCAGGAAGGCGAGCATCTGGTGAACGTGGCCATCACCCAGGGCCACGAAGACATCATGCTGGTTGCCCGCAACGGCAAGGCGGTGCGTTTCCATCAGTCCAAGGTGCGAGTCATGAGCCGTCTGGCCCGTGGTGTGCGTGGCATCAAGCTGGCCGAAGGGGTGGACGTTATTTCCCTGATCGTGCCGGAAGAAGATGGCCAGATCCTCACTGCCTCCGAGCACGGTTACGGCAAGCGTACTCCGCTCACCGATTACCCCACCAAGGGGCGTGGTGGCCAGGGCGTGATTGCCATGGTGATCAACGAGCGAAATGGTGAGCTGGTCGGTGCCACCCAGGTGTTCGGCGAAGAAGACATCATGCTGATTTCCAACCAGGGCACCCTGGTGCGTACCGGTGTCAATCAGGTGAGTACGTCGGGCCGTAACACCCAGGGTGTTCGCCTGATCCGCCTGGCTGATGGCGAGGCCCTGTGTGGTCTGGCCACCATCCCCGAGCTGGAAGGTGTCGAGGACGACATCGAAGAGGGTGAGGTGCTGGAAGAAGGGGATGTTACCTCTGAAGCACCGGAGTCTGACGCCTCCGACGACGCCGAGGAATAAACCGGTTTTAACGCGTCGGACGTCAGACGTCGGACGTCCGACGCAAAACCAGCCAACCCCGAGCCCGGTTTCGCCGGGCTTCTTTGATTAGACGGAGAACATGCATGTCCCGCGCCTATAACTTCTGCGCAGGTCCGGCGGCGTTGCCGCAGGCGGTACTCGAACAGGCCCAACAGGAAATGCTCGATTATCGGGGCCTGGGCCTTTCCATCATGGAAATGAGCCACCGCGATAACGTCTTTGTGGAGATTGCCGAGCAGGCCGAGAAAGACCTGCGTGACCTCATGGGCATCAGCGATGATTATGCGGTGTTGTTCCTGCAGGGCGGGGCGTCCAGCCAGTTCGCCATGGTCCCCATGAATCTGTTGGGTGAAGGGCAAACGGCGGATTACATCAACACCGGGCAGTGGTCCAAAAAAGCTATCAAGGAAGCCGGCCGCTACGGCAATATCAACGTGGCGGCCAGCAGTGAAGACACCAACTTCAGTACCGTGCCGCCGCAGGACAGTTGGGCCCTGTCTGATAACCCGGCCTATGTGCATTACTGCCCCAATGAAACCATTGGCGGCCTGGAATACAGCTTTGTGCCGGCGGTGGGTGACACCCCGCTGGTGGCGGACATGAGTTCCACCATCCTGTCCCGGCCAGTGGATGTGAACCAGTACGGGCTGATTTATGCCGGTGCCCAGAAGAATATTGGCCCGGCTGGCCTGACTCTGGTCATCGTTCGCAAGGACCTGCTTGGCAAGGCCGGCGCCAATGTGCCCGCCATGCTCAATTACCAGATCCATGCCGACAACGGCAGCATGTACAACACCCCACCCACCTATGCCTGGTACCTGTCAGGCCTGGTGTTCTCCTGGCTGAAAAAGCAGGGCGGCGTGGGCAACATGGGCGAAATTAACCAGCGCAAGGCCGAAAAGCTGTATGGTTTTATTGATAACAGTGGCCTGTACAGCAATCCGGTAGAGGTCATCAGTCGCAGCCGCATGAATGTCCCTTTTGTGCTGGCAGACGATCGGCTTGATAAACCCTTTCTGGATCAGGCGCAGGCAGCTGGCCTGCTGAATCTCAAAGGCCACCGCAGCGTGGGTGGCATGCGCGCCAGCATCTATAACGCGGTGCCGGAAGCGGCGGTGGATGCGCTTATTGCCTTTATGGCAGAGTTTGAGAAAAAGAACGCCTAGACGCCTCACGCACCATGCACCACGCCATGCCTGGCAGGGTTGCAGTAACGGGAAGCGCAGTGAATTGTTTGAAAAGGTGGGTAGGACAATGAATTTGAACGGTTGGCGCCAGATCGTAACCAACGCCCCCACGCCTGTTCGCGTGTTGCGTGAAGCGTGCAGCGTGCTTGCGAGGGCAATATGACCGATTCCCTGGACAACTTGCGTAACCAGATCGATGAGCTGGATCAAAAACTTCAGGACCTGCTCAACGAGCGCGCCACCCTGGCCCATAAAGTGGCCGAGGTGAAAACGGCCACCGATCCCAACCCGGTTTTCTACCGGCCTGAGCGTGAAGCCCAGGTGCTGCGTCGGGTGAAAGAGCGTAACCAGGGGCCGCTGGATGGCGAAACCATGGCACGCTTTTTCCGGGAAGTGATGAGTGCCTGCCTGGCACTGGAACAGCGCATGAAGGTGGCGTTTCTGGGACCGGAAGGCACCTTTACCCAGCAGGCCGCGCTTAAGCATTTTGGTCATGCAGTGGAGAGTCTGCCGCTGGGTGCCATCGACGAAGTGTTTCGTGAAGTGGAGTCTGGTGCCGCCAACTACGGCGTGGTGCCAGTAGAAAACTCCACTGAAGGGGTGGTGAACCACACCCTGGACACCTTCATGACCTCCAGTCTTAAAATCTGTGGGGAAGTGGAGCTGCGCATTCACCATCACCTGCTGGCCGGTGAGCATACTCGCCAGGACAAGGTGACCCGTGTGTACTCCCATCAGCAAACGCTGGCCCAGTGTCGTCAGTGGCTGGACGCCCACATGCCCGGCGTGGAGCGGATCGCGGTCAGCTCCAATGCCGAAGCGGCCCGCCGCTTGAAAGACGAGTGGAATGCCCTGGCCATTGCCGGGGAAATGGCGGAAGAGTTGTATGGCCTCACTGCCGTACAACGCAACATTGAAGACCGCCCGGACAACACCACCCGTTTCATTATCATCGGTCGCCAGGACACGCCGGCCTCCGGCTGCGACAAGACCAGCCTGATGATCAGTGGCAAAAATCGCCCGGGGTTGTTGTACGAAGTGCTGTCCCCCTTCCGGGACGAAGGCATCAACCTGACCCGCCTGGAATCCCGCCCCTCGCGGACCGCCAACTGGAGCTATGTATTCTTCGTGGACTGCGAAGGCCACAAGGAAGACGCCACCCTGCAGGCGGTGCTGGACAAACTGGAAGCCGCGGGAAATACCATCAAGCTGTTGGGTTCATACCCCAAGGCCGTTCTATAAAATCCGGGTCTGACGTCGGAGGTCTGACGTCAGACGTTTTGCGGTTTTTGCGTCGGACGTCCGACTTCAGACGTCTGATCCCGATCAGATAACCCCGGTGGCCAGGGCTGGCAACCAGGGTGTAAAGGGAGTCCCCACATCATGACCTGCGACTACATCAAACTCGCCAACAACGGTATCCAGCAGCTCAAGCCCTACGAACCGGGCAAGCCCATCGAGGAACTGGAGCGTGAGCTGGGCGTCACTGATATCGTCAAACTGGCCAGTAACGAGAATCCTCTGGGCGCGAGCCACAAGGCGTTGCACGCCCTCAAGCATCTGCACGAGCTGCATCTGTATCCGGATGGTGCCACGTTTTCTCTGAAAGCTGCGCTGTCGGCGAAGCTGGGTGTGGACAGCGCGCAGCTGACACTGGGCAACGGCTCCAACGATGTGCTGGATCTGGTTGCCAGGGCGTACCTGCAGGAAGGTGACGAAGCAGTTTTCTCCGAATACGCTTTTGCGGTGTACCCGATTGTGACCCTGGCTTGTAATGCCAAACCGGTCCAGGTGCCGTCCAATTTGTTTGGCCATGACCTGGCGGCCATGGCGGAGGCGGTGACCGAGCGCACCCGGGTCATCTTCGTGGCGAACCCCAACAACCCCACCGGTACCTGGTTCAATGCCCATGCGCTGGACGAGTTCCTGTCACGAATTCCCGAGCGGGTGATCGTGGTGCTGGATGAGGCCTACGTGGAGTACGTGGAAGAAAGCCACTATCCGAATGGTATTGAGCGACTGGCCAAGTACCCGAACCTGGTTGTTACCCGCACCTTCTCCAAGATCTACGGCCTGGCTGGACTGCGGGTGGGTTATGGCATTTCCAGCCCGCAGATTGCCGATGTGCTGAATCGCGTGCGCCAGCCGTTCAATGTGAATACGCCGGCCCAGGTGGCGGCGGAAGCGGCCCTGCAGGATGACGATCACATCGAGAACTCCCGCAGTGAAAACACCGCTGGCCTGGTGCAGATCGCCGAAGGGCTGCAGAAACTGCATCTTGAGCAGATTCCCTCCGTGGCCAACTTCATTGCTTTTGATTGTGGCTGTGACGCCATGCCGGTCTATGAAGGCTTGTTGAAGCAAGGGGTGATCGTGCGTCCGCTGGGTGGCTACGGCATGCCCAACCATTTGCGCGTTACCGTGGGCACCAGCCGCGAAAATGAACGCTTTCTGGATGCGCTCAAGCATGTGCTGCAGGATTTGGCGAATGGGTAACGTCAAGCCGTTGGTGTCTCCCCCTGTAGGAGCGCCGTTCAGGGCGCGAACCGTACTTGGCACGGCCTATCGCAAGCAGGTTCGCGCCCTGAACGGCGCTCCTACAGAGGAAGGTGGGCGCTCGAATGTCTGAACCACTCTTCAATCGCATCGCCATCATCGGCCTGGGCTTGATCGGCGGCTCCTTTGCCGCTGCCGCCCGGGAAAATGGTCTGGCCGGCTCCATTGTGGCCGGCTCCCGCTCGGCGCGTACCCTGGAGCAGGGCATTGCCCTGGGGGTGGTCGACGACGGCAGTCAGGATCTGGCGGAAGCGGTAAAAGGCGCGGACCTGGTGTTCGTGTCCACTCCGGTGTCCGCCATGGGCAAGGTGCTGGCGGCGCTCAAGCCGGGGTTGTCGCGCACTGCCATCGTCACCGACGGCGGCAGTGTAAAAGGCAATGTGATCACCGCCGCTCGTGAGGCCCTGGGGGAGCATTATTCCCGCTTCGTGCCCGGCCATCCCATTGCCGGCAAGGAAAAGAGCGGGGTGACCGCCGCCGACGCCACCCTGTATCAGGATCACCGCGTGATTCTGACGCCCACGGACGACACCGACCCGGCGGCCACAGCCAAAGTGCGCGCCACCTGGACGGCCATGGGCGCCGAAGTGCTGCAGATGTCGCCGGATTACCACGACCAGGTCCTGGCAGAAACCAGCCATTTGCCACATCTGTTGGCGTTCTCGCTGGTGGATACGCTGGCCAGGCAGGGAGATTCCACCGAGATCTTCCGTTATGCTGCCGGCGGTTTTCGCGACTTCACCCGCATTGCCAGCTCCGATCCGGTGATGTGGCACGACATCTTTCGTGAAAACAAGGCGGCCTTGCTGCAGGCGCTGGACCAGTTCAGCGATGGCATCGGCCGCTTCCGCCAGGCAGTGGAAAATGAAGATTCCGATGCCCTGATGGGCATCATGACTCGGGCGAACACCGCCCGGGCCCACTTTTTGGCTATGAACGGGCGCACCTCCTATACGCGCGCCCACCATGTTCAGTGTGCAGGTGACGACGTAACCATGACAGACAGTAATGACGCCGGCCGGAATCCCACTTTTGTGGTCACACCGGGTGGTCAGCTACAGGGCCGCCTGCGCGTGCCCGGCGACAAATCCATGTCCCATCGCTCCATCATGCTTGGTTCGCTGGCAGAAGGGGTGACCCAGGTAGAAGGCTTTCTGGAAGGGGAAGATGCCCTGGCGACCCTGCAGGCGTTCCGCGACATGGGGGTGGTGATTGAAGGCCCCCATAACGGCCAGGTGACGATTCACGGGGTGGGGCTGCATGGCCTCAAGGCACCGGGAAAAGCGTTGTACATGGGCAACTCGGGCACCTCCATGCGCCTGCTGACCGGCTTGCTGGCCGGCCAGGCCTTCGATGTGGAGCTGACCGGGGATGCCTCCCTGTCCAAACGCCCCATGGAGCGCGTCGCCAAACCGCTGCGGGAAATGGGCGCCCAGATCACCACAGGCGAGCAGGGGCGTCCCCCGGTGCGCATTCGCGGTGGTCAGCCCCTCAAGGGCTTCCATTACGACCTGCCAATGGCCTCCGCCCAGGTAAAATCGGCAGTTCTGCTGGGTGGCTTGTATGCCGAAGGAGAAACGTCGGTGACCGAACCGGCGCCCACCCGGGACCATACCGAGCGGATGCTGGGCGGTTTTGGCTATGAGGTGCGCCGTGACGGCCCCACCAGCGCGCTGACTGGCGGTGGCACACTGTCCGCCGGCAGCCTGGAAGTGCCGGCGGACATCTCGTCGGCCGCCTTCTTCCTGGTCGGCGCGTCCATCGCGGCAGACAGCGAAGTGACCTTGCCGCACGTGGGCATCAACCCCACTCGCACCGGTGTGATCGATATTCTCAAACTGATGGGGGCGGATATTCGCCTGGAAAATCAGCGAGATGCCGGCGGCGAGCCGGTGGCAGACCTGGTCGTCAAGGCGGCGCCGCTCAAGGGAATCGAGATCCCCGAAGCGCTGGTGCCGCTGGCCATTGACGAATTTCCGGCGATTTTCATCGCAGCGGCCTGCGCCGAAGGCGAGACGATATTACGCGGGGCGGAAGAGCTGCGGGTGAAGGAATCCGACCGCATCCAGGTGATGGCCGATGGCCTGGCGGCGCTGGGTGTGAGCCACGAAGTCTTCGAAGACGGCATTCGTATCACCGGGGGCGAGTTCGGTGGTGGGGAGGTCCAGTCCCACGGTGATCACCGCATCGCCATGAGTTTTGCCATGGCGGCCCTGCGCGCGACAGGCCCGATTACCATTCATGATTGTGCCAACGTGGCCACCAGCTTCCCCGGGTTCGCCCAGTTGGCGACCCATGCAGGCCTGAAGCTGGAGGTGAAATGACCCCTGTTTTGACGATTGACGGGCCGGTTTCCTCCGGCAAGGGCACCGTGGCCCGGTTAGTGGCGATTCGCCTGGGGTGGCATCTTCTGGACTCGGGTGCGCTCTACCGGGTGCTGGGATATTATGCGAGGAATCAAGGGGTTGCCCTGGATGACGAGCCCGCATTGATTGCACTGGCGAAGGCCTTGCCGGTGCGATTTGTAGAGCAGCAAGGCCACACTGCGGTGATCCTCGATGGTGAGGACGTCTCCAATATTATCCGCCAGGAAAGTGTTGGTGAGCTGGCCAGCCAGGTGGCTGTGCTGCAGCCCGTGCGCGACGCCTTGTTGGCCCGTCAGCGGGTTTTTGCCGAATCTCCCGGGCTAGTGGCCGATGGCCGTGATATGGGCACCGTGGTGTTTACCTCTGCGCCCCTCAAGATTTACCTCACCGCCAGCGCTGAAGAGCGCGCCAGACGGCGCTTTGAGCAGTTGAAGCAGAAGGGCTTTGGTGCTACCCTCGCGACCCTCGTCGAGGACATCCGCACCCGGGATGACCGTGACATGAACCGTGAGGTGGCGCCATTGCGCCCGGCAGACGATGCCGTGGTGATCGATTCCACCACCATGACGGTTGATGAAGTGGTAGACCGGATTCTTGATGAGGCTGCCGCACGCCAGTTGGCGTAACGGTAGCGCACACTTCGTTAGCGCCCTTCGGTGGACCACCATCGTGGGGCAACTCTGTGTTAAGCGGCCGATCTGCTCAACCCTGAAAAAGTAAGCCAGCTGGAGAAGGGCGGATCTCATCTATTGACTAACCCATGTCTGCTGGTTGGCATGTGCGAAAACTTGAGTGAATTTCATGACTGAATCTTTTGCTGATCTCTTTGAAGAAAGCCTAAAGGACCTGGACGTTGCCCGTGGCTCCATTATCAAGGGTACCGTTGTATCCATCGATAGCGACTGGGTAACCGTTAACGCAGGCCTGAAATCCGAAGGCATTATTGCCCGTGAAGAATTCCTCAGCGAGGCAGGCGAGCTGGAAATCGTTGAAGGCGACGAAGTCGATGTTGCTGTAGACGCCATCGATGATGGTATGGGCTTCACCCGTCTGTCCCGTGAAAAAGCCAAGCGCGCCGAAGTTTGGGGCGAGCTGGAAAAAGCTTTCGACGAAGACGAGATCGTAAAAGGTATGATTTCCGGCAAGGTGAAGGGTGGCTTCACTGTCGACATCGGCCCGATCCGCGCCTTCCTGCCCGGTTCTCTGGTAGATATCCGTCCGGTTCGCGATGTTGCGCACCTGGAAGGCAAAGAGCTGGACTTCAAGGTCATCAAACTTGATCCCAAGCGTAACAACGTCGTGGTTTCCCGTCGTGCAGTGATGGAAGCAGAGCACAGCGCAGAGCGCGAGCAGCTGCTGGAATCCCTGCAGGAAGGCATGGAAGTCAAGGGTATCGTGAAGAACCTGACCGACTACGGTGCGTTCGTGGACCTGGGCGGTATCGACGGCCTGCTGCACATCACCGATATGGCCTGGAAGCGTATCAAGCATCCGAGCGAGATCGTGGAAGTTGGCCAGGAAATCGACGTCAAGGTACTCAAGTTTGACCGCGAGAAGATGCGTGTTTCCCTGGGTCTGAAGCAGCTGGGCGAAGATCCGTGGCACGACATTGTGGGCAAGTACCCGGAAGGTACCCGCGTGAAAGCCAAGGTAACCAACCTGACCGATTACGGCTGCTTTGCCGAAATCGAAGAAGGTGTGGAAGGCCTGGTTCACGTTTCCGAAATGGATTGGACCAACAAGAACATCCACCCGTCCAAGGTTGTAGAGATCGGCGACGAAGTGGAAGTGATGATCCTGGACATCGACGAAGATCGTCGTCGTATCTCCCTGGGTATCAAGCAGTGTCAGTCCAACCCGTGGGATGCCTTCGAACAGAAGTACCAGAAAGGCGAGCGCATCAGCGGCAAAATCAAGTCCATCACTGACTTCGGCATCTTCATCGGCCTGGAAGGCGGCATCGATGGTCTGGTGCACCTGTCAGACATTTCCTGGGAAGAGCAGGGCGAAGATGCCGTGCGTAACTTCAACAAGGGCGATGAGCTGGAAACCGTGGTACTTTCTATCGACGCAGAGCGCGAAAGAATTTCCTTGGGTATCAAGCAGTTGACAGATGATCCGTTTGCTCAGTATGTTGCTGCAAACGACAAGGGAACTATCGTTAAGGGTGTTGTGAAGGCAGTAGACGCGAAAGCGGCTATTGTTGAGCTGGCTGAGAACGTTGAAGCCACCCTGCGCGCGAGCGAAATCAGCCGTGATCGCGTTAACGATGCGACCGAGGTGCTCAAGGTCGGTGACGAGGTGGAAGCCAAAATCACCAACGTTGACCGCAAGAACCGTGTTCTCAGCTTGTCCATCAAGGCGAAGGATCAAGCTGATGAGCGTGAAGCCATCGAAGGTCATCAGGAGCAGCAAGACGCCAACGCTCCGAAGACCATTGGTGACTTGATCAAGAAACAAATGGAAAGCAGCAACGAGTCATAAACGGCTCCTCCCGGGGGCCGGCATCGCGCCGGCCCCACTGGGCTGGGAGCCCAGGGAGTAAGCTGTAATGGCATTAACCAAGTCAGAACTGATTGAGCGCATTGCCGACCGGCAAGCGCAGCTGTCCCCCAAGGATGTGGAGCTGGCAGTAAAGACCTTGATCGAGCAAATGGCCGATTCCCTGGCCGGCGGTGGTCGCATTGAAATTCGCGGCTTCGGCAGTTTTTCCCTCCATTTCCGCGCCCCCCGTGTGGGTCGCAATCCCAAAACCGGTGCCAGCGTCGAGCTGCACGGTAAATACGTTCCTCACTTCAAACCTGGCAAAGAGCTGCGTGAGCGGGTCAATGAATCGCTGAGTGCAGACTCCGGCGAAGATGTTGATAATAACGGCAGTGACGGCAATCAAGCTGCCGCCAGTTAGTGTTGCCTGGCTTTCGAGCCTGGCCAGAAAAGGACGTTCCCGATGCGAAACCTTTACCGGATCCTCGTAATTCTGGCCGTTGTGGCCATTTTTCTTGTCGCCTTCCTGTTTGTGACCAGTAACCGTGATCTGGTGATGATCGATCTCCTGGTGGATGCCTGGCAGTGGCAGGTCTCACTGGGTGTGCTGGTGGTCTCTGTGCTGGCCATCGGCTTGCTGGTGGGCTTGCTGGCCGGGGTTGGCCTGCGTGGCATCAAGGGCCTGTTTTCATGAGCGAATCGTTGTGGCTCATTCCCCTGTTCTTTGTGGCCATTTCTGCCGGTTTTTTCATGGGGCGACGCGAAAGCAAGCGCCGCCAGCGCCGCCGCATGGCGTCCCTGTCCAAGGATTATGTGGCGGGCATTAACTTCTTTCTCAATGAAGAGCCAGACAAGGGCATCGAGGCTTTGCTCAACAGCCTGGATGTAAGTGAAGAAGGGCTGGAAACTCACCTGGCTCTGGGCAAGCTGTTCCGCAAACGCGGCGAATTTGACCGTGCCGCGCAGTTGCATACTCATCTGCTTGAACATGGCGACTATGGTCGGCCGGTACAGGAAGAAATTCAGCTGGAGCTGGCCCAGGATTATCTGGCCAGTGGCATCTTTGATCTGGCCGAACAGGTACTGCTGGAAATGCTGGACCAGGATTGCCAGGCCAAGGATGAAGTGTGTGAACAGTTGATGGGCCTGTACGAGCAGGAGCGTGACTGGGTGAACGCCATCAGCATGGGCGAGCGCCTGCTCAAGAACCGTGCGAACCTGGCGCCGGTACTAGCCCAGTTTTGCTGTGAGCAAGCGGAAACCCTGCGTCGGGACGGCGACATTAATCCAGCCCGCCGTATGCTGCGCCGGGCGTTGTCATTCGATAACCAGTGCGTGCGTGCCAGCCTGGCGGAAGGCGATCTGGAAATGGCGGAATCCAACTGGGGCGCCGCGATTGATGCCTTTCAGCGGGTCTGGAACCAGGACAGTGACTTTTTTGATGAAACACTGGATCGTCTGCGGCAGTGTTTTCAGCATCAGGAAAAGGAAGAAGACTTCATCCAGATGCTGGCCGATTACAGTGCAGAGAAACCCAGCACCACGCGTATTCTGTTGCTCTCGGAAACGCTTAAAGAGCGTTATGGCGACAAGGAAGCGGCGGACTTTATCCGTGAATACATGAAGGCCAACCCGTCCGTGCGGGGGCTCAACCGCATCATCGACATGAGCCTGGCCAGCACCGCCGAGGGCGAGGCCCGTGAGCATCTGGACATGCTCAAGCAGGTTTCGGAAAAGCTGCTGAGCGACAAGAGCCTGTACAAGTGCCGCCGCTGTGGCTTTGAAACCCCATTGATGCAATGGCGCTGCCCAAGCTGCAAACGCTGGGGCACCATCAAGCCGGTGGTGAAGGAAGTTTAAAGCCGCTACCAGCTGCCGCTGATTGGCTTAAGAACCAGGGCGCTCCCTGGATTCCGGGGTTTCTACGGAGCTGCTGTAGGAGTCCCGCTTGAGGGACGAACCGTGCGAAGCACGGAATCGACCGCAGGGCGATCAGGCATTTCCGGGCGCTACGGGCCTCTAAATAATGGCTTCCCTTTGGTGGCCTCGCTACGTTCGGTTCGCACCTCAAGTGGTGCTCCTACAAAACCGCCCGCAGGACGATTAACGCTTGCTAATGGCAATTCTTGAACCCGGTTATCCCTGCGCCTACTATAGCCCCGCCTACTCACCACTCAGGAAGCTTCTATGCCCATTTCCAGCCCCGTTATTGTCGCTCTGGACTATCCCGATGCCGCCCAGGCTCTGGTCATGGCAAAGCAACTGGATCCGGCCAAGGTGCGGGTAAAGGTGGGCAAGGAAATTTTTACCCGCAGTGGCCCGGCGGTGGTGGAATCGTTGCACAAGCTGGGCTTTGAGGTATTTCTGGACCTGAAATTCCACGACATTCCCAACACCGTGGCGGGGGCTGTCGCTGCGGCGGCGGACATGGGCGTGTGGATGGTGAACGTGCATGCCAGTGGTGGCCAGCGGATGATGGAAGGCGCGGCCAATGCCATTGCCAATCACGCCCGGCGTCCACACCTGATCGCCGTGACGGTGCTGACCAGCATGGATGACAGCGACCTGCAGCAGGTGGGCGTGGTGGATGTGCCCAAGGTACAGGTGCAGCGCCTGGCAGAGCTGGCCAGAGCGTCAGGCATGGATGGCGTGGTCTGTTCAGCCCAAGAAGCGGTAATGCTGAAACAGGCCTGCGGATCGGCCTTTGAACTGGTGACCCCGGGGATTCGACCACAAGGGTTCGAGGCAGGAGACCAGCGTCGGGTACTGACGCCGGTACAGGCTCGTGATGCGGGTGTGGACTATATGGTAATCGGCCGGCCCATCACCCAGTCCGCCACACCTACGGATGTAGTCGACGCTATATTACAAAGTCTGGGCTAATCTGCTTACAGCACCGTTTGTGGCTGGCGGATAACAGCAGTATTTATACCTCCTTAAAGTGAGATTTCCATTCAGAATAAAGAATACGGAGATCTCATATGAAATCCTGTTACATTGCGATTCTGCCTCTGCTGATGGCCTTGGTGATGCCCGCCGCTGCCGTCGAACTGCAGCCTGCTGGCACAGACGCTGTCAAAACCGCCGCCGCAGAACCCGCCAAAGCGGCTGGGGTGACAGCAGAGAGCGGTGCCGTCAATTTAAATACTGCCGATATGGCCGAACTGGAAAAACTGCACGGGGTTGGCCCCAAGACGGCCCAGGCGATAATTGATTTCCGTGACAGCCAGGGGGAATTTACCAGCCCGGATCAGCTGCTGGCCATCAAAGGCATTGGCGAGAAAACGCTGGCAAAAATGCGCGACCAAATTGTGCTGCAATAACCAATAGCACACGCGCTGAGAGTGGACGGACTGCGCGGGAAATACATCTCGCGCAGCCATTCAGCCAGTGAATCAGGGGTGGGGTTCGTTGTTGCCTTCGCCATCCTGATGTTCGACGGCGCTGAGGTCGTCGGCACGATCCACGTCCCGTTCAGGTCGTGGCGCCTTGGGAGGTGCGGGTTCGCCGTTTTCCTCCGGCTTTTCCACTTTTCCGCCTTTCTCCCCTTTGCTTTCTTTTTCCTTGCTGGCTTTCTCTGCCTGGGCTTCCACTTCCTCGGTGCTCTTCTCTTCACCGATACGGAAGGCCGCAAAGCCGGCGTGGACCACCTGGTTAACCGCCATGCCCAGCACGCGCCCGTTGTAGGGGGCGATAATGGCGCTGCCCGTATTGCTGATCGGGTCGGTGACGGTGCCGAGAATCTGGCCCTTTTTCACCTTGTCGTTGAGTTTTACCTCGGAGAGCAAAATCCCGCCCTGGCTGGCACGAATCCATTCTGATTCGAAGAACACCGGCTGCGGGGCGCTCCAGAAACGGCTGGCCTTACGCATTTCCAGGTTTTCCAGCAGGGTTTCGATGGCCTGTACGCCATAATTCACTGCCTGGGTTTCCAGCCGGTTGGGGCCACCGGCTTCCATGGTCACGGCAACAATGCCGTCTTTCACCGCGGCATCGCGGAGCATGCCGGTGACGCCGGGGCTGTGCAGCACTGTCATGCCGCCAAAGTGCTTGGCAAAGGCGACCACATCCTGGTTATCCAGATCCGCACGTAGCTGAGGCAGGTTGACCCGCTTCTGGGAGCCGGTGTGCAAGTCCACCAGGTAGTCGCAGTGGCTGACGATATTGCCGAACAATGAATGAGCCACGCGACTGGCCGCGCTGCCATTCTTGTTGCCGGGAAAGTAACGGTTCAGGTCGCGGCGGTCGCTCAGGTAGCGGGTACCACTGCGAAAACCGTCCAGGTTGACGATGGGGACACCAACCACGGTGCCGGCCAGTTGATCCGGTTCCAGTTCGTACATCAGGCGGCGGACCATCTCGATGCCGTTCAGCTCATCGCCATGGATGGCGGCGGTGAGGCAGAGTTTGGGGCCGGGTTTGTCACCGTGGGCGACCAGTACCGGTACCGGCGTGGCAATGGACGCGAAGGACTGATCCGGTGTCCAGTGCAGGGTGGCGAAAGTGCCGGGTTCCACTGTCTGGCCCAGCAGTGGCAGGGCGGAGGGTTTTTTCTGCTCTGCCTCGGCGTTGCCAGCCTCTTCGTCTGCATCACTCTGGCTGCTGTCCGCCCGGTGAGGGGGCTTGTTGGGGGTGTCGGCGTCGGTTTCCTGTTGTCGCTCCAGCGCCCGCTCTTCGTCTTCCACTTCGGTGGCCCACACGGGCTGAGCCAGGGCGGTGAGCAATGACAGGGCGAGTAATGAGAGAGTGCCCAGGGTTATCCATGACAGGCGTTTGTGCACAAACGGCTCCTTGCGTGTCGTTTTCCGTACGGCCGGCGCGGCGCACCGCGCCTGCGCTAGCCCTGTTGGTCCAGCTCATCCCAGCGGGAAAAAGCCACTTCCAGTTGCTGCTCCAGCTCACTTTGCCGGGCTTGTGCGGCACTGATATCAGCCGGCTCACCCTTGTAAAAATCCGGGTCGGACATGCGTGTCTGTACCGCGTCCAGATCCGCTTCCAGCTGTTCAATGCGAGCGGGTAATTGTTCCAGCTCCCGTTGATCCTTGTATGACAGCTTCTTGCGGGCGGGAGCAGGCTTTTCCGCTACTGCTGCCGGCTTGGCGGCTTTGACGGTTTTTTCCCGCTTGGGTTCCGGGCGCTGGCGTAACCAATCCTGGTAACCGCCCACATAGCTGTTCAATTCACCGTGCTCGAAGACCAGCGTGGAGGTCACCACATTGTCGATGAACTCACGGTCGTGGCTGACCAGCAGCAGGGTGCCCTGGTAGTTGATCAGCTGTTCCTCCAGGAGTTCCAGGGTTTCTGCATCCAGATCGTTGGTGGGCTCATCGAGTACCAGCAGGTTGAAGGGCTTGGTGAACAGCTTGGCCAGCAGCAAACGGTTGCGCTCGCCGCCGGACAGGGATTTCACCGGCTGGCGAACCCGGGCGGGGTCGAACAGGAAATCCTGCAGATAGCCGATCACATGCTTGTTCTGGCCATTCAGATTGATCACATCGGAGCCTTCCGCCACGTTGTCGATCACGCTTTTTTCTTCGTCCAGGGTGTCGCGCAGCTGGTCGAAGTAGGCCACCTGCAGCTGGGTACCCTGTTTCACCGTGCCGCTGTCCGGAGCCAGGCGATCGAGCAGCAGGCGAATCAGGGTGGATTTACCGCACCCGTTCGGGCCCAGAATGCCCACCCGGTCGCCGCGCATCAGGGCCACGGAAAAATCGCGGACAATCTGTTTGCCGCCCACGGCGTAGCTGATCTTGTCGGCTTCCACCACGATCTTGCCGGAGTTGTCGCTGCTCTGGATGGTCAGGCTGGCGGTGCCGGTGCGGCTGCGGCGCTGGGAGAATTCGTCGCGCATGGCTTTCAGGGCACGCACCCGGCCTTCATTGCGGGTACGTCGGGCCTTGATGCCCTGGCGAATCCACTTTTCTTCCTGGCTGAGCTTCTTGTCGAATTCGGCATTGGCTTTTTCTTCCGCATCCAGCGCCGCTTGTTTACCGCTCAGGTACTTTTCATAACTGCCGGGCCAGCTGGTCAGCTTGCCGCGATCCAGTTCGATGATGCGGGTGGCCAGTGAACGAATGAAGGCCCGGTCGTGGGAGATAAAGACCAGGGTGGTGCCAAAGTTTTTCAGGAATTCTTCCAGCCACTGGATGGATTCCATGTCCAGATGGTTGGTGGGTTCGTCCAGCAGCAGAATGTCTGGATCCTGTACCAGAGCGCGGGCCAGCAGTACGCGCCGCTTCATGCCGCCGGAAAGGCCAGCGAAAGACATATCGCCGTCCAGATTGAGCTTGGACAGCACCGTGTCCACCCGCTGGGACAGCTGCCAGGCACCGCGGGCCTCGATCTCGGTGCTCAGCTCTTCGAAGCGGGCCAGTATCTTGTCGTCCCCGTCACCCAGGTGATGCACCAGTTCGGCGTGCTCGCTAAGCAGGGCGCCTTGCTCCCCCAGCCCTTCGGCCACCATGAAGTGCACGCTGTGCTCCTGGTCATCGGGCACTTCCTGTTCCAGCCGGGCCACACTCAGCCCCTGGGTCTTCTCGATCTGACCGTCATCGGCTTGAATTTCTTCGGCGATGACCTTCATCAGGGTGGACTTGCCCGCCCCGTTACGGCCGATCAGACACAGGCGCTCACCCACGTCGATGGACAGGTTGACGTGGTCCAGCAGCGGTTGTTGGCCATAGCTGAGTTGAATGTCGCGAAGGGTAATCAGTGGCATACTTTATAAGTCCAGGCATCAGGCAACACGCAGCGTGCAACACGGTCTAAACAGGGCAATGGCAAGGCATGAGAATCAGTGCCTCGCGCCTGGGCCTTTAGGCGAGGAGAATAGAGGCCGGAAAAGCGTGGTTTGTCACGTGCTGCGTGCAGCGTCTATCTAATTGAACGCGCAGTGTAGCAGCTTGTTACGGGCGTGTACTGGTACTTGGCGCCAGGCCGCTGCAGCATGGTCTGGCAAAGAAAGGCTGGCCGCAGGGCCACCACAGGACAAGAAAGAGCAAGGACGGGAGGGGTAATGTCGGAATTTCTGCGCGAACGCTACGAAGAGGTGGATCTGACGCCGGGGCAGGGCAAGATCACGGCGACGATCTCCATCGGGCTGGGTTGTTTGGCGCTGCTGGGAAGTTTCTGTTTTCTTTATCCGGAACTGTTTACCACGCCCGAATTCAGGGCGTTTTATAATGCCGAGATCTTGCGGCTGCTGCTGTTTATTGGCATTGGTATCGGGTTTACCTGCGGGTTTTTCAGCGTGTTTCGTCACCAGGAACGGCGTTACGGCATTATCGGCATGGTGCTGGCCTGCATGGCTGCGCTTATCGGTTCCGGGCGCCTGGATGTGCCGCCGGTGGATGGACGCAGCCTCTATGCCGGCCTGGATTATTTCATCCTCACACTGCTGGTGCTGGGGCTGGTCTTTATTCCGCTGGAGCGCGCCTACCCGAAGAACCGGGAACAGAAGACCCTGCGCGGTGGCTGGGTGACGGACATGAAGTACTTCCTGTTCAGCCACGTGGCCCTGCAGCTGATCAGCTTTTTCACCATTATCCCTATTCAGGTGTTGCTGCACGACAAGGTGGACATCGGCTTCCAGCAGGCCATCGCCAGCCAACCCCTGTGGCTGCAGTTTATTGAAATTCTGATTGTGATCGATCTGGGCAGCTACTGGATTCACCGGGCCTTCCACGAAGTGCCCTGGCTATGGAAATTCCACGCCGTGCACCATTCCACTACCCAGATGGACTGGTTGGCCTCATCACGGCTGCATGTGGTGGAAATCATTGCCAACCGTTTTATTGGCTATCTGCCGATCTTTATCCTCGGCTTCTCGCCCTCGGCGGTGTATGCCTATCTGGTGTTCGTGTCTTTCCATGCCATCTTTATCCACGCCAATGTCCGCTTCCGGTTCCCGGGCGTGCGCTGGCTGATCGCCACCCCGGAATTTCATCACTGGCACCATTCTTCGGAAGACGAAGCGGTAGATAAAAACTACGCCGCCTTCCTGCCCATCTACGATAAACTGTTCGGCACCCTGATCATGCCGGATCGCCTGGCCGCCGAGTACGGCACGCGGGCCAGCACCCAGGTACCGGAAGGGGTGGTCAAACAGTTCCTGTTCCCGTTCCGCCGGGGCTGAATATGCATTCCCATCGCAACCCTCAAAGATGAATTTATGGATGACGTGATAGACATGCTGCGCGAACGGCATGATGGCGGTCTGGTGGCCCTGGAACTGCCAGACGAAGACCGGTTGGTGGAAATTGAAGAGCAGCTGCTGATTTCACTGCCGGGGGACTACAAGGAGTTTCTGCTTAACGCCAGCGACATCGTCTGTGGCAGCCTGGAACCAGCCACGGTGATGGACGACTACGCCCACAATTTCCTCCCGGAAATGGCCGCCAACGCCTGGGATCAGGGCCTGCCTCGCTACCTGATCCCCATCTGCGAAACCGCCAACGGCACCTACGCCATGTCCCAGGAAGGGGAGGTAGTGCTGTGGGAGCCGGGTAGCGGCATCAACGAAGACGAGGTATGGGGCAGCATCTGGCAATGGGCCAGAGAAGTCTGGCTGGAAAGCTAACCCAAAGCCATCAACATGTCCCCTGTAGGAGTTCCCTTCCAGGGGACGAACCCGAGCCCAAGCGAGGTGATTTCATTGTAGGAGCGGTGGTTCCACCGCAATGAAGAGCCTTGCTTCGCAAGGGTTCGCACCTCGAGAGGAGCTCCTACAGCGCGTCGGCCAGGCGTTTCAGAATCCGGCAAGATCCAGTTCATTATTAATCAGCACCACACACTGCGACGCAAACAGCATGGTCGGCCCCAGGCTGATCTTTTCGGTGCCCAGTCGCTTCAGGCTGTTAAAACTCTTCTTCGGCATGGGAATGTGATCGGTAAGCAGGAAGCAGGGCTTATCGGCAAATTCCAGCTCGCGAATGCTCTCGCCTTTCGGGTCCATCATGTACAGCTGATGCCCATCCTCAGCCAGCTCCTTTACCAGCTTTTCAAAGCTCTGCGTGCGCACGGTAATCCCGCTCTCCACCGCCTTCATCTGTTCCTTGCCCATGCCGGCAGAAGCATCCAATGCCCGCACCACCTTGGTCAGCAGCGCCTGCTCATGAAACCCGCCAATATCCCGCATCTCCGCCGCCACAAAGGTGATGGTGCGGGAATAGTCCTGGGTGCTTTCCAGCACCAGATGCACCACCACATCATCACGGTGTGACTGAGCCACAAAGATCGCATTCATCAACGTATGCGCCAGAATCTCGCTATGGGCATCGCCGCCCACATTGGCAAGCAGTGTCTGGCTGTTGGTGGAGGCCGCGCGGGCACGGAGGACGAAGGTGCGCATGGAATTGGGCTCTGGAGAATGTGGGCGTGATTGTACATCAGTGGCTGTGTGATCGTGGATGTTCGCGCAATGAACCTGGCTGGTCGGCCGTTTTCAGCGGAACGTTCCGCATAACTCGGGGGGGGCAAAATTTCAACACACTGATTTCAATCGATATTCCAGTGCCGGGGATCGGGATAGCAGGGCCGGAGTTCAAAGGAAGGTTCCTTTGAACTCCGTGTAGGAGATTGGCTATTTCAGTGTAGTGATTGTAGTTCCCCCGTTTTAGTGGACACCTTCTCCTAAACAAAGGGCCTGGCCTGTTTTGGGGGCTGTTGGTGGCAGCGCAATTGATTTGACCAAGGCAAGACCGGAAATTCAGTAACGGTTTCTATGCACGGAACCGGTAGCAGAAACCGGGGTCTGTTCTTTTCAAGTGTCTTGAATAAAACAATATGGCCTGACTCCAGGGCTCCTCCAGGAAATAACTCATGTATAGAAAAATCGTGATTGGAATTTATTTGATTCTGCTTGTCAGTCAGTACGGGTATGCAGAAGAGGGGGTGTCTTTAAAGCGGCCGGATGGCTCTGCAATCACTTTCTATCTGGACAAGAAAGGAGGCCGACATCTGCTGGTGCTGATGCAGGGCTCAGACTGCAATAGTGTGGCCCATAGCAAGGTGATTAATGATCGCTTTGCCACGGCGCTGGATGATGCGGATGTTCTGACGGTAGAGAAATATGGCCTTACCCGGTCGGTTTCCTGGAACGGTTTGGGTGATAGCTCGGAGTGTCCGGCGTCGTATTATGAGCATGATTCTCCGCAACAGCGGGCTGACGACTATTTGCGGGTGATGTCCTGGCTGGATGACCAATTTCACTATGACCACATCACGCTACTCGGGGGGAGCGAGGGGGCGTTGGTCGCGGCGATGGTGGCGTCCCGTAGTGATGCGGTGAGTGCAGTTATCTCGCTTAATGGCGGAGGCCGGTTTTTCGTTGATGATGTGCTGCACAGTATGGAAATTGAGCTTCCTCCAGCAGCATTCGAAGAGGCGAAACAGGGTTTTCTCGCGTTTGCCGCCTCTGTCGAAGCCGCCGAAAACATGGACCTTGCGATGAGCGGCCATGGATTTCGTTGGTGGAAAAGCATGCTGGCAGCCGATCAGACTGAATTGCTGCTGAGCATCCGAGCCCCTTTGCTGATTATTCAGTCCGAACTGGATAAGAGTGTTTCGCCAAAGCTGGCTTATGATCAAGCGAGAATGCTGATGCAAAACAGGAATAACGTCGAATTTCTCACGGTTAAGGGAGTTGATCACAAGTTTCATGACCCTTCTGGGAAGGATCGTACAAGCGCAATCGTCTCTTCCGTTAAGGAATGGTTAGGAAACAACCAGATAACAAGCGAAATCCGGTGATGATGTAGTTCCCCCGCTTTAGTTTAGTGAACACCTTCTCATAACCGTGTAGCGTATCTGCAGTCAGACTTCTTTTTCCCGTTCCTTGCCTTCAGCAGGGAAATGGGAAGATTGGCCTTGTCCTCGATAGGCTGAGTTCAGGAGAAATTCAATGCACACCAGTGAACTACCACCGGGCATGAATCAAGCGGATCGTGTGATTCTGTTTGATGGTGTTTGCGTACTGTGCAGCTACTGGGCGCGGTTTCTGGTGCGTTTTGATTCTCGCCGTCGATATAAGCTGGCGACTGTGCAGTCTGATGAAGGGCGTGCGATTCTGGCCTGGTGCGGTTTGCCGCTTGAGGAATTTGATACGTTGGTGCTGGTGGAGCAAGGCGCGTTTTATGTGCGTTCTACCGCCATTATTCGGGTGCTTAGGGGGCTTCCTTTCCCGTGGCCATTGGCGGCGGTGGCGCTGATATGCCCGCGTGGCATACGTGACTGCCTGTACGACCGTATGGCGCGCAATCGCTACCGTATTTTTGGCAAATATGATGCCTGCGTGCTGCCTTCGCCGGACCATGCAGACCGTTTTCTGGGGGCGAAATAGGCGATGACTCTCCAGGTCTGCCGTTTTTCCATCGCCTTTATCTGGCTTTACCAGGGTATTGTGCCGAAGTGGCTGGGGCCCCATGCGGATGAGCTGCGCATGAATATGGCGCTTGGTCTGAACGAGGCACAGGCGCACCTGCTTTCTTATGTGGGGGGTGGGCTGGAAGTGGTGCTCGGGTTGCTGGTGCTGGTCTTTTACCGCCAGCGCTGGCCCTATGTCATCACCATTGCGGCTCTGTTCGGGCTGTTCGCTTTCACTCTTTTGGTGGTGCCTGCGTTTACCGTATCTGCATTTAATTCAACCACAGTTAATCTTGCGGTCTGCTCACTGGCGGTCATTGCGCTTGCCGAGCTGCGTGTGATGGAATCCAGAGGCTGACGTGCACACTGGCGCTTGGGCGCGCAGACAGTGCGACAACCGATTACACCTGGAATGACTCCGAGACCACTATGTTTATTGCAATGAACCGCTTCAAGATCAAACCCGGCTGCGAGCAGGACTTTATCGCTATTTGGGAAGGCCGGGATACTTTTCTGCAAGAGGTGCCCGGCTTCAAGAGTTTCAATCTGCTGCAGGGGGCGAGCACCGAGGAGTACACGCTGTTCTCGTCCCACGCCACCTGGGAATCCCGTGAAGCATTTGAAGGCTGGACCAGATCGGATGCGTTCCGTAAGGCCCACGCCAATGCTGGCGCCCGCAAGGATATTTACCTGGGGCCGCCGCAGCTGGAGTGTTTTGAGGTGGTGCTGTAAGCCCAGCTCCCCCGCAGGAGCGTCGCGGTTACCCCATCGCGTTGCGAGAAACGATAAGCGAGAAGCGAAAACCTGACTTTCCCAACGTCCAGATGTTGATTTTCGAAACTCGCTGCTCGCGACTCGTCACGGTTGCTCTATCGCGCCGCCAGCGACGCTCCTGCGGTGGTTAGCGCGGATCGCTGCTTTCATTGGATTGTCCGTCGTTGGCTTCCGGTGGCGGGGTGTTGTCGTCCCCATTACCTTCCTTTTCTGCCGAATGTGTTTCCAAATTCAGCTGGTCGCCGTTGCCATTGCGGATATGGATATCCAGCTGGCTGAAGGCGATTTCCACGCCGTGCTCATGGCAGAGGGCATCGATGTGGCGGTTTAACTCGTCGGTGGCGGCCAGGCGGTCGTTGATGTCATCCACGTGGACGCGCAGTTCATGGTCCAGGGTGCTGGCGCCAAAGCCCATGAACAGTACAACAGGTTCCGGGTCGCGCAGTACGCGCCGGTTTTCTTTAGCGGCCTGGAGCAGGATGTCGCGGCATTTCTGCAAATCGGAGCCGTAGGCAAAGCCGACTTTGAGGATGATCCGGGTCACCGTATCGGACAGGGACCAGTTGATCAGCCGTTCGGTGACGAACACCTTGTTGGGCACCAGGATTTCCTTGCGGTCGAAATCGATCAAGGTGGTGGCGCGGATGCGAATGCGGCTGACGGTGCCATCCAGGTTGTTGATGGTAATCACGTCACCGATGCGAATCGGGCGCTCGAACAGCAGGATGATGCCGGAGATAAAGTTGGCAAAGATTTCCTGCAGGCCAAAACCCAGCCCCACGCCCAGTGCCGCCACCAGCCATTGCATCTTGTCCCAGCTCAGGCCCAGAGCACCCAGGGTGAGAATGATGCCGCTGGCGACAATCACGTAGGAGAGCAGGGTGGTAGTGGCGTAGCTGGTGCCCTGGCGCAGATCCATGCGCGATAGCACCAACACCTCGAGCAAGCCGGGCAGGTTGCTGGCGAGCAGGAAGGTCACGGCACCAATGACCAGCGAGGCAATCACGTCGCCCAGGCTGATTGGGGAGGTGGTGGCGGCCTGGCCGGCCCCTTCGGCGGTTTCCCACAGGACGATGTTGTCGGTATAGGCGAAGGCGTGCAAAACGTCTGCCCAAACCCAATACACCAGCAGGCCGACCACGGCCACCAGTGCCAGGCGTATCAGGCGCAGGGATTGCTGGTTCACTTGTTTCAGGTCCAGTTGCGGCTCTTCCACTTCCACGGCTTCAGCGCTGCTGGTGTCTTTTTGTTCGGCATCGCGTTGTGCCACGGCACGCTTGTAGGAAAGCCGCTGAGCAGCCACGGCGAGGCCGCGCACGGCGGTGGCATCCAGGACAATCCACAGCGCAATCAGGTAGAGGCTGTAGATCATGTGCCCGGTGAGGCGTACCGAGGTGTAATAGTAGCCCACGCCAGTCAGCACGATCAGGGTGAGTGGGGCAAGAATGCACAGGGCGGTGGCCAGGGTTTTCATGGTGCGGCTGTAATGGCGCCCGGGGTAGGACTGCGCCACCCAGGGCAGGCTCACCATGATGGTGATCATGGAGGCCATCATGATCACCAGGCCGAGCCGGTCATTACTGAGCTGCGCGGGCCACTGGTCACCGAAAGCCACCAGGAAGGTGAGCGGGATTAATGCCAGCCCGGTCACCAGCAGGCGGCGGCGCATCTGATGGTTGTATTCCATGTTCCAGCGGAAATGGCGCTGTGCAATACCGTTGGTTTTCAGCAACCGGTAGAGCACCTCAAACACCAGCCATAGCAAGGCGATCTGGGCCACCGCGGCGCCCATGACGCTGCTGAACGTACCGGGCTGCACCCATAGCCCGGCGGCCAGCAGGCCAAGGAAAAGCGGGACAGGTGCTGCAATCAGAAAGGTGTACAGCAGGCTCAGTGGGGTGTGGGCCTGGCTGTCACGGCGCAGGAAGCCCACGTCCTTGTTCATTTCGTCGATGCGCGTTTTGAGTTTGCTGCGCACCACTACCAGCAGCGCGGCAGGAATGAGCAGCCCGATCAGCCAGACCCACTTGCGGCTCAACAGGCTGCTGGTGCCTTGCCACAGGTCGCCCCAGGGCATGGTTTTAACCTGTTCCATCAATTCTTTTGGCAGCTTGCCGAGCCATTCAAAACTCAACGGCTGGTTGCTGGGCATCCAGAAGGTTTGTTCGGAAATGGTGTTGTGCAGGCTGCGGGTAATCTTGCGCAGCTGTTCATGGCTCAGCTGGGTGCGAGTGAGGATGGCCAGCTGGCGGCTCAGCTCCTGGTCCAGCTGGTCGTAGATGGCGAGGCGCTCTTCGCGGAGGATGGAAAAGGCCTGTTCCAGTTCCGGGCTCAGGGGTTTGTCGGCCTGGGCCTGTGAGGGCAGGGGCGCATCATCCAGATCCTGCATGGCTCGCTCGATATCGAACTGGCTGAGGCGAGCGTTGGAAATGTCCTTATCAAGATCCAGTTCCCCCTGGTCCTGGGGAAGACTCTTCTGCTGTTCGTAAAGAATGCGAGAGAGCAGCAGGCTGCCATCAAGCATGCGAATCTGGTCGTTGACGGTGGAAGACAGAGAGCGCGCCTTGTCCAGTTCGGTCTTGGTGTTGACCGCTTCACGCAGCAGGCTGTTGACGCTTTCGCTGGCACCGGCCAGTTGTTCACGCAGGGCCCGGTTCTTTTCCATGGCTTTCTGGACCTGGGGGTGCTCCAGCACGCTTTGTGGAAGATCGGTTTCCGGGGAGTTGGCGGTTTCCTCCAGCTGATTCAGGCGGCGCTCATTGATGAGTGGCTGCAGGGCGTCCAGTTTTGCTTCGATGATGAGCTGGTGCTGTTTGTCGCTCTGTTGCCTCAGGCGGGCGATGTCCTGTTGCTTGTCGACGATAGCGAGCTCCTGGTTATAACGCTCAATGCGTGATTCCAGAGCTTGCATCTCCGTGTTCAGCGCCCGTGTCTGCAAATCGGACAAGGCTTCACCTTCTTCATCGACCCCCTGATTGAGGCGGGTGCGAATGGTGTCCAGCCGGTCCATGGCTTTGCTGATCTCGTTCTGGGCCTGTTCCGGCAGAGTCTGGGCGCGGGTCAGGTCGCTGTTGGCGTCAGCCAGGTCTTCCTGGTTGGCTTCCAGGGCATCCAGCTCGCTGATCAGCGCTTTCACCAGGTCGTCCAGGGTTTTGCTGGCATAGTGTTTTTTCCAGTCGGTTTGCCGCTCCTGGCGCAGGCGCATGAGTTCGCCGTTGAGGCGTGTGCGTTGGCTGGGGGCTTGCCGGGCAAAGGTTTTCAGGTCCTTGATCTTTTCCTGGTTGCTATCGATCTCCTGCCGGAATTTCAGGGTTTGCTTGAGTTGTTCCTTATCCGGATTGTCCGTGCCGTCGGATTTTTTTTCGCTGGTTTCGGTGAGCTGCTTTTGCAGGTCGCCGACACCGGGCAGGGAAAAACTGCCGGGCTGCGCAATGGCGAGAACGGGTAGCAATATCAGCAGTGCGACAGGCAGTCGTCGATCCATAACAACGAGGCTCCAGGAAAGTGTTGATGTCTTTGTATCACAGGGTTGAGCGCATTGCCTTCCCGGTGGTTTGTGCGGCCTTTGCAGAACGTCTTGCTGAGCGTACAAGGGGCGCGTTATCGATGGCTGATTCGCCGCAGCAGTTGGCGAACCAGGCCGAGTTCCCGGTCGCTGGCCAGGGGCAGTAATTCGTCCACCCATTGGTGAAGATTTTCGTTTGGCTGTATGCGCAGGGCTGCCAGAAGCTGGTGCAGCGCCTGGCGGGTGTGGCCGAAGGTGATCGGGTCCGCTTCGGGCTGCACTGTCGCCGGCCGTTTGCGCAATTCCCATGCATAGACCATCACGGCCTGGCCCAGGTTCAGTGACGGTTGTGCCTGCGCCAGTGGAATACTGCTGGCCAGATCGCAGCGGGCCACTTCATCACCGGTCAGGCCGCTGGCTTCCCGGCCGAAGACAATGGCGACACGTTGCACGCTGTTTCCCTTGCCAGCGACCAGTTCGGCGCAATGATCCGCATCCACATAACGGTCTTTCTGCAGGCGGTGCCGGGCGGTACAGGCAATGCTCAGGTCCACATCGGCCAGCGCCTGATCCAGGGAGTCCACGACCATGGCCTGCTCCAGCACGTCGTTGCTGTGGTGTGCGACCCACTGGGCGGCGCGCATATCCCCCGGGTTAACCAGTCGCAACTCTTTGAAACCCATGGTTTTTATGGCGCGGGCAGCGGCGCCGATGTTTTCTCCGCGAGCGGGTTCCACGAGAACAAAAACGATGTCCATGTATTGTCACTTCTTCATGGCAGGGTGTGCAGGTGCCCATTCTATACGAGGGGCGGGCATGGAGAGGAGACGAAAAAGGAAGGCCGGCGCCGAGCGAATGGCAAGGTGTGGCCTGTCAGGAAATGTCCACTTTTTGTCCGTCTGAGCCCTTGGGTTGGTATGCAGGGTTGTTTATTGTTTGATCAATAAACACAAAAAGTTACATAACCACAATAACGGGAGGGGACCCCCATGAAGAAGCTTGCACTCACCGGCCTGCTGGCCGCCGCTGTTCTGTCATCGCCTGCCCAGGCGTTCCAGCAAATTACTCACAAGCGCATCGCCATCGATGCAGTGAACTACATGAAGGCGCACCCGACGACCACGGAATACAACCGCCTCAAGAGTTGGGTCAACGCGGCCGGCTACAGCATGGACCAGTTCGCGGAAGTGATTGGGCAGGGCGCCTACGACGTGGACGATTTCCAGGATACCTACCTGTGCGGCGCGGTCACCGGGGATTGTGTGTATGCGCCGGTCTTCAATGCCGGGGCCTCACTGGTGAACTACACCTCCTACTGGCATTTCCAGAACCACACTCGCGGTTCCGACGTTCACGGCAATGACTTGGGCGGTTACAACTATGACCTGCTCACCGTCTGGGGTGATATCGACAACCTGGCCGCGACCTGGCTGGTGGGTGACTACATGGACGATGGTAACGGGGGCATGACCGGCTGGTGCTTCTGGAGCTGCGCCGATGACAGCGAGTACAACACCTACGGCGTGACCGAAGCCAACTATCGTCAGGGCAGTACTTCCAGCAAGTCCATGTACGATGACTTCGAGGAAATGCCGTTCCAGCCCATCGATAACCTGGGCCAGTACTGGTACAGCCAGTTCCTCGCCAACCCCACTGCCCAGACCCTGGGTTTCGTAATGCACACCACCGACCTGCTGCAGCCGCACCATGTGTGGACGACCTCGGCACTGAATCACAGTGGCTGGGAATCCTGGGTGGCGGATTACTACGACAGCGAGAACCTGAACAACACCGCTTTGGTGGATCAGGCCCTGACGGATTTCACCCCGCTTGCTAGCGCCAGCAATGACATTCGCCCCTTGCTGACTCAAGGCGGTGCCATGGCTTACAGCAACGGCGGGATCGTGCTGTCCAGCACCGACCACTCGGACCGGGTGCAGGTAGCACAGGTGGTGATTCCCCATGCCATCGCCATGGTGGTGCATGTGCTGAATCATGCCGCTGTGAAAGTTAATCCCTGATAAGAAGACGCAACAAGCGGCATGCATCACGCTACACGTAAAAGCACGTGCAGGGAGATGCGTGTCCGCGTTTTATCAATAAGTACCAATAAGTACCAATAATAAGATAGAGGAAAACGGCCATGGGATTGCATCGATGGGTGTTGGCCATTGGGTTCGCGGCTGTTGCGCTGGCCGGTTATGCGAGCTGGCAGCGTTGGGGGCCGTTGCCCGATAACGTGGCAGCAAGCGTGGATGGCAGCGTGATTCCGGTGGATACCCTGAATGTGTTTGTGGCTGCGGCACAGCGCAGCGAACCGCAGGTCAGCCGTGAAACCGTGCTCAAGGGGCTGGTGGAAAACCGGTTGTTGGCGGCCCTGGCCCATGACCATGACGACCTGGCCGCCCACGGACATGCCGACACCAGTCGGGTGGGCTACGATGCGCAGACTCGCCATGAACAACAACGCTTCAAACTGATTCGTACGGCTTTTGCCGATGACCTGCGGGTAGCGGTGGAAGAAAGCGGCATGGCCGACAGTCTGGATTATCTGACCGAGCCGTTGTTGCTGTCTGAGGACGCGTTGGCTCCGTTGCTATCACTGGAACAGGCGTTGTACGCCACCATGACCGAGGCCCAGCAGCAGGCGGCCAGCCAGCTGGCGATTGCCCGCTATCGTTTTGCGGAGGATCAGCCAGAGCAGACGCTGACGCTGTGGGATCTGTATCGTCGGCAGAACATCCAGCTGAAAGTACAGATGCACAACCTCAATACCGGCTTTATCCGTGAAGCGATCAAGCAGCAGCTCACCATGGAGTTTGTGTTCTACTGGTTTGATCAACACTCCGGTTTGTCGGCCCGCGCCATTGCGGCAGTGGATGATTGTATTGATGACGCCATGAGCCGCGACGAGCTGCTCCATGACCTGGGGCTGATGCACGATATCCATGACGATAATCCGCAGTTACGGGCGCTGGCGGCTGAAGTGAGCAAGGACCAGATCGCCGCGTATTACCAACAGCACCAGGACGAATTTACCCGTGTGGAGCGCGTTCACGCTTACCACTTGCGGGTGAACAGCCAGGCCGAAGCCGACCGGATTTATTCCGAGCTGCGGGCCATTCAACAAGACGATAATGCCAATCCCGGCGAGGCATTTGTCGACGCGGTGGCGCGTTACTCCGTTGCCGGAGATCGCGAGCAGGGTGGGGCGCTGGGCTGGGTCGACCGTGATAGCCGTGAGGATCACTGGACCCGGGCGCTGGCGTTTGTACAACCCGTCCAGCGAGTGTCACCGCCGTTCCGTAGCCCGGCCACAGACAGTGCGCCGTACTGGGAGCTACTCTGGGTGGACCAGAAAGAAATGGGCTACCAGCGTGTGGACAGCGAATCGGTACGTTACCGGGCGGCCCAGGCCATTGCCCGGGAGCAGATGCAGCAGCGTTTTCAGATCTTGCTGGCGGATGCCACCGAGGCGGCGGCGTTGCGGGTCAACCACGAGGTGTTGTGATGGCGGTGGGTGAGTGCCGGCCAGGCCAGACGGGGAGCTATCAGCGCCAGCAGGGACGGTTGCGCCCCGGGTTGCTGGCCGGATTGCTGATAGCCGCGTGCGCCAGCGCCTATTGGCTGTTGCCCCTGGCGCCGGCGGCACCGGCAGGCAACACAGCGGCGGGTGTGACTGCGGGCACGAGCCCTGATGCTGACACCAAAGTGGACGCCGCAGCGACGCCGGCAGCCCTGCCGATGATCGATACGGTGGCGGAACGTTCTCTGGCTATGCCGGAGAAGCGGGCGGATAACGCCCCGGCCGCGGTGCCGACACCTTCCCCCCAGGCCGTGGCGGCCCTGCGTCAAAGCATGCGAAACGGCGACCCACGCACGCCGCCGCTGGTTCGCAATACGGATTTACGCGAGCCGCCCAGCGCGGCCGAGCTGGCCGACCCGGCGCTGTATCAGCAGTACGAAGCGAGACAGAATCAGGCGGTTCGTGCCTCTTTCGTGGCGGCGGCGAATCGCAAAATGGCGGAGCTGGAAGGGCTGATCGCCAGGGGCAAGGAATTCGGCATTGCCCCTGAACAGCTGGAAGAAGGGATCGCCAAACTGGACAAGCTGCGTGAGCAGCGCGATCAGTTGGTGGCGCAGTACCCTGAGCTTGCAGCTGAAGAGGGGGCAGCAGAAGCAGAGGACGCTGAGGGTGCAGAAGGAGCTGGCGATACGTCGCAGGACTGAGCGCCCAGTTCGCGGGCGCTGTCCTGAATCTCGCTATCGTCCGGCGCCACCGACAAGGCCTGGCAGATACTCTGCCGGGCTTTTTTGCTGTCACCCGCTGCCTTCTGGGCATAGGCCAGGTTGTTCCAGGCGGCGGCCAGTTCCGGCTCATGCTGCACCGCATTTTCGAACGCCACCCGCGCGTCTTGCTGCTTGTCCTGCGCCCACAGGGCATTGCCATAGCCAAACCACAGCTGCCCGCTTTGCGGGAAGGCGTCCACGGCAGCGGGCCAGAAGGCGGCATTATTGGGCAGCGGCGAGATAGCCCGGAACAGCGCATCAGGCTCGGCGCTGGCGGGCAACTGGCCGGCTTCCACCAGCGTGAATCCCCACTGATCGGCCCTGGCCCAGGTGCGAATAAAGCGGTTCCAGTGGCTGCTGTCACTTTGCGTTGTGCCGCTGTGCAGCACCACGGTATCACCCTGATCCCGATAACCGGTGACCACGGCGAAGTGCCATTTCGGCCAGCGCGGTAGCGCCAGGTTCTGCATTACCAGCACCGGTCGGTTAGCCTGTAATTCCTGAAACAGGGCGTCAGCGGATTCCACCGGATAGGCCATCAGGCCGCGGCTACGGGCTGCAGCCCGCAGCTCAATGCCCAGTGAACCTTGGCGCTCCGGCAGCCAGACTTCGTCCACCAGTGCGTCGGCGCTGACTTCCTTGCCCGCCCATTGCAGCATCATCGCCAGGGCGGCTGGGCCGCATTGATACGCGTCCTGGGGGACAAAAGGCACCACCACCTGTTGCTCAGTGTGGACGCTGGCGCTTTGCGGAGGGGGAAAACTCTGGCAACCGCCCAGCGTTAACAGAACGGTTGCCAGCAGGGCGGCAACCGGTTTTCCGGAAAGCATGCCGCGCAATACGGTCACCATTAATTGACCGGGTCAATCACCGGGAAGACGTCGGTAGCGCCGAGCAGATCCAGAATCACCAGCACCAGGATGATAGCGAGTATCACGCCCAGTACACCCTGACCGGCGGGCAGCTCTTCGGATTTCTGAGCCAGCTGCTGCAGCTCGGAATCGGTGAGGCGGTCCAGTCGCTGGCTGACTTGCTCCTGGTTTACGCCGTATTCGCTCAGCGCCTGAGCGGCCACTTTATGATCCATCAGTTGCATGACTTGTTGTTTCATGGCCGCGCGATCCTGTTGCTGAATCACGGTGTCATTACCAATCATGGCGGCTTGTGCGGCGGGGACCATGAGCACTTGCATGAACAACAATACAAAGGCACTGAAAATACCGGTAACGCGTTTTGACGTGGTCATGAAGCATTCTCCTGTGTTCTTGAAAGGTTATACGCTACCAGTGTGACCGCTATTCAACAGGATCTCTGCGTGATCCGGGCGATCTTTTACAAGGACTTTACCGATATCGACCGCTTTAACCCCTTCACTATCAAGATGTTGCAGTGCCTGTTGTGCATAGCTGGCGGGCAGACAGAACAATAGCCCCCCGGCGGTTTGCGGGTCGCACAGGGCGGTAAGCAGGGCGTCGTCCACGGGCTGCGGTTGTTGGCAATGCACCAGTATCTGCCGGTTGGCGTCGCTGAGGGTGCTGGCCACGCCTCGGCGAATCAGTGCAAGCGTGCCGGGCAGCAGCGGTACCTTGTGGCAATCCACCGACAGGGTAACGTCGCTTTGCTGGCTGATTTCGTAGAGGTGGCCAAGTAACCCGAAGCCGGTGATATCGGTGCAGGCATTCACAGGTACATCCTGCAGGGCCCGTTGCGCAATATGGTTGCTGGTCAGCAGGTGGCGCAGTGTTGTGTCCAGCCAGGGGCCGTGGAATGCGGCACCATTGCTGTTGTTCGCCTGCATCAAGGCCGCCAATTGCACGCCGCTGCCCAATGGCTTGGTGAGGATCAACCGGTCGCCGTCACGGGCGCCATGTTTATGCCAGAGCTGTGCCGGGTCGGCCTGGCCGTTGACGGTGAACCCCGCGGCCATCTGTGGGCCTTCGATGGTGTGGCCTCCGACCAGGGTGCAGCCGGCTGCATTCAGTTCCCGGACGGCCCCGGTCATCATCCGTTGCAGGTCCCGGCCCTGCAGGCGCGGGTGGTGCCAGGGCAGGGTGATGTTGGCCAGCGCCGAGTGGGGTCGGGCATTCATGGCGTACAGATCACTGAGGCTGTGCAGGGCGGCGATGCGCCCGAACAGGTAGGGCTCATCGATAAAGGCGGGAAAGAAATCCAGGCTCTGGACCAGCCGCTGCCCGGCGGGCCAATTGATGATGGCGGCATCATCGGCGGCGTCTACGCCGGCTTCGATGCCCGGATTCATGACTGGCTGAAGTTCAGCCAGTGCTTCATGCAGGGCGTCGCTGCCGACCTTGGCGCCGCAGCCGGCGCAGTGCAGGGCGTCCGGGTCGGCGGGGGCGGTGGACATGGCGGGTAGCTGCCGATCGAACTTGGCCATGAAGGCCCGGTCGATATGGTCTTTCCAGCGCCATACCCAATGCCCGGCCAGGGACAGGTTGCCTCCCCGGCTGGCAATGGCGTCTTTGCCGCCGGCGGACAGCAGCGACAGGAATCGGGATTGCGGGCGATAGGCAGCCAGCGGTTGCCCTTGAATGGCCGCGCGCAGGTTGTCGGCCAGGGTGCGCGCCTGACGAACCGCATAGACCCCGGCCTTGGGCAGGGATATGGGGAAGGCGGCGCAGTCACCGGCGGCAAAAATGCGTGTATCGGAGAGCGTTTGCAGGCTTTCCGTGACGCGTACAAAACCCCGTTCGTCGCACTCCAGCCCGCTGTCTTCCAGTATCGCCAGGCCACGCACTCCCGTGCACCAGAGCACCCATTGGGCGGTTAGCGGCTGATCTCCCATCTGCAGTTGCTGTTGCGCATCACCGTGAACGCGACTGTGGGTATGCAGGGTGACGTTATGGGCTTGCAGCCGTTGGCGCATTTTCGCGCGCACGCTGGCGGGAAAGCCGGGCAGCAGTTCCCCGCCGGTGATCAGTTGAATCTCTGCCGCTTGCTGGCGGTTCTGGAAATGGTGGGCCATGGCCAGGGCCATTTCGGTACCGCCGGCCCCGGCACCGACCACCGCCAGTGAGGGCGTTTGCCCGCCGGCGTCGCGGCAGAGTTGTTGCCAGCGGGTATAAAAGCTGGCCACCGGTTTGACCGGCACAACGCTGTCGTGACCGTTGCCGATGGGCGAGAGATCCGGCGTGGCGCCCACGTCCAGGCTCAGCCAGTCGTAGGCCAGCTGGCTGCCATCGCTGAGCTGTAATTGCCGTTTCTTTGGATCAAGCTGTGTGACGCTGGCCTGAACAAACCGGCAGCCGCTGGCCTGGCATAACCGGTACACATCCACATGGGTGTCATCCAGCGTGTAGTGTCCGGCGATCAGCCCCGGCAACATGCCGGAATAGGCGCTCAGGCTGTCCGGAGACACCATAGTCAGGCGTACGCCGGGAATCGGTTTCATGGCCAGCATGCGCAGGGCCAGCGCGTGGCTGTGGCCGGCGCCGACAAAGACCAGATCGTATTGGGCGGAGGGGCTTATCACAGTGGCATCATCACAGTTGCAGGTCGCCTTGCAGGTAGCAGCGGGCGCTGCCGCTGAGGGTGACGCGGTCGCCTTTCAGCTGGCAGTGCAGCTCACCGCCACGGGCAGAGAGCTGGCGGGCATGGAGGGTGTTTTTGCCGAGTTTTTCTGCCCAGTAGGGCACCAGGGTGCAATGGGCCGAGCCGGTGACCGGGTCTTCCGGAACGCCTTTGGCCGGGGCAAAAAAACGGCTGACAAAATCACAGTCGTCGCCGGGAGCGGAAATCATTACCGCGAAGGTATCCAGCGCCGCGATGGCGGTGAAGTCGGGCTGGAAATTGCGTATCTGATCGGCGCTGTCCACGATGATCAGGGTGTCCCGGGCTTGCAGCACTTCGCGGATGGGCACATCCAGCGCCCGGGAAAACGGGGTGATGTCGGTGAGCGCGTGGGCCGGCCGTGACGGAAAATCCAGGCTTAACGTCTGCCCGCTGCGGGTCACGAACAAGGGGCCGGAGGCGGTAGAAAAGCGCACTCGTTCACCGGGAAAGTCCAGCGCATTGAACACCACCCAGGCGGCGGCCAGTGTCGCGTGACCACACAGGTCGACTTCCACCTGAGGGGTAAACCAGCGCAACGCATAGCCTTGATCGTCGGGCACCAGAAAGGCGGTTTCCGAAAGATTGTTTTCCAGTGCGATATTTTGCAGCAGGGCGTCGTCCAGCCAGTGCGTCAGCGGCACCACGGCGGCCGGGTTGCCGGCAAACAGGGCATTGGTAAAAGCGTCCACTTGGTACAGTTTCATAGTGCGACTCGTGTCTGCGTGTTCCCGGTATGCCGGTCAGCTGCTGGCCGGGGCTTTGTGTGCGGGGGTACCTTTGCCGGGCTGCAATCTCAGATGCCGTCGTATCGTACGCGACAGGGCGTCCACGCCCAGATTGAGCAACACTGTGGCCAGGATCAACAGTGCGGTTCGGTCAAAGCGGAATTCCGCCACACTGGAATCAATATAGAAACCCAGGGTGTGAATGCCAAGAATCCCCAGCACCGCCGTTTCGCGCATGATTACCTCCCAGCGATAGAGCAGGAAAGCGAGCAGGTTGGGGCTGATGCGCGGCAAGACCTCCCAGGCGTAGCGGTTGATCCCGCTGGGCGCGTCCGCCCGCAGGCGCAGGGTCTCACTGAAGCGGCCCGTCAGGTGGGCGACGATGGCGCCGGTATGCAGGGCAAGCGCAAAAATGCCGGGCAACATGGAGGGGCCGAGCAGGATCAGGAAAAAGAAGGCGAGGAAAAACTCCGGCGTGGTGCGCAGCACCACCAGCAGGCCATGGCCCAGCGTACGGCTGACCCGGTTACCGAATAACGGTGAGGTGAGGGGAAACAATACCAGTGCCAGTATGCCGGTGAGCAGTAGCGCGGCCAGCCCCAATACGCTGGTTTGCCACAGGCCGGGCCACAGCTGTTGCTGCCAGAGCATGGCGAACCATTGCCACAGTTCCAGCAGGCCACCGCCGTGGCGCAGGGGAGCAGGCACCAGATCCACGGTGACAAAACGCACCAGGGTGGACAGGTTGCCGGTAAAAACCGGTGGCGCCCACACCACGGCGGCGATCAAATACAGGGGGATCAGGGCCGGGCGCAGCCACCAGCGCAGGGTGAAAATCAGCGCAAAAAACAGGTACAGCAAAGCTGCGCCCTGATCGTAGACCCCTTCACGAAAAGCGGTTTCCAGATGAAAGCCCAGGGTGGGCAAACCGATAAAGCCGAGAATGGCGGAGGCGCGCAGGGCGCATTCCAGCCGGTAGCTGCCGTAGGCTTTAAAGGCCTGCCAGACCAGCGGCAGGCGGGCGAAGAAAAAGCGGCTGACGGCGGAGGTGCTGGCGGGCAGTGCATGGGAAGGAGCCGGGTCTGATTCTTCGAGAAATTCGCCGAATACCTTGGCAAAGATACCCGCATAGGGAATGGCGATGGCCAGTACCCCGGTGAGCGTGCTCAGGCCGGCAACCTGTAATAGCAGCAGGCCCCAGAACAGCTCATGGACGGCGCGGATGCTGGCGGCGAAACCGCGTACCGCCCGTGACGACCAGCCGATTGCCATCACAAAACCGAACAGGGCGGCCAGCGCGGTGCCCTGCCAGGCAAAGGCCAGGGTATTGGCCAACGCCTGGCCCAGCTGTTCGGTGGCAAAAAAGTCCGGGGCCATAAACCCCCTGGCCATGCGCAGCAGTTCATGGCCAGGGCTGGAACGGGCGATTTCCAGGTCGGCCAGCAACAGTGCCACCAGCCCGGCCAGGGCAAGACCACCGGTGGTGCGCCGCCAGCGACTGGCCGTGGTGTTCAGCGGCGGGCAGGCGGGAGGCATGGTAGGGCGTTCACTGCTACGCATCGTCCTGATACAAGGCATCCAGATCGCTAAGGGACAGCGACCGGGTGGCGGCGTCGAGGACGATTTGGCCCTGCTGCAGGCCGATGATCCGATCGCTGCAGGCCAGAGCCAACGCCCGATCATGCAGGGCAATCACGGCACTGTGGTGGCGAGCCAGTGACAGGGTGAGCAGGGCAAGGCCCTGATGTTCGTCCAGGCTGGAGACCGGCTCGTCGGCGAGCAGAACCGGGCGTTGGGTGTAGAGGGCCCGGCCCAGCGCGGTGCGTTGCGCCTGGCCGCCGGAGAGTTGGTCGACACTGGTGAACAACTTGTCGTGAAGCGACAGGTCGGTGGCCAGCGCGCCCACCTGTTCACGCTCGTGTCGACTGGGGGCTATCAGGTTGCGCAGGTTGGTGAGGGTGCGGTTGCGCGACAGGGCGCCCATGTAGATGTTGTGGAACACGCTCAGCATCGGCACCAGGGCGCCCGCCTGGGGGCACCAGGCACAGATACTTTCCTGTTGGCTGCGCAGGGCATCGAGAAGGGTGGACTTGCCAGCACCGGAAGGGCCGAGCAGGGCAACTTTCTCGCCCTGCTCAATGGTCAGTGTCAGGCTGTCGAAGACAACCTGATCGCCATGGCCCAGCCGGGCCTGCTGAAAATCAAACACGCCGGAATTTAGCCTGTGGCCGTTAGTCCAGCAGGCCGATGGCGCTGGCGGTGTCCTCGATGGGGGCATAGTCCGCATTGGAGGCCGGAATAAATTTTTCCCGGGGGAAAGCCTGCAGCAGTGCCGGATCGTCGATGGACAGCAGGGTTTCAGTAACGCGCTGGCTGAAGCCTTCGCCGAAGCGCTCATTCAGATCGCCGCGAACGGTCCAGTGGTAGTCCGGGTAGGTGGGGGTTTCCCAGATCACACTGACCTTGCTGGTATCGATTTTGCCTTCCGCCAGCTCGCGCTCCCAGACTTTGAAATTCACCGCGCCAGTGGCGTAAGCCCCGCTTTGTACCAGGGCGATGGTACGGCTGTGGTCCCCGGAGAAACCGACTTTCTCGAACAGATCTTCCGGCGCCTTGTTAAAGGTCTCGCGCAGATAGAATTCCGGCATCAGGCGGCCAGATGTGCTGCCCTTGGAACCGAAGGTGAATGATGGCTGGGCAATAAAGTCTTGACCCAGTGTTTCGACAGGTTCGAGGCCGGTGCTGCTGTTGGCAATGAAATACGACTTGAAAGCGGTGTCTTCCTGGCCCTGGGCAATGGCCTTGGAACCGGGGACAAGACGCCGGGCCTGAACGCCGGACAGGCCGCCGAACCAGGCCATTTGCACCTCATCGTTGCGGAAGGCAGTCACTGCGGCAGCGTAGGATTTCACCGGTACGTATTTCACCGGCACGCCCAGCTGTTCTTCCAGATGGGCGGCGATGCTACCGAACCGTTTTACCAGCTGGGATTCATCCTGATCCGGAATCGCCGTAAAGGTGAAGGTATCGGTTTTGGGGTCATTACAGGCAGATAGGAGCAGGGCAGCGGCCAGTGCAGCCAGAAATTTCAAACGCATTGTTGTCTCCGTTCAATAGGGAGGCTTACCGAACTTTATGAGGGAACGTACACAGGACGATTGCGGGTTCGGCCATACGCAACCGTTGCGCGCAGTATAGCGGCTTGCGCGGGGTTTTGCGTCAGCGGTTGTTGAGGAAATCGCTGACTTCGGCACGGGTGCCCTGGAAGACGATGGTGCCGACCCGGCGCGACAGCATGTAGTCGTACATGGGGTCGTAATAATCGGCGAGCAGGTTGTGGATCCATTCGCGGTGCAGCTCGGTATCGCCGCAGGCGGCTTGCACGGCCAGGGCTTCCTGAAGTTGCTGGCGCAGCTGCTGATGGCGAATACCACCCAGGCGGCGGCGAATGCGGTCCATGGCCGCCAGCAGTTCATCGCCGAGCTGCTTGAGAGCATCCTGCTCACCGAAGTAGTGGGCATACTCCTGCAGCGGGCCGATCACGTAATCTTCCAGGGTCACCTGCACGCGGGCGTCCAGGGATTCCTCGATCACGATACGTGGCTGCGCCTTGATCTGGTCTTGCAGTGAAAAGGGCAGATGGCAACGACCGATCAGCTTGCTTTCGTCTTCCACCAGAATACGGGCAGGCTGGGCGGCACGCTGTTTGATCAGGGCGATGGACAGGGTATTTTCAAAATCGATTTGGCTGGGCTGACCGCCGGGGCGTCGGCCGAAAGAGGAGCCGCGATGGTGGGCCAGCCCTTCCAGATCGATGGCGTTGGCCTGTTGTTCAATCACCCGTGTCTTGGCACAGCCGGTGCGGCCGCATAGCACCTCCAGTGGCAGGCTGGCGATACAGGCTTCCATTTCATCAATCAGAAACCGGCGCAGTGCTTTGTAACCACCGGTGACCAGCGGTGCATCGATGCCTGCTTCGCGCAGCCAGGCCTGGGTGGTCTGGCTGCGCAGCCCACCACGGAAGCAATACAGATAACCGTCCGGGTTGGTCTGCCACCACTGCTGCCAGGCCTGCATGCGCCGTTCCCGCTCTTCGCCGCTGACCAGCTTGTTACCCAGGTCAATGGCCGCCTGCTGGCCCTGCTGCTTGTAACAGATGCCAATCTGGTGACGCTCGTCATCGTTGATCAGGGCGATATTGGTGGCACCGGGAAAGGCGCCTTTGGCAAATTCCACGGGGGCGCGCACGTCCAGCAGGGGCGTGTCGTTCAGGAAAAGGGAAAGGAAATCACGGGTATCGTCTCGCATGGGGAGCGAGTTTAGAACAGCTACAAGCTACAAGCTACAAGTCGGAAAGTTCCTCGTAGTCCGCAACTTCTACGAAGCCGCTGTAGGAGTACCTCTTGAGGTGCGAACCGCGCTTGCGCGGAAATCGCCCGCAGGGCGATCAGGAGTCTCAAAACTCGACGGGTTCCAGAAAGAATGGCGGAAGGATCTTGATCTTTGCCGCCTCGCTAGGCCCGGTTCGCACCTCAAGAGGTGCTTGTATGTTTGAATGCTCTTCCTGCAACCATGCAGGACTTGCCGGGGTGGAGGGACCAAAGGAGCATCTGACCCAAGGGTACAGACGGT
>NZ_NVWY01000007.1 GCF_002733835.1 Alcanivorax sp.
AATTAACAAAAACTTTGTTGACTCGTTCAGAACTGAAATCTTTTAAAGATCCCATCCCGAACAGGTCCCACACGTTTGCTTGCCTGATTGTTAAAGAGCGTCTCGTTCGTGGCGCTTCGCTGTGGTGCGTTGCGTTGTTGCCCCGTCGAGGAGTGCGCATTCTAGAGAGTTCGCTCTGGGAGTCAAACCCTTTTTCGCACTTTTTTTAAAAAACCTGCTGACCGTTCAAATTCCGCTCAAATCGCCGAGAAAACAGGCGCCAGCGCCTGTTATTTGACCGTCACCCGGGCAATCTTCTTCTTTCCGGCCTGAATCACGTGGCTATCGCCACGGGAGAAGGTGCGCTCCTCACTGAGTTGAGCCCCATCCAGGTACACCGCGCCCCGCCCGAATACGTCCTTGGCCGCCTTGCCGTTCTGCACAAGGCCTGCTTCCCGTAGCAACGGCAGGATATGGATGCTGTCCTGATCCCCCAGATCCACCTCAACTTCCGGCACATTATCAGGGATATCGCCCAGCGCAATCTGGTTGCCTGCCGATTTGGGCGCCGCCTGGGCCGCCTCGGCCCCATGGAACCGCTCGACCATCTCCAGCGCAAAGGCTTTTTTGGCCTCCTGGGGCGAGCCCAGAGTCTCCGCCTCGGCCTTCAATTCCTCAATGCGCTCATTGGAGCAGGCACTGAGCAGTTCATAATAGCGCCAGGTGAGACTGTCGGGAAGCGAGAGCAGCTTGCGGTACATTTCCCCCGGCGCATCGTTGACCCCCACATAGTTGCCCAACGATTTGGACATCTTCTGCACGCCGTCCAGTCCTTCCAGAATCGGCATGGTCAGGCAGATCTGTGGCGCTTGGCCATAAGACTTTTGCAGCGTACGCCCCATCAGCAGGTTGAACTTCTGATCGGTCCCGCCCAGCTCCACATCCGCCTCCAGGGCCACAGAGTCGTAACCCTGCACCAGCGGGTAGAGGAATTCGTGGATGGCGATGGGCTGATTACCCTTGTAACGCTTGTCGAAATCATCCCGCTCCAGCATTCGCGCCACCGTGTACTGGCCTGCCAGCTTGATCATGCCGGCCGCGCCAACCTCGTTCATCCAGCTGGAGTTGAAGGCGACCCGGGTTTTGCTCTCGTCGAGAATCTTGAAGACCTGCTCTTTGTAGGTCTCCGCGTTGCGCAGCACATCTTCTCGACTCAGCGGCGGACGGGTGGCGCTCTTGCCCGTGGGGTCACCGATCATCCCGGTGAAATCGCCAACCAGGAAGATCACTTCATGCCCCAGCTCCTGAAACTGGCGCAGCTTGTTGATCAATACCGTATGCCCCAGGTGCAGATCCGGGGCAGTAGGGTCAAAGCCCGCCTTCACCCGTAACGGCCGGCCCGATGCCAGTTTTTCCCGCAGCTCCTCTTCCTGGATGATCTCATCCGCCCCGCGGGTAATAAGTGCCAGTTGCTGATCCACCGTGGCCATGCCTACCTCTATTTCCAGACCCATTAATGAAAGCGCGCCATTGTAGCACTTGAACGCGGCCAGAGAAGGCGGGTATCTTTGCAGGTCAGTTTTTCGCCGTGCCCCGCGGGCGCGCCAGTCTCTATTTACCCAACCAGGCCCTCACAGACTCTTCATGAAACAACTTATCTCTGCTGCCGGCAGGCTGGTGCGCCAGTTCCCACGCACCCATTTACTGCTGAGCATGGTATTGCTGGGCGGCGTCATCCTGATCGCCTTTCGCCCGGACAGCACCGAAACCACCCCGGAACGCGTCCAGCCCATCAGCCTGCCGGAACGCACAGCACCCGCACCAAAACCGCAAACCACCAGCAAACCCGCACCGGCCACACCGCAATGGCAAACGCTGACCGTGCAATCCGGAGACAGCCTGTCCTCATTACTGCATCCCCTGGGCATTGGCGCCGGGCAGATCGATGCCCTGCTCAAAGGTGACGACAAGCTGAAGCGGCTCACCCGCTTGCGCCCCGGGGAAGCACTGGAAGTCATTGTTAACGACAGCGGCTCCCTCACCAACGTGCGCTACCACCCCTCAAAAGTTGAAACCCTCACCGCACGGCTGACAGGCGGCGGCTGGAGTGTGCGCCTGAGCCAGCGGGAATATCAGAAGCAGACCCGCTTCGCCCAAGCCGACATTACTGGCTCCCTGTTCCTGGCCGGGGCTGCGGCCGGCATCACCGACCGACTCACCATGCAGCTTGCCAACCTGTTCGCCTGGGATGTGGATTTTGCCCTCGACATCCGCAAAGGCGACCGCTTCCGCATTATCTACGAAGAGCTCTACCTGGATGGGGAGAAAGTCGGCGAAGGCGATATCCTGATGGCCGAATTCTGGAACCAGGGCCGCCATCTCACTGCCTTCCGCTACGAAACCCTGTCTGGCGACGTGGAGTACCTGAATATCAAGGGCGACTCCATGCGCAAGGCATTTATCCGTACCCCCGTGGCTTTTTCCCGTATCAGCTCCCGCTTTAATCCGGGCCGCAAACACCCGGTACTTAACCGCATCCGAGCCCACAAAGGCACCGACTACGCCGCCCCCTCCGGCACCCCCATCAAGGCCGCAGGCGATGGCAAGGTCATCTTCGCCGGGGTAAAAGGGGGCTACGGCAATGTCATCATCCTCAAGCATGGCCAGATCTACACCACCCTGTATGCCCATATGCGCAGTTTTGCCAAAGGTATCCGCGTGGGCAAACGAGTCAGCCAGGGGCAAACCATCGGCTATGTCGGTTCGTCCGGGCTGGCCACCGGCCCACACCTGCATTACGAGTTCCGTATTAACGGCGTACACCGCAATCCACAAACCGTACCGCTGCCCAAGGCACGCGGCATCAACGATAACGAGAGAGCGGAGTTCCTGATTGCCGCCAACCGGCTGAAGGCACAAATGACCCTGTTCTCCGAAGCCTCGACACTGGCCAGCAGCGATGCCTTCTAAGACCGAACTACCCCTGTTTATCGGCCTGATGACCGGCACCAGCGTGGACGGTATAGATGCCGTTCTCGCCAGCATTGGCGACGACCATTTTTCTCTGCTCGGCACCCTGAGCCAGCCAATCCCGGCACCGCTTCGCGACGACATTCTCGCCCTGTGCCAGCCGGGCAGTAACGAAATCGACCGGGCCGGCCGCGTCAACCTGCAGCTGGCCGGACATTACGCCAACACCTGCCAGACCCTGCTCACGCAGGCCGGCATAACCCCGGACCAGGTCCGTGCCATCGGCTGCCACGGGCAGACCATTCGCCATCGCCCGCAACCGCCCGGCTTCAGCGTACAACTGGGCTGCCCGGATTCGCTGGCCGTGGCAACCGGCATCCCCGTGGTCAGCAACTTTCGCAACAAGGATATGGCGCTGGGCGGGCAAGGCGCCCCGCTGGTGCCGCCCTTTCATCGACAGTTATTTGCCCGCCCTGATCAACGCATTGCCGTGGTCAACATCGGCGGCATGGCCAATGTGACCTTGCTGGATACCGGCCAGCTCACCGGCGGCTTTGATACCGGCCCGGGCAACGTGCTGATGGATAGCTGGATTCAACAGCACTACCAGCAAGCCTACGACCGCAACGGTGACTGGGCCGCCAGCGCCCAGCCCGACAGCACCCTGCTCACTACCCTGCTGGATGATCCGTATTTCCATCAGCCGCCCCCGAAAAGCACCGGACGGGAACGCTTCAGCCGCGACTGGCTCAACGCCCAACTGGCTAACCACTCGCTCCCTGATGACGTCATCCAGGCAACACTGGCAGAACTCACCGCCCACTCGATCAGAGATGCACTTAACAACTTCCAGCCCGATCACGTACTGATCTGTGGTGGAGGCGCCCATAACCGGCACCTGCTGGAACGCCTTCAGGCATTACTCAACACCCCGGTCACCAGCACCGCCGAGCACGGACTGCACCCGGACTGGGTGGAAGCCGCCGCGTTTGCCTGGTTGGCCTGGGCGCGCATGGAAGGAAAAGCGGGCAATGCGCCGGTGGTCACCGGGGCGTCGAGGGAAGCGGTATTGGGGCAGATCACCCTGCCTTAAGAGCAGCTGCGAGCTATGAGCTACGAGCTTCAAGGCGCGAAACAGGGATTGGCTCAACCGACAAACTCTTGAACCGCGCTTCGGCGTTGCTTTTCGCCTCGCCTGGGCGCGGCACACCACAGTGAACCTGGCTTTGGCTCTTCCCGCGCCTCGCAACTCGTAGCTCGTAGCTAGCCCCTCAAACCAGCCACAGCCCAATCATGGCGCAGCTGAAGCCAAGCGTCGCGCCAGCCAGAATGTCCGACGGATAATGGACCCCCAGCAACACCCGGGACAAGCCCACCATCACCGCCAACCCCAACGCCAGAGCCATTACCGGGGGATAGAAGACACACAGCAGTGTCGCCATCACAAAGGCGGCAGCGGTGTGCCCGGACGGGAAGCTGAACCGGTCCGCGGGCTGAATAAACGCCGACAGGCTCTCCAGCGCATCCGCCGGCCGGGGCCGTTTGATCAAGTGCTTGAGCAGCACAAACATCGGCACTTCCAGGGCATAGGCGGCCATGGCAGTCAGGGCGAACTCGCTGCCGCCCTGCCGATCCATCCACCAGATCAGCAACGTCAGCGCCACATAGAAAGGACCATCGCCGAGGCGGGAGATCATCCGCGCCATGCGGGCACGGCGGGCTGCCTGCGGCTGTTGTAGCAACCAGCACATGGCCCGGGTATCCGCGGCGGTCATTCGTTGAAATGTCGGTTTTGTCGTCATCATGGGTTCAGTGTCTACCCGAAAAGCGACGAAATGTTGATCAAACAGTGAAGGTTTTGTGACAGGGGAGACAGGCGCGAGTTGCGAGAAGCGAGTTTCGAAACCCAGTCCACCTCTTGCCTTTCGAGACTCGTAACTCGTTACTCGCTTCTTTTCGGCAAAGCGGGCTTACGACTGAAGCAGCCAGTTATTCCTAAACAGAGAAGGAAGAACCGCAGCCGCAGGTGGTGGCCGCATTGGGGTTGCTGACCACGAAACGCGAACCCATCAGGCCCTTTTCGTAATCCACCTGGGAACCATCCAGGTATTGAATGCTCATGGCGTCCACCAGCAGGGTTACGCCGGCTTTCTCCACCGAGGTATCGTCTTCATTCACCGCTTCATCGAAGGTGAAACCATAGGAAAACCCCGCACACCCGCCGCCAGTGATATACACACGCAGCTTCAGGTTCGGGTTTCCTTCGTCGTCACGCAGCTCTTTGACTTTGGCCGCGGCGGCATCAGTAAATGAAATAGGCGCTGACTCGGTCATACTCTCGCTATTGGCTGACATCTGGGCAGTAGGATCCCCGCCTGGGCAACAGCAGTCGCCCAGGCGGGTAGATCATGTTCCAGTACCCGACTAAAACAGTCAAGAATTATCCACGGCCGCCTTGCCTGCCACAGCCTTGCCTTCAGGCTCCGACTTGGCGGCTTTACTGGCGTCCGGGGCAGGCAAATTGCGGCGCTCATCATCCAGCCGTACCAACTTGCCATTCACCCGCGCGCCCATGACCATTTCGATCATCCGGTAATACACGTTGCCTTCCACGGATGCCTTTTCGGCCAGCTCCAGGTTTTCGGTGGCGTGCACATCCCCTTCCACGCGACCGTTGATCACCACCTGGGCGACCTGAATCTCACCTTTCACCACGCCGCTTTCGCCGATCACCAGGCGGCCGCCATCCTTGCCCACGCTGACGTTGCCTTCCACGGTGCCCTGGATATGCAGCCCCCCGGAGAATTCGATATCGCCACGAACGGTTGCGCTGGGCGCGATCAGGGTGTGGTTACGGTAATCCTGGGACGATGCCCCTGTCGTTGCTGCGGTTTTCTTGTCTCGGCCTAGCACACGTCTCTCCTACTGCCATTTTATGGTTTTCTGTGTCTGGTAACGGTTTCTGCCGCCGCTCTCAGCATCCACATCCACCGCCTGTATCACCACCCCTTCGGGCACCTTAAAGCGGCCATTCAGCTCCTGAAAGTAGCGAAACCGGAAGCGTGTCTCACTGCCGTCCTCAAGCCAGCTGCGTCCGTTGAGCGAAAACGCCTCACCGTCTTTCTCTCCGCGCAGGTGCAGACTGATATCCCCGGACAGATAGCCCCGGTTATCGCCGGACTGCACCAACACCACCCGATAATGGTATTCGTCAGTGTCGTTATCCTGCTGCACGGTCATTTTTTCGATCTGCAGGCCACCTTCGGTGCCAGCCGGTGCCATGACATTCTTATAGAACAGCACCGCCTCTTCGAGCTCGGCCACCTGATCCTGCAATGCCTTGATCTCCCGGCGCACCTCTTCGCGAGCCTCCAGGGTCAGTTCGGAATCCGCTCTGAACACCGCCAGTTCATTACGCGCAGTCTCCAGCTCTGCATCCAGGGTCTTGACCTCACCACGCAGTCGGCGATTGGATTCCGAGGCATCCAGGGCACCGCCAGCACCCAGCCAGCCGCCCAGCAAAAACAGCAACACCGCCACGACAAGCGCAACCGACACCCACAGCCGCCGCTGCTTCTTCTGCTGAGACGGGCTGATCGGCATCAGCATCACATCATCGATGCCGGCCCGGCTTTTCGGTTTCTTCGCCATGGTTACGGGGCCAACGGGACCACAGCCAGCCCCGCCCCCTCATCCAGACCAAACATGATATTCATGGCCTGCACCGCCTGGCCCGACGCCCCTTTCACCAGGTTATCGATCACCGACAGCACCACAATCACGTTCTCACCACGGGGCTGGTGCAGCGCCAGCCGACACATGTTGGCGCCCTTCACAAAGCGCGTTTCGGGATGACTCCCCAGCGGCATCACGTCCACGAAAGGCTCATCGGCATAACGGGCCTCGAATGCGGCCTGGATCTCTTCCAGTGGCGGCGCCGACTCGGTGAGCTGGCCGTAGAGTGTGGCATGAATACCACGGATCATGGGGATAAGATGTGGAACAAATGTAGCGCTTACCGGGGCACCCGCAATATCACCCAGTCCTTGCTCAATTTCAGGCAAGTGCCGGTGACCACTGGCGCCATAGGCCTTGTAGCTTTCCCCGGCTTCCGCCAGCAACATGGGCACCTTGGCACCCTTGCCGCCGCCACTGGCACCACTGGCCGCGTTGGCAATCAGTTGGTCCGGCTTGATCCAGCCTTTTTCCAGCAATGGCAGATAGCCCAGCTGAATCGAGGTGGGATAGCAGCCGGCGCACGCCACCAGCCGGGCATCACGAATTTTCTCCCGATTCACTTCCGGCAGGCCATATACCGCATCCGCCAGCAACTCCGGGCAAGCATGGGGCTCGCCATACCATTCGCTCCAGAGCTCATGATCGCGCAGACGAAAATCCGCAGACAAGTCCACCACCCGCACCCCGGCGTCCATCAGCTCAGGCATCATGCGCATGGCCACGTTATGGGGCGTGGCGAAGAACACCACATCACAGGCCGCCAGCCGTTTTACGTCCGGCTCGCTGAACACCAGATCCGTGCGCCCGCGCAGGGACGGAAACAAATCCGCCACCGCCACACCGGCTTCACCACGGGAGGTAATCACATCCAGCTCAGCATGGGGATGATTAACCAGCAGGCGCAATAATTCGACCCCGGTATACCCGGTACCGCCAACCACACCCACTTTCAGCGGTGCACTGACTTGTGCTGGCTGAGAAGACATATCCCACTCCTGAACTGCATTAATAAAAGGAAGCCCTGCATGATAGGGTCGCCGCCCGTCAGCGGCAAGAAAGCCACAACAGCGACGCGCCGATAACCCCACCGCGCGCCCGATTTGTGATCAACCCGGCAACTGTCGCTCGGGCTCTTTCGTCGCCTGTGTTGAATCACCCTTTTCGTCGCTACGCTCCACAGGCTTTTCCAGCGCCATACCTTCGCCCTCGGAGAGACGGTCCGCCAGGGAATCGTACAAGGGCCGGGCCCAGACAATTTTCGCCACCGCCGCCGACAAAAAAGCGCCTGCCATGAGTGGCAGCAGGATGTCGTGACGGTTACCGGTCAACTCCATCACGATCACAAAAGAAGTGATGGGCCGCTGGATTACGCCTGCCAGAAAAGCCGCCATGGCCACCAGCGTCAGCCCCACCAGCGAAGAGCCCGGGAAGAAGCCGCCCACCACGTTACCAATCCCCGCGCCAGCCGCCAGGCTCGGCGAGAACAGGCCACCGGGAATGCCGGTAAAATACGACACCAGCGTGGCGGACATCTTCGCCAGCGCAAACGTCCAGTTGCCAGGCTGCTCACCGTCCAGCAACGTGGACGCCTGCTCATAACCACTGCCGTAAGTGGCCCCGCCCGTAATCAGCCCCAGAAACACCAACACCAGCGCGCACATCATCACCACGCGATAGGGGTGCTCCTTGGCATACGGGGAGAGAAACTGGCTGCCCTTGATCAGCAATCGACTGAACAACCCGCCCAGCAGGCCACACACCAATGCGGTCACCCCAATGGCCGCCCAGTCCCGGGTAATGTCCAGGGAACCATCCGGGTGCCCGAAAAAGCTGTAGTGCCCCATGATCATCAGCACCACCACACCAGAAAGGATGATCGCCAGAATCAGGGTACCGCTGGTGCGCTGCTCAAAAGAGCCGGACAACTCCTCAATGGCGAACACAATCCCTGCCAGCGGGGCATTAAACGCCGCCGACACCCCTGCCGCGCCGCCCGCCACAATCAGGGAATTATCCACGTATTTCTGCTGAAGCCGCCCCACCCGGCCCACCGAATACATCATCGCCGCGCCCATGTGCACACTGGGGCCCTCGCGGCCAATACTGGCCCCGCACAGCAACCCCAGGCAGGTGAGTACAAACTTACTGAGGATCACGCGCAAGGAGAGGAAAGCAGGGCGCAGCCAGTGGTAACGCTGCTTCAGCACCACCAGCACCTGGGGAATACCACTGCCCTGGGATTCGGTGCCCAACTGACGCATCAACCAGACAATAATCACCATTCCCAGCGGAGTAATCAGCACCGGCAGGTACGGCGAATGAGCATGGATAGCGGTAAAGGTATGGGAGGCCAGTTCCGCCACCCAGGCAAACGCCACCACCAACAACCCCACCATCACCGCGCCAGTCCAGAATACCGCGCGCAGTTTCCAGTCTTGCCAGGAACCCAGCTGTCGACGGCTCAGCCGCCGGGTACGAAACAGGTAGTAACGCAACAGACGACTATGGCGTGGCCGCTTATTCACAGCGCTCCTTCTCAAGGCAGTAGCAAGTGAACCGGAAAGAAAACAGGTAAGTCTGTATAGTGTACGCCGACTGGAAATATCTCTCCAATGCAGCCACCAATAAGGGAAGCCCCATGCAGTTTGCGCTCGATTACTTTCTCTGGATCAAGGCCTTCCACTTGATCGCTGTAATTTGCTGGTTTGCCGGCATTTTCTACCTGCCGCGCCTGTTCGTATACCACGCCATGGCAGACGATCAGCCCAGCCGCGAACGCTTCAAGATCATGGAACGCAAACTCTATCGGGGCATCATGAACCCCAGCATGATTGTCACCGTAGTCCTTGGCATGTGGATGTTCATGGCAAACATGGAAGCCTACAAAGGCAACGGCTGGATGCACGCCAAACTGGCGCTGGTGTTCCTTCTGATTGGCTACCACCACGTCTGCCTGTCCTACATGAAGAAGTTCGCCGCCGACGCCAACACCAAAAGCGACAAGTTCTACCGGATCTTCAACGAGATCCCGGTTGTCCTGCTCATCGCCATTGTTATTCTGGTGATTGTTCGTCCTTTCTAATTCCGGCCAAGGCCTGACGCTCGGTACAGACCGGCATCAGGCGTCCGGCTTCCAGCATCAGGCGTTATCAATGAAACCGAACATTCTCGTCATCGCCGGCCACGACCCTTCCGGGGGCGCCGGCATCCATGCCGACATTGAAGCCATTCAGGCCCTGGGCGGCTTCGCCTCCACCCTGATCACCGGGCTCACCGTGCAGAACAGCCAGAACGTGCGCGGCTTCCGGCTCACCGATATCGACCTGCTGCAACAACAGGCCGACGCCCTGCTGGACGACATGGATTACCAGGCCATCAAGATCGGCATGACCGGCTCGGTGGTCATCATTGATTTCATTGTTTGCCTGCTCAAGCGTCTGCCCGGCGTTCCCGTCATTCTCGACCCGGTACTGGCCGCCGAAGCAGGCGGCAGCCTGGCGCAGGAATCCCTCGCCGAAGCCATGCTCGAAAAGCTGGCGCCACTGTGCGACGTGATGACCCCCAACCTGCCAGAAGCCCAGGCCCTGAGCGGGCAAACAAGCGTCACCGACTGCGGTCAGACACTGGTCCAGCGCAGCGGCTGCGCCACCCTGGTCACCGGCACCCACGACGACACCGATCAGGTCATCAACCACCTGTTCACCGCCGTTGGCGAAGAACAATGGCGGTGGGACCGGTTGCCACACAGCTATCACGGCTCCGGCTGCACCCTGGCCTCCTCCATTGCCTGCCTGCGCGGTCGCGGCCAGTCACTGGACAGCGCCGTGGCCAATGGCCAAGCCCACGTGGACCGCTTTCTGCGCGGCGCCTTCCAGCCCGGGCAAGGCCAATACGTGCCCAACCGCCAGGCCTGAGCGCCCCATGTCCCTCCACCGACGCCACCGGCTCCACGGCCTCTACGCGATCACCGACCCGGCACTGACCCCGGACGAGCGCCTGCTGCCTGCCGCCGAAGCCGCCCTGCGCGGCGGCGCCCGACTGCTGCAATACCGGGACAAGACCGCCAGCCCGGCCCAGCGCGAATACCGGGCCACCCAGCTACGCGCCCTGTGCCACCAATACAGTGCCCTGTTTATTGTCAATGATGATCCGGCTCTTGCCGCCCGCGTGGACGCCGATGGCGTGCACATCGGCCAGAGCGACGGCGGCATCGAAGCCGCCCGCAAGCAGCTGGGAGGTTCACGGATTATCGGCGTCACCTGCCACGGCGATCTGGCATTGGCCGGCCAAGCCGCCGAAGCCGGCGCCGATTACCTGGCCATGGGTCGCTTCTTCACCTCGCAGACCAAACCCCAGGCGCCGCCGGCCTCACTGACGGTGCTACGCCAGGCCTGCCAGCAGTTTCATCAACCCGTGGTAGCCATCGGCGGAGTGAATCCGGATAATGCGCCGCAACTGATCGACGCTGGCGCCGTGTCTGTGGCGGTCATTCATGCCCTGTTCGGGCACGCCGACACGGCCTCCATCGAAGCAGCAGCACGCCGCCTCAGCGCCTGTTTCCCGGCCTCCGCCGGACAGGCCATCCCAGAATAGATTCAACAGAGGACACACCATGAGCCGCAAGCACTCTGAACAGCTTTTCCGTCAGGCCCAGAAACACATTCCCGGCGGCGTGAATTCCCCGGTGCGGGCGTTCAAAAGCGTCGGCGGCACACCGGTGTTCTTCCATTCCGCCCGTGGCGCCTACCTGTTCGACGAAGACGACAATCAATACATCGATTACGTGGGCTCCTGGGGCCCCATGATCCTGGGCCATAACCACCCCCACGTGGTGGCCGCCGTGCAGGCCGCCGTACAGGAAGGACTGAGCTTCGGCGCCCCCACCGCAACGGAAGTGGCCATGGCCGACAAGGTCTGCGAACTGGTGCCCTCCATGGACATGGTGCGCATGGTCAACTCCGGCACTGAAGCCACCATGAGCGCCATCCGCCTGGCCCGCGGCTACACCGGCCGCAACAAGATCATCAAGTTTGAAGGTTGCTACCACGGGCACGTGGACAGCCTGCTGGTGAAAGCCGGCTCCGGCGCCATCGCCATTCCCGGCTCCCCCGGCGTACCGGAAGCCGTCACCGCGGACACCCTGGTGCTGAACTACAATGATGCCGCCAGCGTCACCCAGGCTTTCGAAGAAAACGGCGACGACATCGCCGCCATCATCGTGGAGCCGGTGGCCGGCAACATGAACTGTGTCCCCGCCACCGAGAATTTCCTGCAGACCCTGCGCCAGCAATGTGACAACAACGGCGCGGTGCTGATTTTCGATGAAGTCATGAGCGGGTTCCGGGTAGCGCTGGGCGGCGCCCAGGGCCATTACGGCATCACCCCGGACATGACCACCCTGGGCAAGATTGTCGGGGGCGGCATGCCGGTGGGCGCCTTTGGCGGCAAGCAGGCCATCATGGAGCATCTGGCCCCGCTCGGGCCGGTCTACCAGGCCGGCACCCTGTCCGGTAACCCGGTGGCCATGGCTGCAGGCCTGGCGACGCTGAACCTGATCAGCGAGCCCGGCTTCCACGACGCGCTGACGGAAAAAACCACCCGCCTGCTGGAAGGCCTGACCGCCGCCGCCCATGCGCAAGGGGTGTCATTCACCACTGCACAGGCCGGCGCCATGTTCGGGCTGTTCTTCACCGACCAGAACCGTATCAGCAGCTTTGCGGAAGTGATGGCCTGCGACAGCGAGCGCTTCAACCGCTTCTTCCACGCCATGCTGGACCAGGGCATTTATCTGGCGCCCAGCGCGTTCGAAGCGGGGTTCGTGTCTGTGGCGCACAGTGATGAGGATATCGATGCCACCATCGCCGCCGCACGCAAGGCGTTTGCGAAGGTGTAAAGGCCTGACCAGAATCTCACCTGTAGGCGCACCTCTTGAGGTGCGAACCGTGCCGCGTAAGCAGGGATTTGTGAGCGACGCTTGCGTGAAAGCTGTATCGTTTTCCCTCGCCAAGGCTCGGGTTCGCGCCTCAAGAGGCGCTCCTACAGCGGCCCCATAAGCAAGGTCAGTCGCGCACCAAGACGGCCTGCTTGCCGCCGATGAGCTTCAGTAAAGCCCCCGGCGCCATGGCGATTTCCAGCCCGCGCCGGCCGGCGCTCATGTAGATAATCTCGTGGGATGCCGCGCTGCCATCCAGATATAACGGCAACCGTTTCTTCTGCCCCAGCGGGCTAATGCCGCCCAGCACATAACCGGTTAATCGTTGCGCCTTGTCCGCCGGGCACATCTGCGCCTTCTTGCCACCGTGGGCACGGGCCAGATATTTCAGGTCCAGCTGATGGGCCACTGGCACCATGGCCACCACCGGCGCGTCATCCACCAGCGCCATCAGCGTCTTGAACACCTGCTCCACCGGCAGGCCCAGAGCCTCGGCCGCTTCCAACCCGTAGCTTTGCGCTTTCGGGTCGTGTTCGTAGCTATGCAGCGTAAACGCTACCTTGCCGCGCTTGGCGGCCTGCACCGCCGGTGTCATGCCTTGCGCGACTCCGGGTCACGCAGCGTCGCCGCCCGTTCGCGAGCCGCCTTCGCTCCCGCGGCATCGCCTTGCCGGTCCCGCGCGGTGGCCACCAATTCCCATAAACCTGCCTGATACGCCGGGTGGTCCGGCGCCAGACGCAGCGCTTTCAGGGCAAAGCCTTCCGCACCTCGGGCGTCGCCTTCTGTCAGGCGCAGGTCCGCCAGCTGCTTGTACAGCCAGGAGGAATCAGGGGCAATATTCAGCGCCCGCTCCAGATACCGTTCCGCCCGGGAATTATCCCCTTGCTGGCGCGCCTGCTCGGCACTGGCCAACAGACTCAGCGCCGGAGAACCTTCCAGTTCCTGGCTGGCAGTCATCGGTTCCTGCGGTTCTTCGACCACGGGCTTCACCGCACACCCCACCATCACGGCACTGATTAGCACCAATCGAACCAGCTTTTGCATAAACAACATCCTGACCCCTATTTCCTTGATCGCAGGTTGAATTGAGCGAGCCACCGCAAACCGCATGGCGTTTAATCAAACAGGCCCTTGAACCATCCTTTGATGCCCTTGCCGGTTTGTTTCACTGTGCCACAACCATCGCTGTCTTCGGGAATCGACGCGGCCAGCATGGGGTAGCGACGGGCATTGCCACAACCTTCTGCACTGACGCGGCGGCCGTCTTCATTCATCCATACCCATTCCACGCTGGGCGGCGGGTTTTGTGACAGGCTGCGCTGTGGCAGCTTGCCCATCAAATTCGCCCACACCGGCAAGGCGCCGCTGGAGCCGGTAATCCCCGCGTTTTTGTTGTCGTCACGGCCCACCCAGACCACCGCCAAGTGATTGGCCGAGAACCCGGCAAACCAGGCATCGCGGAAATCATCACTGGTACCGGTCTTGCCGGCCACTTTCAGATCCGACGGCAGCGCCGCACGAGCGGCACGGGCGGTGCCTTCTTCCACGACCTGTTGCATGGCCCACTGGGTCAAGAAAGCCGGCCCGGCCTCCACCACTTCGTCGGTGCTCACCGGATAACGGGCCAGCGGTTTGCCGTCCTTGTCCAGCACATCGGTAATGGAGCGCAGCCGGGTACTGAAGCCACCGGTGGCCAGCGGCTGATACATCATCGCCACTTCAAACGGGGTCAATTCCAGGCTCCCCAACAGAATACTCGGGTACAGCGGGATATTGCGGGTAACGCCCAGGGTCTTCATGGTGTCGGCCACCTTGTCCAGGCCCACATCCAGCCCCAGCCGCGCGGTGGCCTGGTTACGGGACAAGGCCAGCACATCCACCATGGGCATGGCGCCCTTGGCCTTCTTGTCGAAGTTCTGTGGCGCCCACACGCTGCCATTGGGCAACTTCACCTGAATCGGACCGTCTTCCACTAAAGAGGCCAACGAGTAGGTTTCCGGTTGCTCAACCGCCGACAAGATAACCGCCGGTTTGGCCAGGGAGCCCATGGGTCGCTGAGCATCCAGCGCCCGATTGAAACCCGCCTGCCGCGAGTCCCGGTTACTCACCAGCGCCAGCACATCGCCCTGGGCCGGCGCCACCACCACCACAGCACCGTTGAGTTTTTTCACCTGTTTCGGATCGCGATGATTGAGATGCTCTTTCAGCGCTCCTTCCGAGGCCAGTTGCGCCAGCACATCCAGGGTGGAGTGAATATGCAGCCCTTCATCGCTGAGCACCTCCGGCGGGTAATCCCGCGCCAGCTGACGGCGCACCAGATCAATAAACGCCGGGAAGGCATACAGCGCGGATGCACCCCGCGGCACCACTTCCAGCGGCCGGGCGCTGTACTTGTTGTAGTCCGCTTCAGACAATGCCCCCTCGTCCCGCGCGACTTGCAACACGGTATTGCGGCGCTCCATGGCCCGCTCCGGGCGGCGGCGCGGGTCGTACCAGCTGGGGCCTTTCAGCAAGGCCACCAGCGTCGCCAGCTGATGGGGTTCCAGTTCTTCCAGCGGTCGGCCAAACAGGAACTGCGCTCCCAGGCCCATACCATGAATGGCGCGGGCGCCGTCCTGGCCGAGATAGACCTCATTCAAGTAGGCCTCGAGAATCTGGTCCTTGCTGTAATGCAGCTCCAGCAGCAAGGCCATGGGCATTTCCATCAGCTTGCGCGACAGGGTCCGGTCGGAGCTGAGCCAGAAGTTTTTCACCAGCTGCTGGGTCAGGGTACTGCCGCCCTGCACCAGGCCGCCGGCCTTGATATTGGCCAACATGGCGCGGCTCAAGCCGCGCAGGGAAATGCCATGGTGGTCGTAGAAACTGCGGTCTTCGGTGGCGATGAGCATGTCCACCAGCAACGGCGGCACCTTATCCAGCGGCACCAGCACCCGGTCCTCAGCGTGCTGGGGGTGAATACTGCCGATCTGCAATGGCTCCAGCCGGGCCAGGCGATCGCCGCCGGCTTCCAGGCTGCGAATCTGCCCGCCGGACAGGGACAGCCGAATACGCTCGGACTGCTCGCCACCGTCGCTGTCATTGAAACCCCGAGTGTGAATCAGCAGGGAATTGCCCTGCACCGCGAAACTGCCCGGCGTACTGGCCCGCGCATCACGCCGGTAACGCATCAGGTCCAGCAGCTTGAGCATGTCATCACGGGACAACACCCGGCCTTCATACAATTCCACCGGCCGGGCATAGACCCGCGCCGGCAGCTGCCAGGCATGGGAATCGAACCGCTCGCGCACCAGCGCATCCAGGTACGCCATGCCGGCGGCCCCGAGCACCAGGCACACCAGCCCGACCTTGGCAATGAATGACCAACTGAACCAGCGCCGGCGCTGGGCGGAGGGCTGCTTTTTTCTACTGGGTTGCCGCCGCGACTTTGCGGGGGACTTTTTCGCTTTTTTTGCCATGGGCCGGAGTATAGAGAAAAGTGTGGGTACTTTATGAGTGTGGGGGCAGAAATATGTTCCCGGAGGCAAAATCCCTGAGCCAAGAGGGATAACCCCGGCCCGCTGGCGTACAAATTTTGCATGCAGCGCCCGGCAGCCCATAATAGCCGCCCCTGCAACCCGGTTCGGAGCTTCCATGACAAAGCAATATGACGTTTACGCCCTCGGTAATGCCCTGGTGGACACGGAAATCGAGGTCAGCGACGCCTTCCTGCAACGCATGGAAGTGGGCAAGGGCCTGATGACACTGGTGGATGAAGCGCGCCAGGCGGAATTGATCGAAGCACTGGCCAACGAAGCCGAGCCCCGCAAACAGACCAGCGGTGGCTCCGCCTGCAACACCGTCGTCGCCACCCGCTACTTCGGCGGCAACAGTTACTACGCCTGCAAAGTGGCCGACGACGCCACCGGCGCCATCTTCGTCGATGACCTGACCGCCGCCGGCGTGGACACCAACATGAACGGCCCACGGGAGACGGGTGTTTCCGGCAAATGCCTGGTCATGCTGACGCCGGATGCCGAGCGCACCATGAACACCTACCTGGGCATCTCCAGCCAGGTCTCCGATACCGAACTGGACGAAGCTGCCATCGCCGCCAGCCAGTATGTTTATCTGGAGGGCTATCTGGTCAGTGGCGACAGCTCCCGCGCCGCCGCCATCAAACTCCGTCAGCTGGCCGAAAAGCACGGCGTAAAGACCTCGCTGACCTTCTCCGACCCGGCCATGGTGCAGTTTTTCAAAGACGGCCTGAATGAAATGCTCGGCGAGCGTGTGGACCTGCTGTTCTGCAACGAAGCCGAAGCCACCAGCTTCACCGACACCGATAACGTGGACGCTGCCCTGGAAGCGCTCAAGCCGCGCTGCAGTTCAGCCGTGATTACTCTCGGGGCGGACGGCGCCCTGGCCTGGGACGGCGAACAGACGCACCGCATCGACCCGGTGCCGGTAAAAGCCATCGACAGCAACGGCGCGGGCGACATGTTTGCCGGCGCCTTCCTGTATGCCATTACCCACGGCCACGACTTTGCCGCTGCCGGCAAACTCGCCTCCGCCGCCGCCGCAAGGCTGGTCAGCGAATTTGGCCCGCGCCTCCCGGCACAGGTCCACCAGGAACTTCGCAACGCCGTTCTCGGCGAATAACCGCAGGGCGGCCAGTTCTTCCCGACGACACAGCATCACGGAAAACCAGGACCATGGAACACATCTGCAACGTGAACGACATCGAGCATGAGAGTGCTCGGGAATTTCAGAAAGACGGCCAGCCGATTGTCGTCGCCAGGTTCGATGGGCAGATTCACGCCTACATCAACTGGTGCCCACATCTGGGCATCGAACTGAACTTCATGCCCGATGAATTCATGGACGGCGACAGCCAGTTCATCATGTGCGCCAACCACGGCGCCCTGTTCGAAGTGGAGACCGGCAATTGCCTGTCCGGCCCCTGCAGCGGCGACAAGCTGATTCCTGTACCGCTGGAAGTCCGCGGCGAGGAAGTCTGGCTCGGCGAGGTTCCCCAGCCCGCATGAAAGCGCAAAGCAGCCACCCCTTCGATTTACTGACCCCGGACTACATGCTGGATGCCGTCGATGCCGCCGGCTTTCTCAGCGATGGCCGGCTGCTGCAGCTGAACAGTTTTGAGAACCGGGTGTATCAGGTGGGCCAGGAAGACGGCCCGCCGGTAATCGTGAAGTTCTACCGCCCGCACCGCTGGAGCGATGAACAAATCCTCGAAGAACATGCCTTCAGCCTGTTTCTGGCGGACCGGGACCTGCCAGTGGTCGCCCCCGTCGAAAAGAACGGCACCAGCCTGTTCCATTGCGACGACTTTGCTTTCGCCGTGTTTCGCCGCGCCGGCGGCCACGCCCCGGAGCTGGCCAACGACGATCATCTGGAGCAGTTAGGCCGCACCCTGGCTCGCTGGCATACCTGCGGCAGCGACCGCCCCTATCAGACGCGTCCGACCCTGCAGATCGTCGACGACATCCGCACCGCCAGCACCTTTCTCACTAACGATGTGGTGGATCTGAACTACCGGGGACAATATCGGGATGTGACCGGCCAGATACTGGAAAAGGTGGAGCAACAACTGGCCGAGCACAACTTTCCCTTACTGAACGTGCACGGCGACTGCCACACCGGCAATATCCTGTGGCGAGATGATAGCCCCCACTTCGTGGACCTGGACGACAGCCTGCGCGCGCCCGCCATGCAGGACATCTGGATGCTGCTGTCTGGTGAACACGACGAACAGCAACACCAGCTACGGGTACTCGCCCGTGGTTATGACACCTTCCTGCCGTTCCCCTGGAACCAGACAGTCCTGATTGATCCGCTGCGCCTGCGCCGCATCATCAACTACGATGCCTGGCTGGCCAAACGCTGGGACGACCCGGCCTTCCCGCCGGCCTTTCCGTGGTTCGAATCCATGAATTACTGGGGCAACCAGGTGACCTTATTGCAACAGCAGCTGCGCAGTTTGCAGACCCCGCTGTAGAGGACAGCGAATTTCTGCAGGAGCGTCGCTCGCGGCGCGACAGGGCTGGCACCGTGTTTTCTCAAGCCGCTGCTTTAGGAGTTCCTCTCGAGGGACGAACCCGAGCCCTGGCGAGGGAAAAGGCGAGGCAGGGGTGCCCGCCCGATCACTCTGGAGGTGCCCCGGTTCACAGCAACGACGTTGCTGCCCCTACAAGCGTTTTCCACGCTAACGCGTGGTTCGTCCCTCGAGAGGAACTCCTACAACGCAATCGGCAAGGGTTTTTCCAGTTCGAAACCCTCAGCGGATAACGCCACCTTCCACGCCAGCACTTCCACCCCTTTCTCCACCGCTTCGCGCAGCAGCTCTCCATAGCGGGCATCAATTTCATCCGCCGGACGAGCGGCCAGCGCGCCGCTGTGCTGCACACAGAAAAACAGCACCGCCCGCTTACCGGACGCCACCACATCCATCAGCGTCTGCAAATGCTTCTGGCCCCGCTCGGTGACCGAATCCGGGAAGGCGATGATGCCGTCGTCCGCATCCTTTGGCCCCGGACCCAGGGTGACGTTTTTCACTTCAATAAAGGTATGCGGATCAGCCCGCTCACCCAGCGCCAGATCAAAGCGGCTGTCCCGGTATTTCACCTCTCGCTCCACCCCACTGGCTGGATCCAGCACGGGAATCTGCCCGGCCCGCACCGCTTCTTCCACCAGCGCATTGGGGCGGGCGGTATTGACCCCGGCCCAGTGGCCGTGAGCCACCTGTAGCGCTTCCAGAGTGTGGCGATATTTGCGTTTGGGGTTGCCGCTGTCGGAAATCAACGCCTGCTGCGGCTCGCCCAGCACGCAATTTTTCATGGAGCCGGTATTCGGGCAATGCACGGTAACCTCGCTGCCATCGGCGCGGACCACATCCGCCATGAACCGTTTATAGCGACGCAATAGCGTCACCGCTTCCAGTGGGGGATCAAAGATCACAGGGACTCCAGATACTGTTCCAGACGATGCAAGGCATCCGTCAGCCGCGCCTCACTGCAGGTATAGGCCATGCGCACAAAACGGCGGTGATCGTGGCTTTCACCGAAGTCCAGGCCCGGTGTCATGGCCACCTTGGCCTTTTCCAGCAGGTCGGCACAAAAGGCAAAGCTGTCGTCGGTGTAATCACTCACATCCGCATAGACATAAAAGGCGCCGTCCGCCTGGGAGACCACCGGCAGTTTCAGGTGCGCCAGGCCATTGAGCAAACACTGGCGGCGCCGTGCCAATAGCTGATGACGCTGCTCCAGGATTGTCAGTGTCGGCTCCTGCAGCGCTGCCAGCGCCCCATGCTGCGCCGGGGTGGATGGCGCCAGAAACAGGTTCTGGGCCAGCCGCTCAATGGCGGGCACCAACGGTTCGGGTGCCACCAGCCAGCCCAATCGCCAACCGGTCATGCAGAAATACTTGCTGAAGCTGTTGATCACCAGTACCTGGTCTGTGCCGGCCAGCACCGATGAGGCGGGCCGGGTGTAACACAGCCCCTGATAGATCTCGTCCACCAGCAAGATGCCGCCCTTGTCTACGGCACCGCGGGCCAGCTGCTGCAAGGTCTCTACCGGCAGCATATTGCCGGTGGGGTTGTCCGGGCTGGCAACCATGACTACCCGGGTATTGGCTTGCCAGGCATCCAGAAACGCCACCGGGTCCACGTTGAAATGGGAATCTGCCTGCAGCGCCACCGGTTGCGGCTCGCCGCCGACCAAACGCACAAATTGCCGGTTACAGGGGTAACCGGGGTCCGTGAGCAGCACGCCGTCACCGGGATTGAGCAGCGCCGCCAACGCCAGCTGCAAGGCCCCGGAGGCTCCGGGCGTCACCACCACTTGGGCAGGGCTAACCTTCGCAGCGAAGCGATTCTGGTAATCCTCGGCAATGGCTTCACGCAGTGCCGGCAACCCCGCAGCAGGGGTATAGCCGGTATGCCCGTGAGCGACCGCGTCCTGTATCGCCGCCAGCACCGGCTCGGGAGTGGCAAAATCCGGCTCACCCACTTCCAGGTGAATCACATCATGGCCTTGAGCAGACAATGCCTGCGCACGCTCCAATAGCGCCATCACATGAAACGGCGGAATGCGTCGGGCGAAATCGGACAAACTGGGTGTCATGATCATGCTCCCTCGAAAATGCGTGACTTACGGTACAACAACCGCCCCGCTTCATCTGCTACCCCGGTCGGGCCCACGCAACAGGGTCAAAACACAGGAAAAGGCGACCTGTCACAAGATTCCCCTTTTCTGTTGCGCCTGCATGGCTATAATCGGCCAGATTTTCACCAACCATGGTCAGAAAATGTCCAGCGGCCCGCTGATTGGTGACAACCCTTGCCCAGACGGGGTAAGGTCGAAGATTACATTATGCCCGGGCCTGGCGATATCAGGCCGGCACCCAAGGATTGCGGGTTACCGATAGAGAGTCGCGAAGATGCTAAGGGAGTTAATCAACATGGCCACCGGCAAGAAAAAAGCCCCCAAGAAGGCGGCTAAAAAACAAACCTCCGGTTCTGCCTCCAGCAGCAAGAAAGCCTCGGCATCAACAAAGGCTGCGCCCAAAAAAGCCGCGGCTAAAAAGGCAGCTCCGGCTGCAAAAAAAGCCGTAGCGAAAAAAACCGCAGCCAAAAAGACTCCGGCCAAGCCGGCAGCAAAGGCCGCCACAAAAAAAGCCCCCGCAAAAAAAGCGGTAGCCAAGAAAGCCGCCGTAAAAAAAGCACCGGCCAAGAAAGCTCCGGCGCCCAAGGCCTCCGCGAAAAAAGCCCCGGTTAAAAAGACCGCTGCCAAACCCGCAGTGAAAGCTGCACCTAAGAAAGCAGCGCCCAAAAAGGCCGTAGCGAAGAAGCCCGCAGCCAGCAAAACAGCCAGTAAGGCAACCGCTACGCCCAAAGCAACAACACCCAAAAAAGCGGCCACCAAGAAAGCCGCTGCGCCAAAGGCACCAGCAAAAGCTGCGGCTAGCAAGCCCCAGCCCAAGCCAGCGCCCAAGACTTCGGCAAAGAAAGCCGCTTCCAGAAAGGCTCCAGCAGCACCAAGAACGAAATTACCGGCCTCAGGCAAGGCCACCGCAGCGGCCCGTGCGGCCGCAAACACAGGTTCTGCACGGACTGCAACTGCCGGCAAAAGGACTTCGCCGAGCCGTTCCCCCTCTTCTGCTCAGGTAAATCCGAAAGTGAAAAAGAAAAGCACCAGTTCCTCCGCATCACAGGCCCAGGTTCACGGCTTCAAGCCTTACCAGCCCGGCCCTGACGAGGAATACATGAATGAAGCGCAACGCGACCACTTCCGCAATATCCTGCTGGCCTGGCGCCAGGAGCTAATGGAAGAAGCGGACCGCACCATGCACCACCTGCAGGACGAGCAGGCCAACCTTCCCGACCCGGCCGACCGCGCCACCCAGGAAGAAGAATTCGCTCTGGAACTGCGCACCCGCGACCGTGAGCGCAAGCTGCTCAAGAAAATCGAGAAGACCCTCGATCTGGTGGGCAAGGACGATTACGGCTTCTGCGAAGCCTGTGGCGTAGAAATCGGCATCCGCCGCCTGGAAGCTCGCCCCACTGCGGAAATGTGCATCGACTGCAAAGAGCTCGCTGAAATCAAGGAAAAGCAGCTGGCAGGTTAACGTCAGTTGACAGTGTACAGTTGATAGTTGACAGCTAACGGGGCGTTTTACGCCCCGTTTTGCTGAATCTAGAAACTGTCTTTTCGCTGTCAATTGTCAACTGTCCACTGTCAACCATGTTCTATCGCGGACGTTTCGCCCCAACGCCCTCCGGCCCGTTGCACTTCGGCTCACTGGTGGCGGCCCTGGCCAGCTGGCTGGACGCTCGCCATCAAGGCGGGCAGTGGCTGGTTCGCATTGACGATCTCGATCCTCCCCGGGAGATGCCGGGTGCCGCGGATCATATTCTGGCGCAACTGGAGGCGTTCGGCCTGCACTGGGACGAAACCGTGCGTTACCAGAGCCGGCGCGGCGAGGCCTACCAGGCAGCAGTGACACAGTTGCTCGACACCGGCCACGCCTTTCACTGCCGCATGACCCGCAAGGAACTGGCCACCCTGGACCACTGCCATCCCGGCATCGCCGCCGCCGTTCCCGCCGGCAGCGACACAGCGATTCGCCTGCATGTGCCAGACCGGCAGCTCTGTTACCCCGATGGCATCCAAGGACAAGTCTGCAATAACCTCCACCGTGATGGTGGCGCCTTCGTAATACGCCGCCGCGACGGCCTGTTCGGTTACCAGCTGGCCTGCGCCCTGGATGATGCCGATGACAACATTACCCATGTACTGCGCGGTGCCGATCTGCTTGATTCCACTCTGCGTCAGCGCTGGCTGCTGGAATGCCTGGGTCGGCCAGTGCCGGATTATGCCCACCTGCCGGTGGTAATGAATGGTCGTGATACCAAGCTGTCCAAATCCAGTGGTAGCGAAGCGCTGGACCCTGCTCGGGCCAGCCAGCTACTCGCCGCCGCATTTAGCTGCATGGGCCTGCAGCTCCCCATCGATATGCATGGAGCCAGCCCCACAACCATGCTGGCATGGGCGAAAGCCCATTACCCCGAACACCAGTGGCCACCCGGCCGCCAACAACCGTTACCGGCATCTTCCTTGTAAGATTGCTGAAATCATCTCGTCAATCAATTCTTAACCTTTTTGTTCGCGGCTCAAGCGCCACTCCTACCCACAAAACGTGCTTTTCGCCTTTCGCTGTCAACTTTCAACTATCCACTGTCCACTTTGCGTTCCCGCTTTTACACGCCTCCCCCACCTGACGTATGCTCTTGCACCAGAGGGCCTTAACCACCTATGTATACTGATCGCCTGCTTATTATTTTTATTCTCGGCACCTACTTGCTGTCCCCTGCCATTATTGACTGGTGGAGTGAAGGTGGCCGCGCCTGGTATCGGCCCTACCTGATCTGGCTGGGCCTGATCGCGCTGAGCTACTGGATTGCCAAGAGCAAGGATGTCGATGGTCTATAGTGTCAGCGACCTCATCCTGATTGCCTGTGGCTACCTGTTTTTTCTTTTCATGGTGGCCTGGATCACCGAACGCGGCTGGTTACCCGCAAGACTGGTGCGACACCCGGCGGTATATGTGTTCTCACTCGGGGTCTATGCCAGCGCCTGGGCGGTATACGGCTCGGTGGGGTACGCCTATCAGTACGGCTATAATTTTCTGTCCTACTTTCTCGGCATATCAGGCGTGTTCCTGCTCGCGCCGATTCTGCTGGCGCCCATCCTGCGCCTGACCACCACCTACCAGTTAAGCTCCCTGGCGGATTTGTTTGCCTTCCGCTATCGCAGCCGTCTGGCTGGCGCCATGACCACCATCATCATGCTCATCGGGGTGCTGCCGCTGCTGGCGCTGCAATTAAAAGCCGTCGCCGAGTCCATCCAGATTCTCAGCGGCACCGCCGACCCCCGCGACCTGGCCGCCGGCTTCTGCCTGATGATGGTGATCTTCGCCATCCTGTTCGGCGCCCGCCATGCCACCGCCCGGGAGAAACACGAAGGACTGGTGGTGGCCATCGCCATGGAGTCACTGATCAAGCTGCTGGCTTTCGGGGCCGTGGCCCTGCTGGGCCTGTATGGCGTTTTTGATGGCCCGGAAAGCCTGGGAAATTGGCTAGACGACCACCCGGAAATGCTCTCGCGGCTCTATTACCCGCTACAGGATGGCACCTGGCACTCCATGATCATGGCATTCTTCGTGTCCGCCGTGGTGCTGCCACACATGTTCTACATGGCGTTCACCGAAAACCTGAACCCCCGCGCCCTGATCACCGCCAGCTGGGCACTGCCGCTGATGTTCCTGGTCATGGCCCTGTGCGTGCCGGTTATCCTGTGGGCTGCTGCCGCCAGTAACGCCCCCACGTCGCCGGACTACTATGCGCTGGGCATTGGCATGGTCACCGGCGGGCACGGCGCCATCCTCGGCTATATTGCCGGTCTGGCCGGTGCCAGCGGCATGCTGATTGTGGCGACCCTGGCCTTGTCCGGCATGTGCCTGAATCATCTGGTACTGCCTGCCAGCCCGTTGCATCAGGGCAAAAACCTCTACCGCAACCTGCTGTGGACCCGGCGTATTCTGATCGCCGCCATCCTTGCCCTGGCCTATCTGTTCTATCGCTTCACCGGCACCGAGCACACCCTGGTAGAACTGGGCGTGCTGTCTTTCGTGGCCACGCTGCAATTTGTTCCCGGGCTGATCGGCGCCCTGTTCTGGCCCTCCGGCAACCGCAATGGTCTGTTCGCCGGTCTCGTCGTGGGTTTCCTGTTGTGGCTGCTATTACTGCTGCTCCCCATCACCTACCCGCAATGGCAATTTCAGGGCTTGATGGAATTGCTGGGCATGCGATTCCAGACCGGCGCCAGCCAATGGCACCACGTGGCCATCGCGTCAGTCACCGCCAACACCTTGATCTACGCCATCGTCTCCATTGTCACGCCCATGTCCCGCGCCGAACAGAACGCGGCGCAAGCCTGCGCAGTGGACAGTTTGCGCCGCCCCTATCGCTGGGAACTGGAAGCCAAGAGTGTAGATGATTTCATTGATGCGCTGACCCAGCCCCTGGGGCCGATTACCGCTACCCGGGAAGTGGAAATGGCGCTGCGGGATTTACGTCTGCCACGCACCGAAACCCGGCCCTACGCCCTGCGGCGTTTGCGCGACCAGCTGGAGACCAACCTGTCAGGCCTGCTGGGGCCGTCGGTTTCCCATCAGTTGATGGACGATCACCTGCCTTACTTGCCTGAAGAGGAACAAAGCTCCAGCGAAGACATCCAGTTTATCGAATCACGACTGGAGCAATACCGCGACCGGCTCTCCGGGCTGGCCGCAGAGCTGGACGGCCTGCGACGCTTCCACCGCCAGACCTTGCTGGAACTGCCCATGGGGGTCATTTCCCTGGGCGCCGACCGGGAAATCATTGGCTGGAACCGGGCCATGGAAGAACTCACCGGCATCACCGCCGCCGACACCATCGGCTCCCGGCTGGCGGATCTGGACCCGCCCTGGGGCGATTTCCTGACGCAGTTCAGCCACGACGACAACCCGCACCAGCCACAACAATCGCTGGAAGTGGACCGGCAGACTCGCTGGCTCAGCCTGCATAAATCCGAAGTGCTGGGCACCGGCACCTCGGAGCAGGCTGGCGGGCAGGTAGTGGTGATTGAAGACATTACTGAACTGCGCCACATGGAAGCGCACCTGGCCCACAATGAGCGGCTCGCCTCCATCGGCCGGCTCGCCGCCGGGGTAGCCCACGAGATTGGCAACCCGGTGACCGCCATCGCTTGCCTGGCACAAAACCTGGACAGCGAAACCGATGCAGAGGAACAGCTGGAATCCAGCCAGCAGATCCTTGAACAGACTCGCCGCATCACCCGCATCGTGGAATCGCTGGTGACTTTCAGCCATTCCGGCGGCATCAAACATAGCCAGCATGTGCCCGTGAATATCCGCGACACCGTGGACGAAGCCGTATCCCTGCTACTGCTCGACCCGGACCACCGCCAGCAACCCTTCAATAACCAGTGCGAACCGGAACACTGGGTGCAAGGCGACCCACAACGCCTGCTGCAGGTCTTCATCAACCTGCTGGGCAATGCCGCCGACGCCAGTGCCGACAAACAGCCGGTCATTATTCGCTGCGAAGCCGCCGATGAGGTGCTGGATGTGATTGTGGAGGATCAGGGCCACGGCATCCCCGATGAACTGCGCGACGCCCTGTTTGAACCCTTTGTCACCAGTAAGCCACCGGGGCGGGGAACAGGCCTTGGGTTAGCGCTGGTTTACAGTATTATCGAAGAACACCTGGGCGCGATTCGAGTGGAGAGCCCGATCACCGAACAGGGCGGCACCCGGTTTATTATTCGGCTTCCCATGCACGCCCCAACATCCGGTGTGTAATGCGCCATTGAAAGACAGGACAGGATCAAGTCATTCATGAGTCACATTCTGATTGTTGAAGATGAGCCGGTAATTCGCGGCGCCCTGCGCAAGCTGCTGGTGCGCCACGAACATTCGGTTGAAGAAGCGGAATCCGTGGAGCAGGCCCGCGAGTACAGCCTCAATCAGTTCGACCTGATTATCAGCGACCTGCGCCTGCCCGGCGAACCCGGCACCACACTTATAGAAGCGGCCGGCATCACACCGGTGCTGATCATGACCAGTTATGCCAGCCTGCGCTCCGCAGTGGATGCCATGCGACAGGGCGCCGTGGACTACATCCCCAAACCCTTCGATCACGACGAAATGTTGCTCGCCGTGGATCGGGTATTGAAAGAAGGCCGCCTGAACCGGGGCAACCGGGCCCTGCGCCGGGACCTGGAACGCAGCTTCCCGGTACGCAACATGATCGGCAACAGCGAGGCCATGGAAGAGCTGAAACACCGCATTGGCCGCGTGGGACCGACCAACACCCCGGTGCTGATCATGGGCGAAGCCGGCACCGGCAAAGAGCTCACCGCCCGCGCCCTGCATGAGCACAGCGAGCGAGGCAATGGCCCGCTGGTCTCGGTGCAATGCGCGGCGCTGCCCCAGGCCCTGCAGCTCACAGAACTATTCGGCGATCACGAACAGCCCGGCCGCATTGAAGAAGCCGACGGCGGCACCCTGTTTCTGGATGAAGTGGGCGAACTGACCAGCGAAGTACAAAGTCGCCTGCTGACCCTGCTGACCCATCACGAAATCCACCGTCAGGGCTCCCTGTCACCCCGCCGGGTAGATGTGCGCATTCTCGCCAGCAGCCAGCTGGACCTGCCCGGCCGGGTCGCCGACGGCAGCTTCCGCCAGGATCTTTACTATCGGCTGAACGTCATGGAATTGACCCTGCCGCCGCTTAATGATCGTCAGGAAGACCTGGAACCCCTGGCCAACGCCCTGCTGGCCCGGGGCTGCGAAAAGCTCAACCGTCCGGACCTGCACTTCACCCCGGAAGCCCTGCAAGCCATGCATAGCTATAGCTGGCCCGGCAACGTGCGGGAACTGGAAAACGTGATTGAACGGGCCGTTATTCTCACTGAAGAAGACGGCATCGGCCCGGCCCAGCTGGGCCTGAACCCCAACCGCGCCCCCCAACGCGTCAGCCGGGCCAGCCTGGACCCCAGCGAAGACCTGTCACTGGAAGATTATTTCACTCGCTTCGTGATGGAAAATCAGGACAGCATGACCGAGACCGAGTTGGCGCAGAAACTGGGAATCAGCCGGAAAAGCCTTTGGGAGCGGCGTCAGCGGCTGGGCATCCCCCGCAAAAAAGCCAGTGCACGTCGTTGAATAAGAATACAGCATCGCTTGCCATTGACCGGCAAAACCAATCCGCACGTCACTAGGGTCAAACGCAAAAACGTTAATTCGAGACACGGAAATCGGGAGCAGGACCCGAAACAACCGAAAAGCCGAGCAAGTGTTACCGCTCTACACAGGAAAGTAACACAAGCGTTACCTGGATCCGGCCGCATTTAAGGTGTTTTTTACAAAACACACATAACCAAATGATTTAAATGGATTTTTTGGCGTGTTGCATTGGCAGGGGTGGACGGGCACTATGAATCCCACGCCAGCAAACAACAAAAACAGCGGCGTAAAGGCTCAAACAATAACAACAAGAAAGAAGAACAATAATTTCACGAGCCAATGCAGTGCTGCTGCAACTGATGATTGCAGCGACAAGGCAGAAAACAACACAAACAATAATAACAACAGAATCAGCGCAAAATATGGGAGTCACAACTTCGGTTGTGGCTCCTTTTTACTTTCTGGCCGGGCATTTTATCCCATTACGTTGGCCGGTGTCGGCCCTTGCGGGCCAAAGACATCTCAACTGGCGAAAAAAAGTGCTACTATCGCCGCCTTATTGCTCATTTTGAGGCCGAATTTTTCGCATGCCCTGCAAGCTTCTGAAACGTATGACACGCTGGTTCACTCCGGGTTCCCCAAAATCTTCCGGCCCGATAGAACCGCGCGTAATTCCCCGCGACCAACACCCGATCTCCCGCAAGCAAGTTTCCCGAGCGGCGCTTGATGTGCTCTACGGATTGCACAAAGGCGGGTTCGAGGCCTACCTGGTCGGCGGCTGCCTGCGCGACATTCTCTGCGGCCGCGAGCCCAAGGATTTCGACGTCAGCACCAACGCTACACCTGAGCAGGTCAACCGTCTGTTCAAGCGCAGCCGCATTATCGGCCGCCGCTTCCAGATCGTGCATGTGCGCTTTGGCCGCGAAGTCATTGAGGTTTCCACCTTCCGGGCCAAGGCCAGCGATGACAACCAGGACCAGAACAAACATCACGCCCACGAAGAAACCGGGCTGGTACTGCGCGACAACACCTGGGGCAGCATCGAGGAAGATGCCCTGCGCCGGGACTTCACCATTAATGCGCTATACTACAATATTGCCGACTTCACCCTGCATGACTTTGTCGGCAGCATGGGCGATATCGACCAGGAAGTGATCCGCCTGATCGGCAACCCGGAACAACGCTTCCGCGAAGATCCGGTACGCATGCTGCGCGCGGCCCGCTTCGCCGCCAAGCTGGGCTTCCACATTGAAAGCAGCACGGCGCAACGCATTCCCGACATGGCAGAGCTGCTTCTGCAGGTCCCCGCCGCCCGTCTGTTTGATGAAGTGCTCAAGCTGTTCCTCAGCGGCCACGCCCGCGCCTCCTATGAGCAGCTACAGGAGCTGGGTCTGTTCCGCTTCCTGTTCCCGGAAACCCAGCAAGCGCTTGAAGGCGACCAGGGCGAGACCTGGGAAGCCATGCTGCTGGCCGCCATGGACAACACCGACCGCCGCCTGCTGATGGACAAACCCGTCACTCCGGCCTTTATCTATGCGGTACTGCTGTGGCCGGTCATTCAGCAGCGCTTCGGTGGCTACCTGTCCAGCGGCTTGCCGCCGGCCCAGGCACTGCACAAAGCCGCCACCCGCGCCCTCAACCAGCAAATAAAACACACCGCCATTCCCCGTCGCTTCTCCACCGTGATGCGTGAGATGTGGGAATTGCAGCTGCGTCTGGACAAACGGGCCGGGCGCCGCGCCGATGCGATGATGGAACATCCTCGCTTCCGTGCCGCCTACGATTTTCTGCTACTGCGTGAGCAGAGCGGAGAGATCAAGGCCGGGCTGGGTGACTGGTGGACCCGCTATCAGGAAGAAGATGAAAGCGGCCGCCGGGACATGATCAGTCAGCTGGGCAACCAGGGGGGCGGCGGCAACAAACGCCGTCGCCGTCGGCGCCGCCCGAAGCCTGCTGCGGATAATTAATGCAGGCGTTCATTGGCCTTGGCAGTAATCTGGATCAGCCGGCACAACGGCTGATCAGCGCGCTGCTGGCCATGGCTCGGCTACCCGGAATCACCCTGCAGCACCACTCCCGCTTGTACAGCAGTGCCCCCATCGGCCCCCAGGACCAGCCCGACTACGTCAACGCGGTCGCCGAAGTACACAGCACGCTGACGCCCCACGCCCTGCTGCACAGCCTGCAGGCACTGGAACTGGCTGCTGGACGACAACGCTTGCGCCACTGGGGCGAACGCACTCTGGACCTGGATATTTTGTTGATCGACGATCAGCCTATCGACACCCCCGACCTCCAGGTACCTCACCCACAGATGCACCGTCGCGCCTTTGTCCTGCACCCTTTGCTGGAAATCGCCCCGCACTGCCACTTGCCCGACGGCACTGCACTGGGTAGTTTTCTCAGTCAGGTAGCCGAACAAACGCTTTCACCGCTGGCAGAACTGGACCGCGATGCACTCATTGAACGAAAAGACCCTCACTGAACGGATTGAACAGCGCCGCACCGCCGGCACCCTGCCCCGCTTCATCGCCGTGGAAGGCCCCATCGGCGCCGGCAAAACCAGCCTTGCCAAGCGCCTGGCCATGACCTTCGGCTATGACCTGTTACTGGAACAGGCCGACGACAATCCATTCCTGACCCGTTTCTATCAGGACCCGGCTCGCTACGCCCTGCAGACCGAGCTGTTCTTTCTGTTTCAGCGTGCCGATCAGCTGCGCCAGATCCAGCAGCAGGACCTGTTTGCCGGGCCACGGATTGCGGACTTCCTGATCGACAAGAACCGGCTGTTTGCCCAGGTCACCCTGGACGAAGATGAATTCGAGCTGTACCGCAACGTGGACGATCACCTGACCGTGGACGCGCCCAGGCCGGATCTGGTGATTTACCTGCAGGCACCGCCCCAGGTACTACGCCAGCGCATCGGCCATCGGGGCAACGATTTCGAACAAGGCATCGCCAGCGATTATCTGGATAAACTCAGCAACGCCTATACCGAATTCTTCCATTTTTATGACCGCGCCCCGCTGCTCATCGTCAACGCGGCGGAAATCGATCTGGTCAACCACGACCGTGACTACCAGCAACTGATCAGCGAGTTGCTGGACATCCGCTCCGGTCGCCACTATTTTAACCCCCGGCCACTAGTGGACTGAGTTGAAAGTTCAAAGTTGAAAGTTCAAGAGCGCGGACAGGCGCATTGCCAGCTGCCCGCGAAACTTTTGACATGACCGCGGGCACAGCCTGTACGCAGCAACAGACTGGACCGCGTTTCAACTTTCAACTTTCAACTTTCAACTGATTTCCCTGGGAGGTATCCCATGTCCATCACCATTCGCACCCTGCAAAAACGCAAACAGGAAGGCGGCAAGTTTTCTGTGCTCACCGCCTACGATGCCTGCTTCTCAAGGCTGATTTCCGAAGCGGGCGTGGAAGCCATTCTGGTCGGCGACTCTCTGGGCAATGTCATCCAGGGCCAGACCAGCACCGTCCCGGTGACCCTGCAACAAATGGTCTACCACACCGAATGCGTGGTCCGCGGCAACCAGGGCAGCCTGGTCATTGCTGATGTTCCCTTTATGGGCGCCGCCACCCTGGAACGTACCCTGGAAGCCGCCACTGCCCTGATGCAGGCCGGCGCCAACATGGTGAAACTGGAAGGCAGCGCCTGGCTGGCCGACGCCATTGAGATCCTGAATCGCAACGGCATTCCTGTCTGCGCCCACCTGGGCCTGACCCCGCAAGCGGTGAACTCGCTGGGCGGCTACCGGGTGCAGGGCAAAGATGACGACGGCGCCGCCGAGCTGCTCGACGCCGCCAAAATACTGGATCAGGCCGGCGCAGCCCTGTTCGTACTGGAGTGCGTACCGCGCGCACTCAGCGCGGAGATTGCCCGCCAGGTCGCCGCCCCGGTGATCGGCATCGGCGCTGCGCCGGAATGCGACGGCCAGGTACTGGTGATGCACGACATGCTCGGCATCAGCCCCGGCAAACCGGCCCGTTTCGTGCGCGATTTCATGGCGGACACCGGCGATATGCGCGCCGCTTTCAAGGCCTATGACGCCGCCGTGAAAGACGGCAGCTTTCCGGCCGACGAACACTGTTTTTAAAAGACCGCAGCACGCGTCACGCTTCACGCCCCCAACGCGTTGCAAGCCTGTTGCGTGTTGCGTCTCAGCGAGGATTTCCATGCAAACCGTTCACTCCGTCGCCCAGGTCCGTGAATATGTCCGCGGGTGGCACAACAAAGGCCAGACCGTGGGCTTTGTCCCCACCATGGGTAACCTGCACGACGGCCATATCAGCCTGATTCGCGAGGCGCGCGCCCGCTGCGACGTGGTGGTGGTATCGATCTTTGTGAACCCCACCCAGTTCGGCCCCAACGAAGACTTCGACCGCTACCCACGCACCCTGGACGCCGATGCCGCCGCCCTGGTCGAGGCCGGCACCGACCTGCTGTTTGCGCCATCCGTCGAGGAAATGTACCCGCTCGGCCAGAACCAGACCTGGGTGGACGTGGACCAGCTGGGCGACTACCTGTGTGGCGCCAGCCGCGAAGGGCACTTCCGGGGCGTCACCACCGTGGTCTCCAAGCTACTGAACATCGTGCAACCGGACGTGGCCGTATTCGGTGAAAAGGACTTCCAGCAGCTGGCCATTCTGCGCCGCATGTGTGAAGAGCTACTGTTCCCGGTGAAAATCGTCGGTGCCGCCACCAGCCGCGAAACGGATGGCCTGGCGCGCAGCTCGCGAAACGGCTTTTTGAGCGACAGTGAGCGCACACTCGCCCCACAGCTCTATGCACACCTGCAACAGCTGAAAGCCGACATCGACGCCGGCGAGCGGGACTACCGGGCGCTGGAAAGCCGCATCAGCCAATCGCTCGATACTGCCGGGTTCAGCGTGGACTATCTGACCATCGTCAGCGCCAAAACCCTGGCGCCGGCGGGCCCGCAGGACACTGACCTGGTGGCCGCCGTCGCCGCGAAACTAGGGTCAACGCGATTGATCGACAATATATCTCTGGCCGTTGTGCGTGACCGGTGATTCATGCATACTTCCGGCCCCTTGAAGTGCCTGCATGCCCACCATACGGCGTTTACAGCAGGTTTCGGGTCGCTTGAGAGGTAACCAACATGCAGTGCACCATGCTGAAAGCAAAACTCCATCAGGCTCGTGTCACCCACGCGGAGCTCGAGTACGAAGGCTCCTGCGCCATTGATGGCGATTTGATGGACATGGCGGGTATCCTGGAATACGAACAGATCCAGATCTACAACATCGACAACGGTGAGCGTTTCGAAACCTACGCAATCCGTGGCGAAGCGGGCTCCAAAATCATCTCCGTCAACGGTGCCGCCGCTCACAAGGCCCAGCCCGGTGACCGCGTGATCATTTGCGCTTACGCCAGTTACTCCAGCGCGGAACTGATCAACTTCAAGCCAAGCCTGATTTACATGGCCGAAGGCAATGAAGTGAAAGGCACCAGCGATGCAATTCCGGTTCAGGTTGCCTGATCCCGAATTGGCTCTGAATTTTTGATAAAACGCCGGCCCTGCCGGCGTTTTTTTTGCCTGCCGCTTTTTACTGCTTTCCCTGTATACATTGCCTCTTTTGTCCGCTTGGGCATTGGTCATTAAGCAACGCTTTGTTTACTCTTGGAACACAACGTCTACCCTCACAACACCCTATAAGACCATGGTGGAATACCCCCGGGCAGGCGTAGCCATAATAATGATGGAAACTGGCAGGCAGTATCCCAAGGAGGCCCTAATGTCCCAAGTACATATTCACCCTGTTCCCGCCGAGTATAAAAAACAGACCCTGATGGACCGCGACACCTACGACCGCTGGTACGCCCAATCCATCAACGACCCGGACACCTTCTGGGCCGAGCGCGCCGAACAGTTTCTGGACTGGAAGACCCCCTGGGACACCGTCAGCGAATGGAACTTCAGTGAAGGCCGGGCGGCCTGGTTCAAGGGCGCCACCCTGAATGCCTGCTATAACTGCGTCGATCGCCACCTGCCTGAGCGCGCCAATCAAACCGCGATTATCTGGGAAGGCGACGAGCCCGATCAGGACAAGCACATCAGCTATCAACAGCTGTTCGAGGAAGTAAGCAAATTCGCTAACGTGCTCAAGAACCGGGGCGTGAAAAAAGGCGACCGCGTCGTTATCTACATGCCCATGATTCCCGAAGCGGCCTACGCCATGCTGGCCTGCGCCCGTATCGGCGCCATTCATTCTGTGGTGTTTGGCGGCTTCTCTCCGGAAGCCCTGAAAGACCGTATCCTCAACGCCGAAGCCTGCGCACTGATTACCGCCGACGAAGGGGTACGCGGTGGCAAGGCGATTCCGCTGAAAGTGAATGCGGACAAGGCGCTGGACGGCGTCGACTGCGTGCATACCTGCCTGACCGTGAAACGCACCGGTGGTGACGTGGCCTGGCAAACGCCCCGCGATGTCTGGTACCACGAGGCCATGGCCGACGCCTCCACCGATTGCGAACCGGAGTGGGTCGAGGCTGAGGACCCGCTGTTCACCCTGTACACTTCCGGCTCCACCGGCAAACCCAAAGGGGTGGTGCACACCACCGCCGGCTACCTGCTCAACAGCGCCCTGACCCATAAATACGTGTTCGACTATCAGGACGGCGACATCTACTGGTGCACCGCCGATGTGGGCTGGATCACCGGGCACAGCTACATCGTCTACGGCCCACTGGCCAACGGCGCCACCACCCTGATGTTCGAAGGCGTACCCACCTATCCCGATGCCTCCCGTTGCTGGCAGGTGGTGGACAAACACAAGGTCAATATTTTCTACACTGCCCCCACCGCCATTCGCGCCCTGATGGGGCTGGGGGACGCCCCTGTGGAGCAGACCTCCCGCGCCAGCCTGAAGCTGCTGGGCACAGTGGGCGAACCCATCAACCCGGAAGCCTGGGAGTGGTACTACAAGATAGTCGGTAATTCCCGCTGCCCGATTGTGGACACCTGGTGGCAGACCGAAACCGGCGCCATCATGATTGCGCCCCTGCCCGGCGCTGTGGACCTGAAAGCCGGCTCGGCCACCCTGCCCATGTTCGGTGTGCAGCCCGGGCTGATGGACCCGGACGGCAAGGAACTGGACGGCGCGGCCTCCGGTAATCTGGTCATCAAGGCCAGCTGGCCCAGCCAGATCCGGACAGTCTATGGCGATCACCAGCGCCTGATCGACACCTATTTCAGCGCCTACAAGGACTGCTATTTCACCGGTGATGGCGCTCGCCGTGATGAAGATGGCTACTACTGGATCACCGGCCGGGTGGACGACGTGCTCAACGTGTCTGGCCACCGCCTGGGCACTGCCGAAATTGAATCAGCCCTGGTGCTGCACCCCAGCATCTCCGAAGCCGCCGTGGTCGGCTATCAACATGACGTCAAAGGCCAGGGCATCTATGCCTATGTGTCACTGATGGCCGGCAAGGAAAGCAGCGAAGAACTGGTTCAGGCCCTGCGGGACCTGGTCACCCAGGAAATCGGCCCCATTGCCAAGCCCGACCTGATCCACTTTGCCCCGGGCCTGCCGAAAACCCGCTCCGGCAAGATCATGCGTCGCATCCTGCGCAAGATCGCCGCCGATGAACTGGACAGCCTGGGCGATACTTCCACCCTGGCCGACCCCGGCGTGGTGGACCAGCTTATCGAGACCCGCCAGAATAAATAAGCCACAACAGCAACAAGAAACGGCGCAGCGGGCTAATCACCCCCTGCGCCGTTTTCATTTGCCCCGCCGTTACACTGCACTCATTGGCCTGACGCCAGCCGCCTTTTACGGCCAGGCCATTACTGTTTGCAGAACTGGCCGTCGTTCCCGCCTTTCCCGCGCATAAAAAAAGGGCCGGCAAATGCCGACCCTTCTTTACAAGCAAAAAGAGAAATTAATCTTCTTTGGCTTCCTTCATGGACAGCTTGATGCGACCACGCTGATCCACATCAAGGACTTTCACCTTGATGATCTCGCCTTCGTTCACGTAGTCAGTCACTTTTTCTACGCGCTCTTCAGCAATTTGGGAGATGTGCAGCAGGCCTTCAGTGCCAGGCATGATCGCCACAAACGCACCGAAATCGACAACACGGGTTACCTTGCCTTCGTAGATCACGCCCACTTCAGCTTCAGCAGTGATTTCTTCCACACGACGCACGGCTTCATCCGCTTTTTCACGGGTTTCACCGTAGATTTTCACGCTACCGTCGTCTTCGATATCGATGGTACAACCGGTTTCGTCGGTCAGCGCACGAATGGTCGCACCACCTTTACCGATCACATCACGAATCTTGTCCGGGTTGATCTTCAGGGTCAGCAGGGTCGGCGCGTTGTCAGACACCTGGGAGCGAGACTCGGAGATCGCCTTGTTCATTTCACCCAGAATATGCAGACGGCCGGCATTCGCCTGGTTCAGCGCCTTCTCCATGATCTCTTCGGTGATACCTTCGATCTTGATGTCCATCTGCAGGGCCGTAACGCCACGGGCCGTACCCGCCACCTTGAAGTCCATGTCGCCGAGGTGATCTTCGTCACCGAGGATATCGGACAGGACCGCATAGCGACCGTCTTCTTCCTTCACCAGCCCCATGGCAATACCCGCCACCGGCGCGGTCAGCGGAACACCCGCATCCATCAGCGCCATGGAAGTACCGCACACGGACGCCATGGAGGACGAACCGTTGGATTCGGTAATCTCGGAAACCACACGAACGGTGTACGGGAAGTCCTGCACGCTGGGCACAACGGCTTCCACACCACGACGCGCCAGACGGCCGTGGCCGATTTCACGACGTTTCGGAGAGCCGATAAAGCCGGTCTCGCCCACACAGTACGGAGGGAAGTTGTACTGCAGCATGAAGTGATCCTGGCGGGACCCTTCCAGCGCATCGATGAACTGGGCATCGCGCATGCCACCCAGAGTGGCCGTCACGATGGCCTGGGTTTCACCACGGGTGAACAACGCAGAACCGTGGGTTTTGGCCAGGGTGCCCACCTGACAATCGATTGCACGGACAGCGTCCAGAGCACGGCCGTCGATACGCGGCTTGCCGGATACCACGGCTTCACGCACTACGCTCTTTTCGATCTTGCCGAACAGCTCTTTCACTTCGCCGGCTTCCGGAGCACCTTCTTCGCCGGTGGCAAATTCAGCCACACAGGCTTCGCGCAGCTCGCCAACCTTGGCGTAACGGGCCATCTTCTCGGTGATGGTGTAAGCCTCGCCCAGCGCCGCGGCGAATTTGTCTTTGATGGCGGCCTTCAGGGTTTCGTTCTGCTCAGCCGGTTTCCAGTCCCAGGTCTCGGTGCCCACTTCGGCAGCGAATTCCTTGATGCCCTGGATCAGCGGCTGCATTTCCATATGGCCGAACAATACCGCACCCAGCATCTGGTCTTCAGACAGCTCCTGCGCTTCCGATTCCACCATCAGTACCGCAGGCTCGGTGCCAGCCACAACCAGATCCAGCGCAGACTCGGCCAGTTCGGTGTAGCTCGGGTTCAGGATGTACATGCCATCCTTGTAACCCACACGGGCGGCGCCGATGGGGCCATTGAACGGAATCCCGGAAATGGACAGGGCAGCGGAGGTACCGATCAGGGCAGCGATATCCGGGTCACGGTTCTTGTCCGAAGACATCACGGTGGCCACAACCTGCACTTCATTCATGAAGCCATTGGGGAACAGCGGGCGAATCGGGCGATCGATCAGGCGGCAGGTCAGCGTTTCTTTTTCGCTGGGGCGGCCTTCACGCTTCAGAAAGCCACCGGGAATACGGCCGGTTGCGTAGGTCTTTTCCTGATAGTTAACGGTCAGGGGAAAGAAGTTCTGCCCTGGATTGGCTTCTTTTTTGCCCACCACGGTGACAAGCACTTCGGTGTCACCGATACGGACCATGACAGCGGCAGTTGCCTGGCGGGCGATCTGCCCGGTTTCCAGGGTGACGGTGTCACGGCCAAACTGAATTTGCTTGGTGATTTTATTAAACATATCTCGTCTCTTCTCTCTTCTTCACAACAGTCTTCGAGGCCCATGCCTCTAATAAACAATCTTCTTCCGCTCGCGCATCATAACCAGAAACGCATCACGCATCACGCCTCGCGCGCCTCAGGCTCCGAAACACCACAGCCTCAGGCCCATACCAACACCCCTTCTTGTCTGAGGCGAGGAATTTATTGCTTGCCCCAAAACAACAGAAGCCCGGCAAATGCCGAGCTTCTGTTGTGGTTACCCAATCTACGGCCTGTTAGCGACGCAGACCCAGCTTTTCGATCAGCTGGAGGTAACGGGTGCGGTCTTTCTTGGCCAGGTAGTCCAGCAGCTTACGACGCTGGTTTACCATGCGGATCAGACCACGACGGCTGTGGTGATCCTTCTTGTGGCCTTTGAAGTGATCCTGCAGGCCATTGATGTTGGCGCTCAGCAGAGCCACCTGAACTTCCGGGGAACCGGTGTCGTTCTCTTTGCGGCCATGCTCTTTCAGGATCTCAGCTTTCTGTTCAGCGGTTAACGCCATGTTGCTTCTCCAATATGCTCAATTAAGGTCACGGCCAGCCATGCATATTTATAGCTGCCGTCATTAATCAGGCCAGTCCCCTCAGGAAGCTCCGCCTGCGATCAGACGACGAGGGGCAATCCGCCCGTCTTCCAATACTTCTCCGACACCCAGAAATTCACCACTGGATGCCTGATAAACGCTGACCCAGCCGTCCAGAGGACGGTCTGAGGCCATCACTGGCTGACCCTGCTGCAGGTAATACGCCGCATTGTCACCCAGTTCAACGCGCGGCCAGTCTGCCACGCTGGTAGATAAAGGCAAGAGCAGTTCGTCGATTGCCTCGAACCCGCCGGTTTCCTTGATCTTGCCCAGCTGCTCCAGAGTCAGCATGCGCTCCGCGGGATAAGGCCCCGCCGACAGGCGGTGCAGCGCCGTTACATGGCCACCGCAACCCAGCAGTGCGCCGGTATCTTCCACCAGAGAGCGCACATAAGTGCCTTTGGAGCAATCCACCTCGAACTCCACCTCATCACCATCGATGCGCAAAATTCGCAGGTCGTAAATGGTCACCGGCCGCGGCTTGCGCTCCACGGTCTTGCCCTCGCGGGCCAGCTTGTACAGCGGCACCCCCTCGTGCTTGATGGCCGAATACATGCTGGGGATCTGTTCGATGTCGCCCTTGAACGACAATAAGGCCGTCTCGATCTGGGCGGACGACGCGTTCACCTCGGTGGTTTCCACCACATCGCCGTCGGCGTCACCGGTTTCCGTGGTCACACCCAGCTTGGCGGTGACCCGGTAACTCTTGTCGGATTCCAGCAAAAACTGGCTGAACTTGGTGGCTTCACCAAAACAAATCGGCAACATGCCGGTGGCCAGCGGATCCAGACTACCGGTATGCCCCGCCTTGGCAGCGGCAAACATTTTCTTGGCCATCTGCAGCGCGCCATTACTGCTCACGCCGGACGATTTATCCAATAACAGGATGCCGTTGAGATCACGGCCTCTGGGACGACGCTTTGCCACCTGACAGCTCCGAGTTACTCGTTGTTTCCGGTTTCGTCGTCTTCCGGACGCAACTCCCGGTCTTCGGCACGGGCATCATCAATCAACTGCGACAGATGTGCCGCCCGCTCCGGGGTCATGTCGTAATGGAAACGCAATTTGGGCGTGGTGCGGGTATTGAGGCTCTTCGCCAGGCTGCTGCGCAGGAAGCCGCTGGCCTTGACCAGCGCTTCTTCGGCTTCCACGCCGGCTTCTTCACCCTGTCCCAGCAAGGTGAAATACACCTCGGCATAGGACAGATCGCGGGAAACCGTGACATCCTGAATCGTCGCCAGATTGACCCGCGGGTCTTTCATTTCAAACTGCAGCAACCGGGACAGTTCACGCTGAATCTGGTCAGCGATACGGTCGGTGCGGTTAAAGCCCTGGGGGCGGCGATGACGGCTCATAGCAGGGTTCGGGCACACTCCTTACAGGAAGCGCGCCACCTCCTTCACTTCGAAGACTTCGATCTTGTCGCCTTCCTTCACGTCGTTGTAGCTCTTCACCGCGATGCCACACTCCATGCCGTTACGCACTTCAGGCACATCGTCCTTGAAGCGACGCAGGGATTCCAGCTCGCCTTCGAAGACCACCACATCGTCGCGCAGAACGCGGATCGGACGGTTCCGGTACAGCGTACCTTCCACCACCATACAACCAGCAACCGCACCGAACTTGGAAGAACGGAACACGTCGCGCACCTGGGCCACGCCAAGGATCTCTTCGCGTTTTTCCGGCGCCAGCAAACCACTCATGGCCTGCTTCACGTCATCAATCAGCTCATAAATCACGCTGTAGTAGCGCAGATCAATGCCTTCCTGCTCGCAGGTTTTCTTGGCCTTGGAATCTGCACGAACGTTAAAGCCCAGCAACACACCTTCACTGGTCATCGCCAGGTTGACGTCGGATTCGTTGATCGCACCCACGCCGCTGGAGACCAGATTCACCTTCACTTCATCAGTGCCCAGATCATTCAGGGCACTGGTCAGCGCTTCCAGTGAACCGCGCACATCGGTCTTCAACACGATGTTGACGGTTTTGGTTTCTGCGCTGCCCATATTTTCAAACAGGTTTTCCAGCTTGGATGCCTGTTGACGCTTGAGTTTGAGCTCACGGTCACGTTCCTGACGGAACTCGGCCACTTCCCGCGCCTTACGCTCGTCGGTCACAACTTGGATCTGCTCACCGGCTTCCGGTGCGCCATTCAGGCCCAACACTTCCAGCGGAATAGACGGGCCGGCTTTTTTGATCGGCTTGCCGTTCTCATCGATCATCGCCCGCACGCGGCCAAAGTGGGCACCGGCCAGCAGCATGTCACCGATCTGCAGCTCGCCGCCCTGAACCAAAATGGAAGCAACGGTACCGCGACCTTTCTCGATACGGGATTCAATCACCACACCAGTGGCTGAACCAGACGCCTGAGCCTGAAGCTCCAGCAATTCAGATTGCAACAGAATGGCATCCAGCAGGTCATCGATGCCTTGGCCGGTATGGGCCGACACATTGATGAACTGGTATTCGCCACCCCACTCTTCCGGAATCACATCCTTGGTCGCCATCTCGTTACGCACGCGATCAGGATCCGCCTGCTCTTTATCGATCTTGTTGACCGCAATAATGATCGGCGCACCGGATGCTTTCGCGTGATTGATCGCTTCTTCGGTTTGCGGCATCAGGCCGTCATCGGCCGCCACCACAATCACCACGATATCCGTGGCTTTGGCACCACGGGCACGCATGGCGGTAAAGGCCGCGTGGCCAGGAGTATCGAGGAAGGTAATCATGCCCTTCTCGTGCTCAACGTGGTACGCACCAATGTGCTGGGTAATACCGCCGGCTTCACCGCTTGCCACCTTGGCTTTACGGATATAGTCCAGCAGGGAAGTCTTACCGTGGTCCACGTGGCCCATAATGGTAACAACAGGCGCACGGTGCTCGGAATCCACGCCTTCACGGGTAACCAGATCCGCGGCCAGATGATCTTCAAGCAGCTCTTCCTGCCCTTTGCTGGCAATGGGCTTGTGCCCCATCTCTTCCACCAACAGGAAGGCGGTTTCCTGATCGATCGGCTGATTGACAGTGACCATCTCGCCCATCTTCATCAGGGACTTGATCAACGACTTGGCCTTGACGTTCATACGCTGGGCCAGGTCGGTCACAGTAATAGTATCTGGAACTTCGACTTCGTAGATTTTCTTCTCCGTCGGCGTTTTAAAGCCATGCTGCTTGTTCATGGAGCTCTTCATCTTGCCGTGCACAACGCCCGCAACCTTGGGTTTGCGACGACGACGGCGAGACTGGCGCTCTTCACGCTGGTAGCTGGCTTCCTGGGCAGCATTAACGATGGACGAACCTTTGTCCTTTTCGTCTTCCGCAGCAGGCTTCTTCTCTTCCTGCTCGCCACGCTGTTCCAGTTCAGCTGCAATGCGGGCCGCTTCTTCAGCGGTGCGGCGAGCCGCTTCTTCTTCCGCTTTCTTGCGGGCTTCCGCTTCCTGCTTGCGCTTGGCTTCATCAGCTTCACGCTGCTTGCGCTCGGCTTCTTCGCGCTTGGCTTTTTCTTCCGGCGTTTCTTCCTTGGCCGGTTTCTTGGTTGCAGAAACCTTGGGCACAGAAACGCGTTTGCTCTTTTCTTCCGCCGCTTTTTCGCCGGCAGCTTTGCGTTCCTGCTCAGCCTTGGCGCGTGCTTCGTCTTCCTTCAACCGTGCCGCTTCATCATCCGCAGCACGTTTGGCGGCTTCTTCTGCCGCGCGTTTCTCTTCTTCCGCAGCACGTGCAGCTTCTTCAGCCGCCAGGCGTTCTGCTTCTTCACGCTCTTCCGCTTCCAGTACATCGCGCTTCACGTAGGTGCGCTTCTTGCGCACTTCCACGTTCACGGTCTTGGACTTGCCGGCAGCGCCGGTGGTCTTGATGGTGCTGGTGGATTTACGCTTCAGCGTAATTTTCTTTCCACTGCTTTCGTCCTGGGCACCATGAGACTTGCGCAGATGCGCCAGTAGCTGCTGCTTCTGTTCATCGGAGACCACTTCGCTGGCATCGCCATGGGGCAAGCCTGCGTCTTTCATCTGCGTGAGCAGCTTCTCGACGGGCGTCCCTACGATGTCGGCCAGTTTCTTTACGGTCGTTTCTGCCATGTCAGCAACACTCTCCTGTCCGTCTCTGATGGTGCCTGCTTGATCAGCCTGAAAAGGGGCGGTTATGCCCCGGCTTCGTCTTCGCCTTCAAACCAGGGAGCCCGTGCAGTCATGATCAACTCGGCTGCACGTTCTTCGCTCAGGCCTTCAATTTCCAGCAGGTCATCCACCGCCTGTTCGGCGAGGTCTTCCATCGTGACAATGCCACGGGAAGCCAATTCAACGGCCAACTCACGGTCCATACCTTCCATGTTCAGAAGGTCTTCCGCAGGCTCGGCCTGTTCAAACTTCTCTTCAGACACCAGGGCCTTGGTCAACAGCGCGTCTTTGGCGCGCTGGCGCAACAGCTCCACGATCTCTTCATCAAAACCATCAATTGCCAGCATCTCTTCCTCAGGCACATAGGCCACTTCTTCGAGGGTAGAGAAACCTTCATCAACCAGTACACCGGCCACATCTTCGTCAACGTCCAACTCATTGATGAACGTCTGCAAGGCCTGTTCCGCTTCTTCTTCCTGTTTGGTCTCAGCGTCATCAATAGTCATGACGTTGAGTTCCCAGCCGGTCAGCTCGGAGGCCAGGCGAATGTTCTGCCCGCTGCGGCCGATAGCCTGGGCCAGTGCGGATTCGTCTTCCACGGCGATATCCATGGAATGGCTTTCTTCATCCATCACGATGGAAGCCACTTCCGCCGGCTGCATGGCATTGATCACCAGCTGCGCCGGGTTGTCGTCCCACAGGACGATATCGATACGCTCACCGGCCAACTCATTGGACACCGCCTGGACACGCGCGCCGCGCATACCCACACAGGCACCCACTGGATCAATGCGTTGATCATTGGTTTTCACGGCAATCTTGGCGCGGGACCCCGGATCACGGGCAGCACCCTTGATCTCGATCAGCTCTTCACCGATCTCCGGCACTTCGATCTTGAACAATTCGATCAGCATGTCCGGGCAAGCGCGGCTGGCGAACAGCTGCGGCCCCCGGTTTTCCTCATTTACACCCAACAGGTAGGCGCGGATGCGGTCGTTCTGACGAACCGCTTCACGGGGAATCATGTGCTCGCGGGTAATCAGCGCTTCAGCATTGCCACCGAGATCCAGAATAATGGAATCCCGGGTCGCTTTTTTCACCGTGCCGCTAACCAGGTCGCCAATGCGATCACGATATTCTTCAACAATCTGACGGCGCTCGGCTTCACGTACCTTTTGTACGATAACCTGCTTGGCAGTCTGTGCAGCGATACGGCCAAAGGCTTCGGATTCAACTTCCTCTTCCCAGGTATCACCGATCTGCAACGACGCATCCTGCTCGTGCGCTTCATCCAGTGTCAGCTGCTTGCCAAACTCGTAGAGCTCCTCGTCTGGCACCACGTGCCATACACGGAAACTCCTGGCATTGCCGGACACCCGGTCAATCTCCACACGAATTTCTACGTCTTCTTGCTTGAAACGTTTCTTGGTGGCCGCCGCGAGTGCCAGTTCAATGGCCTCGAAGATTACGTCTCGGCTTACACCTTTCTCGTTTGATACGGTTTCCGCTACCAGCAGGATCTCTTTGTTCATGGCCAGGCCTTTACAAAGACTAAAGTTCTTCAGGGCGTACTCAGTCGAAGCGGGGCTGCAACCGGGCACGATCTACCTGACTGTAAGGAACACGCAAGGTTTCGCCATCCAGCTCCACCACCAGCGTATCGCCATCCACGGCCACAATGGCCGCCGTCATTTTGCGCTTGCCGCTTACCGGTGCCAGCAACTTGAGCTGCACATCTTCACCGATGTAATCGACATACTGCGCAATTTCGAACATGGGCCGATCCATGCCCGGTGAAGACACCTCAAGGTTATATTCACCGGAAATCGGATCTTCCACATCCAGCACGCCGCTGACTTCGTGACTCACGGCCGCGCAATTATCTACCGAGATACCGTCTGCATGGTCAATAAATACACGCAGAACAGCCCCGCGCCCCTGGATGTATTCAACACCCCAGAGCACGAAGCCCAGATCTTCCACTACCGGAGCGAGCAGCTCCGTTAATTGTTCCGTGCGTTTTGACATAAAACTTTCCGACGGTACAAACAAAAAATGGGCCCGAGGATGTCACAGCGATTGCAGCTTTGCCGCACAACGACCGTGTATCCACCGCCCATTCCCACTAACCGGGTCGGTTTGCGGATAACAAAAAGCCCCTGCTAGAGGGGCTTTTTGTCCGCTTTGAACCAGAGATGTTTTTCTGGTTCCTCTAAGTGGTAGCGGGGGCAGGATTTGAACCTACGACCTTCGGGTTATGAGCCCGACGAGCTACCAGACTGCTCCACCCCGCATCAAAATCGAGCGCAAATAATACTTAGAGGCACTCACTCTGTCAAGGCATTATCGAAAAAGTATTTATTTTTCGAAGCCTTAGCATCGGGAAAAGCCACATAACCCGATACTGATCAACCCGTGGGTCGATTCTGAAGAAAGCCGGTCAATCCACCGATTTCCTTCATACGTTTCACTGACAACACACACCAGCAAAACGTTCCCTAATTGGTGCCGAAGGCCGGACTTGAACCGGCACGAGCGAAGCTCACTACCCCCTCAAGATAGCGTGTCTACCAATTCCACCACTTCGGCAAAGAACGCTTACTTACTGCTCCGGCTGAGGCGCGTCAGCCGGGGCCGGGGATTCTACCTCAGCTTGAGGCACATCCGAAACTTCTTTTTGCCCTTCATTGGCTTCTGGCGCCACAGGCACTTCTGTCATGCCAGCGGGCACGTCGGATTGCTCCTCGTCAACGACGGGAACATCCTGATGCTCGACGGTTTCCAGTTCCGGCAGGAAGCTACGCGTGCTATCCGCTTCCTGACGCGCCATCCAGGCCAACACTAGGCTGGTCACAAAGAAAACCGCCGCCAGCACCGCCGTGGCACGGGTCAGGAAGTTTGCGGAACCGGCGCTCCCGAATACCGTCTGCGAGCCACCGCCGCCAAAGGAAGCACCGGCATCCGCGCCTTTACCGTGCTGAATAAGCACCAGACCAATCAGCCCAAGGGCTGCCAGCACGTGCACTACATGAACAACAATATCCATAACGTCTCTAATTATTCCGCCGCCTGACAGATCGCAACAAAGCTGTCGGCTGTTAACGATGCCCCACCGATCAGACCCCCATCGATGTCTGACTGGGCAAATAGAAGGGCGGCATTATCCGCCTTTACGCTGCCGCCGTAAAGCAACCGCAGCGATTGAGCGATATCCGGGTCATTTTCTGCCAAAGACTGGCGCAAACAGGCATGCACGGCCTGAGCCTGTTCCGGGCTTGCCGTCTTGCCGGTACCAATGGCCCAGACCGGCTCATAGGCAACAACGGCCTTCGCAAACGCCGCAATGCCCACCGCATCGATCACCGCCTGCAGCTGCCCACAGACCACCGCCTCTGTATTGTCTGCCTCTCGCTCCGCCAGGGTTTCCCCCACACACAAGACGGGAATCAGCCCTGCCGCCTGCACCTGGGCGAACTTGTCAGCAATCTGCGCATCGCTTTCCGCGTACAAGGCACGGCGCTCGGAATGACCAATAATCACATAACCGCAACCCGTTTCCGCCAGCATGGAGGCAGACACCTCACCCGTGAAGGCGCCGTCTGCCTGATCACTGACATTCTGCGCCCCCAGGCCAATGGCCTCCGGCAACTGCTCGCGGGCAGAGACCAGATAGGGAAACGGCGGACATACGACCACATCCGCCGCACCCTGATAATCCGCCAGGGCCGCCGCCATGGACGCCACCAGAGATTGCCCGCCATTCATTTTCCAGTTGCCAGCAACCAGAGGGGTTCTTTTCATTGTTGGATTCCTTGGAGTCTTTTCTTGTGCCAACCAGCCCGACCGCTCTTGCGGTCAGGCAATGGCTTTTTCAACCACATCGGCCAGTTCACGACAGAGCGTCGCCACCTGATCGCCATCTTTACCTTCTATCATCACCCGCACCAATGGCTCCGTGCCGGAAGGCCGCAAAAGCACACGGCCATTGCCTGCCAACCGCTCCTCGACGCTGGCCATCGCCGCCTGCACGTCCGAATGCTCCATAAAACCATCGCGGTTGGGGCCACGCACATTGATCATCTGCTGGGGCAGCATGACAACATCAGCCACGGCATCCGCCAAACTTTCACTCCGGCGGGACAAGGCTGCCAGCACCTGCAGGGCCGACACGGTGCCATCACCGGTGGAAGTGCAATCCAGGCACACCAGGTGCCCGGAAGATTCGCCACCAATACTCCAGCCACGCTTATCCAGCTGCTCCATGACGTAACGATCGCCGACCTTGGCACGCACAAATTCAATACCTTCAGCCTTCAGTGCCAGCTCCAGCCCGAAATTGGACATGAGAGTGCCAACCACGCCTGCCATTTTTGCGCCATTGTCCTTGCGGTCTCGAGCCACCACGAACAGCAGCTGGTCACCATCCACCAGATTGCCCGCATGATCCACCATCAGCAGCCGGTCTGCGTCACCATCCAGCGCCACCCCCAGATCCGCCTTTTCTTCCAGCACTCTGCGCTGCAGAGCCTCAGGGTGTGTGGAGCCGCAATCGCGATTGATATTGAAACCGTCGGGCTGGTTAGCCATTGGCACCACCGTTGCGCCCAGCTCTTCAAACACATCCGGCGCGATGTGGTAGGCCGCACCATTGGCCGTATCCACCACAATTTTCATGCCGCTGAGATCCAGGCCCGGCACAGTGCTTTTGCAAAACTCGATGTAGCGGCCACGGGCGTCATCAATGCGGCGCACCTTGCCGATCTGGTCCGTGGACACCACGGAAATTTCTTCGTCCAGCAAACGTTCAATTTCCAGCTCAATCTCGTCATTGAGCTTGCGGCCATCTGCACCGAAAAACTTGATACCGTTATCCGTATAGGGATTATGGGATGCGGAAATAACGATGCCCGCCTGGGCCGACAAGGTACGGGTCAGATAGGCAATCCCCGGTGTGGGCAACGGCCCCAGCAGGCGCACATCCACCCCGGCAGCGGAAATCCCTGCCTCCAGGGCCGACTCGAACATGTAGCCGGAAATACGGGTGTCCTTGCCGATCAAAATCTTGCTGCCGCCCCGTGCGGCCAGCACCTTGCCTGCCGCCCAACCCAGCTTGAGCACAAAATCCGGTGTGATAGGAAACTCCCCCACCGTGCCGCGCACCCCATCAGTGCCGAAATATTTGCGCGTCATGACAACTCCTTTTGTGATTCTCTGACCGCATGGGCAAAACGCACCACATCCACGGTTTCTTTGACATCGTGGGCACGCACGATCATCGCGCCGCGCTCCACACACATAACGGCCGCCGCCAGACTGCCAGGCAACCGTTCACTCACATCACGGCCAAGCACTTTACCGAACAGGGACTTACGCGATACACCAATCAAGACCGGCAACGCCAACGCCTGCAACTCAGCTATTTCCTGCATAAGCTGCAAATTATGCGACACGGTTTTCGCGAAGCCGAACCCCGGATCCACCAACAAACGCTCGCGGGTCATACCCGCCCGTTCGCAGGCCGCGATCCGCTCACGCAGAAACGCCACCACCTCGGCGGTCACATCATCGTAATGGGGGTTATCCTGCATGCTGCCGGGCTCTCCCTGCATATGCATCAGGCAGACCGGGAGCTGACTGGCTGCGGCCGCCTGCATGGCGCCGGGGCGGCGCAAGGAACGCACGTCATTGATAAGACCGGCGCCAGCCTCTGCACTGTCACGGATCACTGCCGCCGTACTGGTATCCACGGACACCAACGCATCAAGCTCATTGCTTAACGCCTCGACAATGGGAACCACCCGATCCAGCTCTTCCTGTTCAGACACCGCCGCCGCCCCCGGACGAGTGGATTCGCCACCCACATCGAGAATCGCGGCGCCGTCACGTAGCATCTGCTCCGCCTGGCGCAGCGCCGCATCACGCTCGGTGTAACGACCACCGTCGGAAAAGGAGTCGGGGGTCACATTGAGGATCCCCATAACGACAGGCGCGGACAGGTCTAGTGTCCGCGCCCCACAGCTAAGCGTTGTTGGATGCATCATGAATCAGTGCGTGTTGGCAGGCCCACCAATGGGGTCGTCACCGGACGGCTGATCACCATCGCCGGAGGCGGCGGCACCGTTACCCGGACCCTGATCACGCCAGTCTTTTGGTGGGCGAGGCTTATGGCCGCCCATGATGTCATCGATCTGAGCCGCATCAATGGTTTCGTACTGCATCAACGCATCCGCCATCAGGTCCAGCTTGTCGCGGTTGTCTTCCAGGATCTGCTTGGCGCGCCCGTAACAGCCATCGATGATGGCCCGCACTTCACGGTCGATTTCTTCTGCAGTCTGCTCGGACATATGCTTGCGCTGCCCCACCTGCTTGCCAAGGAAGACTTCGCCCTCTTCTTCCTCATAAGCCAGCGGCCCCATTTTCTCGCTCAGGCCCCACTTGGTGACCATGGCACGGGCCAGCTTGGTAGCACGTTCGATATCGTTGGACGCCCCGGTGGTTACACCGTCAAAGCCCAGGGTCATTTCTTCCGCGATACGACCACCAAACAGGGAGCAGATCGAGGATTCCAGACCACGCTTGGACTGGGAGTACTTGTCTTCTTCCGGCAGGTACATGGTGACACCCAACGCTCGACCACGGGGAATAATGCTCACCTTGTAAACCGGATCATGCTCTGGCACCAAGCGCCCCACAATAGCGTGGCCCGCTTCGTGGAAGGCGGTGTTTAGCTTTTCTTTTTCGTTCATCACCATGGAGCGACGCTCGGCGCCCATCAGGATCTTGTCCTTGGCTTTCTCAAACTCTTCCATGGACACCATTCGCTTGTTGGCGCGAGCGGCGAACAATGCAGCTTCGTTGACCAGATTGGCCAGGTCCGCACCGGAGAACCCGGGCGTACCCCGCGCAATCAACGCTGGCTCCACATCATCCGAAATCGGCACCTGACGCATGTGCACCTTGAGCACATGCTCACGGCCACGGATATCCGGCAGCGGTACCGTCACCTGGCGATCAAAACGGCCAGGGCGCAGCAACGCCGGGTCCAGCACGTCCGGGCGGTTGGTGGCGGCAATCACGATAATGCCTTCGTTGCCATCAAAACCGTCCATTTCCACCAGCAGCTGGTTCAGGGTCTGTTCACGCTCATCGTGACCGCCACCGACGCCGGCCCCACGGGAGCGGCCCACCGCATCGATTTCATCGATGAAGATAATGCAGGGGGAATGCTTTTTGGCCTGCTCGAACATGTCACGGACACGGCTGGCGCCGACACCCACAAACATTTCCACAAAGTCCGAACCGGAAATGCTGAAGAACGGCACCTTGGCCTCGCCTGCAATGGCCTTGGCCAGCAGGGTCTTACCGGTACCCGGCGAGCCCACCATCAGCACACCGCGGGGAATCTTGCCGCCCAGGCGCTGGAATTTAGCCGGATCACGCAGAAACTCCACCAGCTCCTGCACTTCTTCCTTGGCTTCTTCCACGCCCGCCACATCGGCAAAGGTGGTCTTGATCTGGTCTTCGCCCAGTAACTTGGCCTTGGACTTGCCGAATGTCATCGGCCCGCCGCCGCCACGGCCGCCGCCCTGCATCTGGCGCATAAAGAAGATAAAGATGGCCAGAATCAGCAGAATGGGCAGTACGGACAGGAACAGCTGGGTCAGAAAGCCCTGACGCTGGGGCTCCAGGCCCACCACGTTTACATCATTCTGGATCAGCGTGGGCATCAGATTGGTGTCCAGCGTCGGCGGTTTCACCGTGCGGAACTGGCCACCATCCGTGTAGGTCCCGGTAATCGTACTTTCGCCGATTTTCGCTTCCTGCACTTTGCCGTCTTCTACCCGCGAAATGAAGGTGGAATAGGGCACATCTGTGGTTGCAGGCTGCGTACTGAGACTGGATGCCACCACGTACAAGACGCCGGCAATCACCAGCCACAGCACAATATTCTTGGTCATGTCGTTCAAGGGAGACCTCGATTAATCCGGGCGCTCGCGCGCACACTAACGAACTTAGAACCTGCCTGGAGCCTATAACGCAGGCTCTTACACCTTACACCATTTGCCAGAAGCAACGTAATGCCGGTTCGGACAGGAATATAGCCATTTTACGGCTTTCACCGCCTATTTCAGGCCAAAACCCAACTGATAGACCTCTGTGGAGCGAGCCCGGCTTGCCGCCGGTTTGCGGCTGACGACGCGCTTGAAACGGCTTTGCAGCGCTTTGCGGTAGTCTTCAAACCCCTCACCCTGGAATACCTTGACCAGAAACAGGCCATCAGGTTCCAGCACCCGCTCAGCCATATCCAGCGCCAACTCTGCCAGATACATGGCCCGCGGCTGATCTACAGCACTATTACCACTCATATTGGGGGCCATGTCGGACATTACAAGGTCTGCCCGCTGATCCCCCAGCGCCGCAAGGATTTGCTCATAGATCGCATCCTCACGAAAGTCCCCCTCAATGAAGGTCACATCCGGCAGGGCATCCATAGCGAGAATATCACTGGCAATCACCGTCCCCTTGCCGCCGATCAGCTGGCCCGCCACCTGGCTCCACCCCCCCGGCGCAGCGCCAAGATCCAGCACCGTCATTCCCGGCCGGAACAAACGGTCTTTCTCGTGCATTTCCAGCAGCTTGAAACTGGCCCGGGAGCGATACCCCTGCTCCTGGGCCTTGGCCACCCACGGGTCGTTGAAATGTTCTTTCAACCAGGCCTTGCTGGTCTTGGAACGGCTGGACTTCGCCATGGCCCCTCTCTCCTGAATTCTCTGTACTCGCAAGCCCTCATGACTAACCCACATGACGGCTGCTTTTCGGCCGGGTAATACGTAGAATACGCGCACAGCAACCCTTTCTGGAGCTACACCGTGCCGCTATCTACCCAGGACATCAAACGGTTACGCCGTATTGGTCACCACCTGAAACCCGTTCTGATCTTTGGCGACAAGGGACTCAGCGACAACTTCGTGGAAGAACTCAACCTGCGCCTGGAAGATCACGAGCTCATCAAAGTGAAAGTCAACGCAGAAACCCGCGACGACCGCGCCGCCATTGTGCAGGCCCTGACCGAAAAAGGCAGCGCCGAGCTAATCCAGCGTATCGGCAACATCGCCCTGCTCTACCGCCCGGCCCAAAAGCCCAGCGCCAAACTGTCGAACATCCTGCGCTATCAGAATGCCTGACGCCCAAGGCCCTACGCAGGATGCCAAAAGCAAAAAAGGCGGCGTGTTATCACGCCGCCTTTTTTATTGTCGTCTGGCGTCATGCATCGGGCATCAAGCGCCTAGATATGCTCCACCTGATCGACTTCGTACTCACGGGTACCGCCGGGGGTATCAATCTGCACCACATCGCCTTCTTCACGGCCAATCAAACCGCGGGCAATGGGTGAGTTCACACTCAACTTGCCTTCCTTGATGTTGGCTTCGTCGTCACCCACGATCTGGTAGACCTTGGTTTCGTCCGTATCCACATCAATGATGGTCACGGTCACACCAAAAATCACCTTGCCGGTATTTTCGATAGTCTGAATATCGATGATCTGCGCATTGGAAAGCTTGCCTTCAATATCGCCAATGCGGCCTTCACAAAACCCCTGCTGTTCGCGGGCAGCGTGATACTCGGCATTTTCTTTCAAGTCGCCATGCTCACGGGCTTCTGCAATCGCAGCAGAAATCCGCGGGCGATCTTCTTTTTTCAGCTTTTCCAGTTCCTCGCGCAGGGCTTTGGCACCCTTGGCGGTCATCGGTACACGTTGCATAGTTATCCTCGTATCTTTTAACAGGCGCAAAATAAAAGGCGCTGCTAACGGAACCGCCCGGAGCACTCTGCTCCGAGCGCTCCCGACGACGATTTATTTCATTTCTGCGTGCAGGTCCTGCAAGCGACGAACAGTGGGTTCACCACTAATCCCCAGCGCCTGACACACCGCATGGGCGGCCGCGATGGTCGTGGTGTAGAACACTTTGTGCTGCAGCGCCGAGCGACGAATCGCGAACGAATCACGGGTCGCCTGCTTGCCTTCAGTGGTATTCACGATCAGGGCAATCTGGTCGTTCTTGATCATGTCCACAATATGCGGACGCCCTTCCAGCACCTTGTTCACCACCTTCACTTCAAGACCAGCCTCACCCAACACCTTGGCGGTGCCTTTGGTGGCAACCAGGCTGAAGCCCCGCTCAATCAACATGCGAGCCACTTCCACAGACGCAGGCTTGTCGACTTCACGCACGGAAATAAAGGCCGTACCCGATTCCGGCAGCTTTTCGCCCGCACCCAGGGATGCCTTGCCAAAGGCTTCCGCGAAGGTCGCTCCCACACCCATGACTTCCCCGGTGGATTTCATTTCCGGGCCCAGGATCGGATCGACTTTCGGGAACTTGGCAAACGGGAACACCGCTTCTTTCACGAAATAGTGCTGCGGTTTGACCTCTTTGGTGAAGCCTTGTTCCTTGAGGCTGGTGCCGGCCATACAACGGGCGGCCACTTTCGCCAGGGACACGCCGATGCACTTGGACACATACGGCACTGTCCGGGAGGCACGCGGATTCACTTCCAGCACATACACCTCACCGCTTTTCACGGCGAACTGCACGTTCATCAAACCGACCACACCCAGCTCCAGCGCCATATCGGCAGCCTGCTGGCGCATCACATCCTGCACATCCTCATCCAGCGAGTACGGCGGCAGCGAACAGGCGGAGTCACCGGAGTGCACGCCGGCCTGTTCAATGTGCTGCATGATGCCACCGATAACCACATCGGTACCGTCGCAGACCGCATCCACATCCACTTCGATGGCATCATCCAGGAAGCGATCCAGCAGCACCGGCGAATCGTTGGACACGGACACCGCGTTCATCATGTAGTTACGCAGCTCCGCTTCGCTGTACACGATTTCCATGGCACGACCACCCAATACATAGGAGGGGCGCACCACCAGCGGATAACCGATTTCTTCCGCCAGACGTACACCGTCTTCCAGGGAGCGGGCGGTGCGGTTGGGCGGCTGCTTCAGGCCAAGCTTGTTGACCATCTGCTGGAAGCGTTCGCGATCTTCCGCTTCATCGATGGCATCCGGCGGGGTGCCAATAATCGGCACGCCGGCAGCCTGCAGGGCACGGGCCAGCTTCAACGGGGTCTGCCCGCCGTACTGGACGATCACACCCTTGGGTTTTTCTTTCGCCACGATGGCCAGCACGTCTTCCAGCGTCACCGGCTCGAAGTACAGGCGATCGGAGGTATCGTAATCAGTGGACACGGTTTCCGGGTTACAGTTGACCATGATGGCTTCGTAACCGTCGTCCTTCATGGCAAACGCCGCGTGCACACAGCAGTAATCGAACTCGATGCCCTGGCCAATCCGGTTGGGGCCACCACCGATAACCATGATCTTGTCACGGTCGGTGGGATTGGCCTCACACTCTTCATCGTAGCTGGAGTACATGTAGGCCGTATCCGTGGCGAATTCCGCCGCGCAGGTATCCACCCGCTTGTAGATCGGCAGCACACCCAGCTCTTCACGCTTGCCACGCACATCCGCTTCCTTCACGCCCAGCAACTGCGCCAGGCGAGCATCGGAAAAGCCCTTGCGCTTGAGCGCGTACAGGCTGTCGCGGGTCAGGCTACTGAAGGTGCCGTCGGCCAATTGCTGCTCGGCACGAATCAGATCCTCGATTTGCACCAGGTACCAGCGGTCGATCTTGGTGATGTTGAACACATCGTCCACGGTCATACCAACACGGAACGCGTCGCCAACAATCCAGATACGCTCCGGGCCCGGCGTGGACAGCAATTGCGCCACTTGCTCACGGGCGTCTGGGTCAGCCGGATCCACATGAGGGTCAAAACCGATGGATTCGGTTTCCAGTCCGCGCAGCGCTTTCTGTACCGATTCCTGGAAGTTACGGCCGATGGCCATCACTTCACCCACGGACTTCATCTGGGTGGTCAGCACCGCATCCGCTTCGGCAAACTTCTCGAAGTTGAAGCGCGGGATCTTGGTCACCACGTAATCGATGGACGGCTCGAAGGACGCCGGGGTCTTGCCGCCGGTGATCTCGTTCTGCAGCTCATCCAGGGTATAACCCACCGCCAGCTTGGCAGCCACCTTGGCGATCGGGAAGCCAGTGGCCTTGGAGGCCAGCGCCGAGGAACGACTCACCCGCGGGTTCATCTCGATCACCACCATGCGCCCGTTATCCGGATTAATGCCGAACTGCACGTTGGAGCCACCGGTTTCCACGCCGATCTCGCGCAGCACCGCCAGAGAGGCGTCGCGCATGATCTGCAGCTCTTTATCGGTGAGCGTCTGCGCAGGCGCCACGGTGATGGAGTCACCGGTGTGCACACCCATGGGGTCAAAGTTCTCGATGGAGCACACGATGATGCAGTTGTCCTTTTTGTCGCGGACCACTTCCATCTCGTACTCTTTCCAGCCCAGCAGGGACTCGTCGATCAACAGCTCGTTGGTGGGCGACAGGTCCAGACCACGCTGGCAGATTTCCTCGAATTCTTCCCGGTTATACGCCACACCACCGCCGGAGCCACCCATGGTGAAACTGGGGCGGATAATGCAGGGAAAACCCAGGTCTTGCAGGGCCGCGTTGGCCTCTTCCATGTTATGGGCAATGGCAGAACGCGGACATTCCAGGCCAATGGCTTTCATGGCCTTGTCGAAGCGGGAGCGATCTTCCGCCTTGTCGATGGCATCTTCGGTGGCGCCAATCATTTCCACGCCGAACTCTTTCAGCACCCCATTGTGGTCCAGGTCCAGGGCACAGTTCAGTGCGGTCTGACCACCCATGGTGGGCAGCAGCGCGTCCGGGCGCTCCTTCTCGATAATCTTGGCCACGGTCTGCCAGGTAATCGGCTCGATGTAGGTGGCATCCGCCATGGCCGGGTCGGTCATGATGGTGGCCGGGTTGGAGTTCACCAGAATCACCCGGAAACCCTCTTCCCGCAGCGCCTTACACGCCTGGGCACCGGAGTAGTCAAACTCACAGGCCTGGCCGATCACAATCGGGCCAGCGCCAATAATGAGGATGCTTTTGATGTCAGTTCTTTTAGGCATAGTTCGCTAACCGTCAGACGTATGTTGCGATTGTCTTTGCGTCGGACGTCAGACGTCGGACGTCAGACGCTTTTACTTAGCTTCCATCAGCTCGATGAAATGATCGAACAGCGGCGCGCAGTCACGCGGCCCCGGGCTCGCTTCCGGGTGCCCCTGGAAGCTGAAGGCCGGCACATCGGTGCGCTCGATGCCCTGCAAGGTGCCGTCAAACAGTGACACATGGGTCACTTTCAGGTTGTCCGGCAAGGTATCGATATCCACCGCAAAACCGTGGTTCTGGCTGGTAATCATCACCGTGTCATCCGCCAGGGTTTTCACCGGGTGGTTGGCGCCGTGGTGGCCCGTGGCCATTTTCATGGACTTGGCGCCACTGGCCAGCGCCAGCAATTGATGGCCCAGGCAGATACCGAACACCGGCAGACCGGTGGCAACGATCTCCTGAATCGCGGCAATGGCATAGTCGCAAGGCTCCGGGTCACCGGGGCCGTTGGACAGGAAGACACCGTCCGGCTTCATGGCCAACACCTCGGACGCGGGCGTCTGGGCCGGCACCACGGTGAGCTTGCAGCCGCGCTCGGCCAGCATGCGCAGGATGTTGCGCTTGACGCCGTAGTCGTAGGCCACCACATGGAAGCGGGTCTCGCCCTGCTCGGTGTGACCTTTCTCAAGATCCCAGGTGGACTCGGTCCAGGTGTAGGACTCGGCAACACTCACTTCCTTCGCCAGGTCCATGCCTTTCAGGCCGGGGAACCCCTTGGCCGCCGCCAGCGCCTGTGCTTCATCCACATTGTCGCCGGCCAGAATGCAACCATTCTGGGCACCCTTGTCACGCAGAATGCGCGTCAGGCGGCGAGTGTCGATATCGGCGATGGCAACAATGTTGCGCTCACGCAGGTAGTCCGGAAGAGTTTGCTCACTACGCCAGTTGCTCACTGTCATGGCCAGATCACGAATCACCAGGCCCGAGGCCCAGATTCGGGAGGACTCTTCGTCCTCGGCAGTGACGCCAGTGTTACCAATATGCGGATAGGTAAGGGTTACAATCTGCTTGGCATAGGAAGGATCCGTCAGGATCTCCTGATAGCCAGTCATGGCGGTGTTAAACACCACCTCACCCACGGTTTCACCCGTGGCACCGATTGCAACACCCCGAAAGATGCTTCCGTCTTCAAGAGCGAGAATGGCGGGAACCGTCAACGCAACCTCCAGGCTGATAGGGAATAGGGAGATCTGCGGCGGGTGCGCTCGCAAAAAAGCGAGATGGATTCCTCCACCTCGCTTTTTTCTGAATTCTTCATTCGGCGCCCCGCACGCCCATCACGGGCTGCGCGCTATTTTAGGGCTTTGTGGCCCCGCTGTCACGCGGCAATCCCGCTGATAGACCAGTGGCGGGCCTGGCAGGCGGCTAGGCCTTGCCCCAACCGGCGCTTTCCCCGGCCAAGCCGAGCACGTCCTGCATGTCGAACAGGCCCTTGTCATGGCCGCCAAGCCAGGCGGCTGCCCGCACCGCACCACGGCCGAACGACATACGGCTGGAGGCCTTGTGGGTAATTTCCACCCGCTCACCTTCCGCCGCGAACATCACTGTGTGGTCACCGACAATGTCGCCGGCACGAATGGTCTCGAAGCCGATGGTGTGACGCTCGCGCTCGCCGGTGCGGCCTTCACGGCCATACACGGCACACGCGTTCAGGTCACGCCCCAGGGTCTGGGCGACCACTTCACCCATGCGCAACGCCGTGCCTGACGGCGCATCGATCTTGTGCCGGTGATGGGCTTCAATCACTTCGATATCCACTTCATCGCCCATGATCCGGGCCGCAGTTTCCAGAAGCTTGAAGCACAGATTCACCCCGATGGAATAATTCGGCGCAAAACAGATGGCGATATCGTCACTGGCAGCGCGCAGGGCCGCTGTCTGGGTGTCATCCAGCCCGGTAGTGCCGATCACCAGTTTGGTGCCCGCCGCCCGGCAGACCTCAAGGTTTTTAACCGTGGCTTCCGGCACGGTGAAGTCGATGAACACATCCGCATCGTTCACCACCTTGCTCAAGTCATCCGCCAGCAACACACCACTGCTGCCCTGGCCCACCAGCTCACCGGCATCCGCACCGATCAGGCTGGAGCCGGGCACATCCACCGCCGCCGCCAGGGTGGTATCAGGATTGGCCAGCGTCGCCTCGATCAGAATACGGCCCATGCGACCGGCGGCGCCGATAATACCTACTTTCATGGTGTCTCCTTGATTAAAAGCGGGACGGCGAACGCCAGAGGCCTCAGACCTCTGGCGTTCGGCATCAAGCGGCTTATTCTACCAGAAAGGGCGGCAGGGTCACCGCGTAGAGATTGACGTTTTCCTTGAGCATGTACTTGCGCCGCTTTCGGTCAAAGCGCTTGAAGCTCATGCCACTATCGCGCCAGGCAAGCACCTCCTTGAGCCGCTTGCGGGCATAGGCGCGGTCGAGCCACTCCATGGAAAACCCCGCAGGCAACTGCGCCGCCAACTGCAACTGGGTCAATGCCGGCTCCAGCGCCTCTGCCTGATAGGTATAAAGCAGGCTGTTAGCATATTCATAGCGGACAATCGCCAGATCCTTTTCTTGCCTGAGCGCAGTCTCGAACGGCTGGATGGCGTCATTGCTGTCCGCCGCCAGCGTCAGCTTGCCCGCCGTTTTGCCCACCCGGCGCAGCACATTGGCTTCAAACGCCGCACTCAATGACAACGCCAACGGGTGATCCGGCGCCACCGCCAACATTTCCGTGGCCGCATTGATCACCATGGCGGCGTAATTGCGTTGCAAGGTGGCCGGCACGGACTCATCTTCTGCCAGCCGCGCCACCGCATAACCAAACCCCAGCCGCATCATGCAGTAATCCGCCGTGAGCGCCTTGTCGCCAGGCAACACCACCATCTTCTCGCCGAACCAGGCCATGTCATTGATGGCCTCCTGCAATAGCTGCTGCTTCTGCTCGTGGGTGGGCGCCAGATAGGTGGCATACACAATCTGCGCCACCACCGCCGGCACCCGGGCATAGCCTCCGTAGCGACGCCCAAGATCCCGGGCCTGACGGAAATCGCCACGAAAGAAGGCCTGCCAAGCCTCCAGCACATTGCGGCTATGCTGCTCCCAGTCGTCATCCTGATAGCGCAGATCCCGATACAAATCCGGGAAGCGCTGATAGCGAGCTTGCAAGTAGTCGGCGGAGGGGTACGGCAAGCGCAAGCCACGCATAAACTGATCCCAGTTAGCGCGAATTTCTTCCACCGTGAAGGTATAAGGGGCCGGATCGAAAGGCGCAGGCTGCCAGTCGGCATTCAATACCGGCAGGTTCGGCACCAGCGGCGCCTTCTGGGAAAAGGTAGCGCGGACGCGCTCATAGGCCTGATCCACCGGTGCGCACACCGCAAAGACGGGTGCACAGCACAACAACGCCCCCAGCACACACGCCAGCCGCCGTGAATTCATAATTACCTCTGATTATTGTTGTTTTTATGCACAATATCGCAAGGCTGTTCACAGCGGCAATGAACCTGATCAAATTCCATACTATTGGCTGAGGGCCGCCATGCGCGGCACACAACCACAAAAAAGCCCGACATGAGAATCATGCCGGGCTTTTTCCTATCGGAGCAGAAGCGCTTACTTGGTATCGAAGAACCGCTTAACACCCTCGAACCAGCTGCTCTTACGCGGGTTGTGGCGGTTACCGCCACTTTCCAGGGACTCCTGGAATTTGCGCAACAACTCTTTCTGCTCGCCGGACAGCTTCACCGGCGTCTCGATGACCACCTTGCAAAGCAAGTCGCCCGGTGCACCGCCACGAACCGGCGCCACACCCTTGCCACGCAGGCGGAAGACTTTTCCGCTCTGGGTTTCTGCCGGCACTTTCAGCTTCACCTTGCCATTCAGGGTGGGCACATCCAGCTCACCACCGAGCGAGGCATCGACAAAACTGATCGGCACTTCGCAGAACAGGTTGTCACCATCGCGCTGGAAGATGTCGTGCTCACGCACGGCGACCTGCACATACAAGTCACCGGACGGCGCGCCGTGCATGCCGGCTTCACCTTCACCCGCCAGACGAATGCGGTCGCCGGTATCCACGCCCGCCGGAATTTTCACCGACAGGGTCTTGGTGTTCTGCACCCGGCCCTGGCCACCGCAGTTGCCACAGGGATCCTTGATGATCTTGCCTTCACCCTTACAGGTAGGACACGCCTGCTGCACGGTAAAGAAACCCTGCTGCATCCGTACCTGGCCGACGCCACCACAGGTGGTACACGTTACCGGCTGACTGCCCTCTTTCGCGCCAGAGCCATGACAGACATCACAGCTATCCCAGGTGGGGATACGGATTTTTTCATCGCAGCCGCGCACGGCCTGTTCCAGGGTCAGCTCCAGCGTATAGCGCAGGTCTGCACCACGGGCAGGGCCACGGCGTCCACCGCCACCACCACCGAAGATGTCGCCGAAAATATCGCCAAAGATGTCACCAAAGCCACCGCCGCCGAAGCCGCCGCCAGCACCGGCGCCACCCTGACCGTTAACGCCGGCATGGCCGAACTGGTCATAGGCCGCGCGCTTCTGCTCATCGGCCAGCACTTCGTAGGCTTCTTTCGCTTCCTTGAATTTGGCCAAGGCCTCTTCATCATCCGGATTACGGTCCGGATGGTATTTCATCGCCAGGCGACGATAAGCCTTCTTCAAATCCTGCGCGCTGGCATCCTTCGCCGCACCCAGCACTTCGTAATAATCACGTTTAGACATAGATAAGCCTTTGGCTTAGCCAGACGCCGAACGCCGGAGGCCAAACGCACAACCTTGAAAGGCAACTGCGTTCAGCATCCGGCGTCGGGCGTCAGGCGTTACTTACTTCTTCTTGTCGTCGTCGACTTCTTCGAACTCGGCATCGACCACGTCATCGCCTGCCTGCTGCTGGCCGCCTTCGGCGCCGGCAGCACCTTCAGCCTGCTGGGCCTGTTCGGCGTACATCTTCTCGGCCAGCGGTGCGGACACTTCGGACAACGCCTTGATCTTGGCTTCGATGTCGTCCTTGTCGCTACCTTTGGCGGCTTCTTCCAACTCATCCACGGCCTTGGTGATGGACTCTTTCTCTTCGTCGGTGGCCTTGTCGCCGGCTTCCTCGAGAGTCTTGCGAGTCGCATGCACCAGGTGATCCGCCTGGTTGCGGGTTTGCACCAGCTCTTCGAACTTCTTGTCTTCGTCCGCGTGGGCTTCGGCATCCGCCACCATTTGATCGATCTCTTCATCGGACAGACCGGAAGAGGCCTTGATCTGGATGGTCTGCTCTTTGCCGGTGGCCTTGTCTTTCGCGCCCACGTGCAGAATACCGTTGGCGTCGATGTCGAAGGTCACTTCGATCTGCGGCATGCCGCGCGGTGCCGGCGGAATGTCTTCCAGGTTGAACTGACCCAGCGACTTGTTCTGCGCCGCCTGCTTACGCTCGCCCTGCAGCACATGTACCGTCACGGCAGTCTGGTTATCGTCCGCGGTGGAGAACACCTGCGACGCATTGGTCGGGATAGTGGTGTTCTTCTCGATCAGCGGAGTCATCACGCCGCCCATGGTTTCAATACCCAGGGTCAGCGGGGTCACGTCCAGCAACAGCACGTCGGTCACGTCACCGCTCAGTACCGCCCCCTGAATCGCTGCACCCATGGCAACCGCTTCATCCGGGTTCACGTCCTTGCGCGGCTCTTTGCCGAAGAACTCGGTAACGCTCTTCTGCACCATCGGCATACGGGTCTGACCGCCCACCAGAATCACGTCGGTGATATCGGCCGTCTTTACGCCCGCATCAGCCAGTGCGGTTTTGCACGGCTCCAGTGAACGGCTCACCAGGTCACCCACCAGGGATTCCAGCTTGGCGCGGGTCACTTTCACCACCAGGTGCTTGGGACCGGTGCTGTCTGCAGTGATGTACGGCAGGTTCACTTCGGTCTGCTCGGCAGAGGACAGCTCAATCTTGGCTTTCTCGGCCGCTTCTTTCAGGCGCTGCATGGCCAGCGGATCACCGCCCAGATCGATGCCGGAGTCCGCCTTGAACTGATCCGCCAGGAAGTTGATCAGCGCCAGGTCGAAATCCTCACCACCCAGGAAGGTGTCGCCGTTGGTGGCCAGCACTTCAAACTGGTGCTCGCCATCCACTTCGGCGATTTCGATGATGGAAATATCGAAAGTACCGCCACCCAGGTCGTAGACCGCGATGGTGCGATCGCCGCCTTTCTTGTCCAGGCCATAGGCCAGGGCCGCTGCAGTGGGCTCGTTGATAATACGCTTCACGTCCAGACCGGCGATGCGACCGGCATCCTTGGTGGCCTGACGCTGGGAATCGTTGAAGTAAGCCGGCACGGTGATAACAGCCTCGGTGACAGATTCACCCAGGTAATCTTCCGCGGTCTTCTTCATTTTCTTCAGCACTTGCGCAGAGATCTGCGGCGGCGCCATCTGCTCGCCTTTCACTTCCACCCAGGCATCACCGTTGTCAGCCTTGGTGATCTTGTAGGGCACCATCTTGATGTCCTTCTGAACCACCTTGTCGTCGAAACGGCGGCCGATCAGACGCTTCACCGCGTACAGGGTGTTTTCCGGGTTGGTCACCGCCTGACGCTTGGCAGACTGACCGACCAGGGTTTCCTTGTCGTCGGTGTAGGCGATGATGGACGGCGTAGTGCGCGCGCCTTCTGCGTTTTCAATAACCTTGGTCTTGTCACCTTCCAGCACGGCCACACAGCTGTTGGTCGTACCCAGGTCGATACCGATAATCTTACCCATAGTCGTTCTATCTCCTTCACACCAGCCGGGACCCTGTCGGCGCCCCAGGCAGTTGAATTGTTAATTCGTCTGGCTCCTATATGGCGGTCATGCTCGCCGTTTCAAGGGGCCGAATCGCTTTTTCCCACACCCAATCAGGGGGCTTTACTGACCACCACTCGCGCCGGGCGAATCAGGCGGCCGTTGAGCTGATAGCCCTTCTCCAGCACCTCGATCACGGTATTGGGGTCCACATTGGGGACCGGCACCATGGTCATGGCCTCATGCAATTCCGGGTTGAACGGCTCGTCCGCAGGGCTGATCTGCTCCAGGTTGTAACGGGCAAACGCATCCAGCAGGGACTTGAGGGTCAGCTCGATGCCCTCACGGGCCCCTTTCAGCGCCTCGTCCTCGGCATCCAGCGCCGCCAGACCGCGCTCCAGGTTGTCCGCCACGCTCAACAGATCACCGGCGAACTTCTCCAGGGCGAATTTGCGGGCATGCTGCACATCCCGCTCGGCACGCTTGCGCACGTTCTGCACTTCCGCCTGGGCACGGATATCCGCCTCAGCCAGCGCCTTCTTGACCCTGGCCAGCTCGGCATCTGCCTCAGCCAGCTTCTCTTCAACGGTAGGTTCTGCCTGCTCGCTCTCGGCTTCAGCGGCGGCGGCAGCCTGTTGCTCTTCCACCGTTTCTACCTGCGGCTCGGCATTGTTCTGGTCTTTTTCCTGGTCACTCATTCATCACTCCACATCCCTATCCGGGCTTTTATCAGGAAAGCGGGCAAAGATATGGGAACTATTGGTGGGGATTCAAGGGGGAAGGGGCAGTTGACAGTGGATAGTGGTCAGTTGGCAGCGCTGCGGGATACCCCGGTCAGCTTCTGAGACGCAAAAGGCCGCGCCCACAAGCCTGGGCGCGGCCTCATACGTTCCAAAATCGACAACCTCACCCGCGCAGCTGTTAACTATCCACTATCAACGAAATTAAAGCTGGGTCAGCGCTGCCGAGAGGATCTTGGCGGTAATATCCACGGTGGGAATCACCTTTTCATAGTCCATGCGGGTGGGGCCAACCACGGCGAGCACCCCCATCGGGCCGTTATCCGCCTGGTAGGGTGCAGAAATCAGCGAATAATCCTCGAAGGGCTGGAAGCCGGATTCACGGCCGATAAAGATCTGCACCCCGTCGGCCTTCATGGACCGCTCCAGCAAATGCAGGATATCGCGCTTGTGGTTGAAGGCGTCGAACAGGTTGCGCAGCTGCCCCAGGTTTTCCGCCTCGGCAGACTGGATCAGGTTGGATTCCCCGGAAACCACATAATCGGAATCGGGCCGCTCGGTGCGCAGGGCCTTGTCCGCCACCGCCACCGCCGTCTGCATCAGGGCATCCATCTGCTGGCGGTCGGCGTTCATGGTATCCAGCAAACCATCGCAAATGCTGTTCAGGTCGCAGCCCGCATAGGTGTGATTGATATAGTTGGCCGCCTGGCGCAACTCCACCTCATCGTAGTCCCGATCGGTATGGATGATGCGGTTCTGCACCTCGGAGCGGTTAACCACCAGCACCACCAGCACCCGCTTGCCCGACAACGGCAAAAACTCCACCTGCCGCAATGTGGACACATCCCGACGCGGCACTGCCACCAGCCCGGCCATGCGCGTCAGCTCAGCCAGGGTTTTCGACGCCTGGGCAATCAACTCCTGGGAGGACTGCTCCGGCGCCAGCAGCTGCCGCAGCTCCTTCTTCAAGTGTCGGTGGTCCGGGCGCTCCATGACACTGGTCGCCAATAGCGAATCCACATAAAGGCGGTACCCCAGCTCTGTGGGGATGCGCCCCGCCGAGGTGTGCGGGCTGCTCAGCACCCCCAACTCCTCCAGCTCAGACATGATATTGCGCACCGTAGCCGGGCTCACGGTCAGGCCGCTGCCACTGGCCAGCGTCTTCGAGCCCACCGGCTGGCCATCGCGGATATGCCGCTCCACCAGCGTCATCAGCAGTCGTTGTTTACGTTCGTTAAGATCCAGCTTTGCCATGGGGGTATATGTACCAGAAAATCGCCCCTCTATTATATAGAGAACCGCAGCCGGGTTTCATTGGGCAGAGGGCTTACACTCTGCGCGCGAATCCCCTACCATTAACAATACTGACCATAAGAACAGTCATCATAACAAGGACGTCATCATGACCGACGAAAACCCGAACAACCCCTACCAGGCCCCGGGCAGCACCACCCGGCGCCCGGCCAGGCCCGACAGCCCGGAACTGGCCAGCCGCCTGTACCGTTTTCTTGGCTCCATCATTGATGGGCTGGTACAGCTACTGGTCATCGGCCCGATCATCTACTTCACCGGCATCTGGGACGCCCTGATGCAAGGCAGCGGCGACATCAACCTGACCACCAGCATTGGCCTGTTCATCGCCGGGGAACTGATCTTCCTCGCCCTGCAGGGCTGGCTGCTGTTCAACCGCCAGCAAACCATTGGCAAGGCGATTCTCAACATGCGCATCGTCGGCATGGAGCAGGACAGCGTGCCCGCAGGCAAGCTCTACGGCCTGCGCTACCTTGTTTTTCACGTGCTCGCCCAGCTGCCCGGCGTCAATCTGATCATGATTGCCGACCCGCTGCTGATTTTCCGGTCTGACCGCCGCTGCCTGCACGACCACCTTGCCGGCACCCGGGTCATCCAGACCCAGAGCACCACCGCTTAACCCCGATTTCGCCTGTTCCGGAGGAGCACCATGCTGACACACCTGAGCGTTCGTCATTTTGCCACCGTTGACCAGCTGGAGCTGGAGCCCGAAAACGGGCTCACCGTCATCAGCGGCGAAACCGGGGCAGGCAAATCCGTCATCATCGACGCCCTTGGGCTCACCCTCGGGGATCGCGCCGATTCATCCATCGTTCGCCACGGGCACGACCGCGCCGAGGTGTTGGCCACCTTTGACGTGAGCAACAATCTCGCCGCCCGCCAATGGCTGGCCGAGCGCGAACTGGACGATGAAGAGCAGTGCCTGCTGCGCCGCACCGTGCGCGCCGACGGCCGCTCCCGGGCCTATGTGAACGGCACCCCCACGCCGCTGGCGGAAGTCCGCGAGCTGGGCGAGCGCCTGATCAGCATTCACAGCCAGCACGAACACCAGGCGCTACTGAAAAAAGACGCCCACCGGCAACTGCTGGACAACTTCGCCGATGCCCGCGACCTGGCCAACAGCGTGCGCGAGCACTGGCGCCACTGGCAAAAAGCCCGCCGTGCCCACGACGAGGCCCTCAACCAGGCCCGCGAACAGAACGAGAAAGAAGAGCTGCTGCGCTTTCAGCTGGAAGAGTTGGACGCTCTCTCACTGCAAGACGGCGAACTGGAGCAACTGGAACAGGAACAGCAACGGCTGGGCAACGCAGAAAGCCTGATCCGCGTCTGCCAGCAATCATTGAGCGCGCTTTATGAAGGCGAGGACGGCACCTGCAACGACCACCTCAGCCAGGTCAGCCACTGGCTGGATGACGCCCGCAACAACGACGACGGCCTGGGCAGCATTGCCGACACCGTGGAATCCGCCCGCCTGCAAGTGGAAGCCGCCGCCGACGATCTGCGCCATTATCTGGAAAAACTGGACCTGGACCCGGCGCGCCTGAGCCAGGTGGAAGAGCGCCTGAGCCAGTGTTACACCCTGGCCCGCAAACATCGCGTTCGCCCGGAAGAACTGGTAGAGCATCACCGCAGCCTGCTGGCCGAGTCCGACGCGCTGGGCAATGTGGACGCCCACCTGCACGCCCTGGCCGAGCAGGAAACGTCGGCCCAGCAGCACTATATGGACAGCGCACGCAAACTCAGCAAGGCGCGTCGTAGCGCCGCCAAGGCCCTCAGCCAGCAAGTACAGAAACAACTCACCGCCCTGGGCATGAAAGCGGCCCAGCTGGATGCGAGCCCCAGCGAATGCAGCCCCACACTCGACGGCCTGGAAGAGGTGGAGTTCCTGTTCTCCGCCAACCCCGGCCAGCCGCTCAAACCGCTGGGCAAGGTGGCATCCGGGGGCGAGCTGTCGCGGGTCAGCCTGGCCATTCAGGTGATCTGTGCACGCAACCTGACCGTGCCAAGCCTGGTATTCGATGAAGTGGATGTGGGCGTGGGCGGCGGCGTCGCCGAGATCGTCGGCCGGTTACTGCGCGAGCTGGGCCAGCACGCCCAGGTGCTGTGCATTACCCACCAGCCACAAGTCGCCAGCCAGGGGCACCAGCACTGGCAGGTACACAAGATTCAGGGAGACGACACCACCCACACCCGCATTCAGGGGCTGGACGAGACCGCAAGGGTGGAAGAGCTGGCGCGCATGCTGGGTGGCGTGGAAATCACCGAATCCACCCGCAATCACGCCAAAGAGATGCTGAGCAAAGCCCAGGCAGCCTGACAAGAAACGCAGCATGCTTCACGCAACAGGCACCACGCCCGTGTGCGGCATGAAGCGTGCTGCGCGAGGCGCTACTACTTCTTCTTCGGCTTGACGTACAACACCAGCGAGTGATCCACGATTTCGTAACCGTGCTCCTCGGCAATGGCGTGCTGGCGCTTCTCGATCACGTCATCCATGAATTCCACCACCTGGCCGGTTTCCATGCACACCATGTGGTCGTGATGGTCTTCATCGGCCAGCTCGAAAACGGCTGAGCCCCCTTCGAAATTGTGGCGCAGCACCATGCCAGCCTGCTCGAACTGGGTCAGCACGCGATACACCGTGGCCAGCCCCACGTCTTCGCCGGAGTCCATCAATGACTTGTAGATGTCTTCCGCGCTCAGATGGCGCTCTTCGGACTTCTCCAGTTGCTGCAGGATTTTCACCCGCGGCAGGGTCACTTTAAGGCCCGCTTTTCTGAGATCCTGATTATCCAATGCGTATGCTCCATCTGCCAATCAATGGCGGTTTTAAAAAAGGCGGAAAATCTGTACCACCGGAGGCACCAAGGCGAACTCCTCGCCCGGTGAACTGTCCATGAAGAGGACCAGACTACCAGACGGGAGTTTGTCATGGGTTCCCAAGTCTGTATTATCGCCCGAACACTTAGCGAAGTCGAAAATCATGCCCCGGATTCTAGTTTCACTGACACTGATATCACTTCTGGCCACCGCCGGCTGCAGCACCCTGCGATTCCCCGGCGTCTACCGCATTGATATCCCACAAGGCAACTTCGTCACCGAAGATATGCTCAGCGAGCTGCAGCCCGGCATGTCACCGGAGCAAGTGCGCTATGTTCTCGGCGCACCGACTCTGGTCGACCCGTTTACCCCGGACCTGTGGATCTACCCAATGACTTACCGGCCCGGCAAGGGCGAGAACGTCAGCCAGAGCATCACCGTGTACTTTGAAAACGGCACCTACAGCCGCTACGAAGGTGAAGTCATCGACGACTTCAAGGCCAAGACCTCCGGACGCAATGATCTGGAATTGCAGCGCAAAGCCGCTGACCGCAAGGATGAGGCCGAATAAGCGAGCGCCCCCCCCTTGCTGACTGGCCACGCTACAAAAGAGCCTCTCAGCCCTTGTCTGCAGAGGCTTTTTCTTTTGCTCGTTTCTTGCGATTAAGCTTCGGGTCCGCCGTCAACGGGCGGTAGATCTCCACCCGCTCGCCCGCCTTGAGTATATGCCCCGCCGGGTTCGCCACCACCTTGCCGAACACCCCCATGGGCGCCTTGCCCAGCTCCAGGCCGGCAAATTGCTCGTCGATACCCGATAACCGGGCCGCCTCCAGCATGGTGGTCCCCTCTGGCACATCCAGGCCTATCAAACGCTGCTTTTCCGGCAACGCATAGGTCACTTCCACGTGAATCATGGCATCACTCATTGTGCTGGCTCCAGCGGCGCCGACGGCACCTCACCGTCTTCAGCATCATCCGCGGGCTCTGCCACTGGCGCAGGGATCTCGGCCCCGGCCGCCTCGCCCGGCGCTTCAGAGGCCGCCGGCGCAACCGGTTCCGGTTCCTTCACCGGGGCAGCCTCATCGGCAGGCGCCACGGCACTCCAGATGGAATACACAAACAAGGCGACCACCGCCGCCGGAGAGAAAATCCGCACCAGCGCGCGCCACACCAGGTACAGCTTGAAGTTCTTGATCCCCAGCTCCTTGCGCGCATGGGTTTCCTTCATCACCCAACCCGCAAAGATGGCAATCAGCAAGCCACCCAGCGGCAACATCACCGTGGTGGACAGGAATTCCATGTTGTCGAAGAAGGTGCCCGCCAGGAACGTATTGTCCTGCCAAAGGTTAAAAGACAGCACCGAACCGATGCCCAGCACCCAGGCACCCAGCCCCACCACGGTAGCGGCCAGCCCCCGGGACAGACCGCGCTCCACCAGCCACGCCACCACCGGCTCCCCCAAACTGATGGACGAGCTCCAGGCCGCAGAGACGACCAGAATGAAGAACAGGGAACCGAACAACATGCCGCCCGGCATCTGACCAAACGCCAGCGGCAGCGTTACGAACATCATGCCCGGCCCCTGGCCTACCTGCAGATCATTGGAGAAGATCAGCGGGAACATGGCCACACCGGAACCCAGCGCCACCAGCGTATCCAGCAGCGCAATAATGATCACCGTGGACATGATCGACACCGGCTTGGGCTTGCCCCCCTTCTTGCCGACGGCCTCCCGGGGCATATACGCCCCATAGGCCATGATCGCGCCCATGCCCAGGCTCAGGGTAAAGAAGGCCTGCCCCACGGCAGTAATCACCACCTTGCCATTGAGCTTGGAGAAATCCGGCTCAAACAGGAACAAAAGCCCCTCCTTGAAACCCGGCGTGGTGGCGGCATAGCCCACCAGCACCAGCAGCAGCACGAACAGCAGCGGCATGAGGATCTCAACAGCCTTCTCCAGCCCCCCTTTCACACCACGGCCCACCACCACCATGGTCAGCACCATAAACAGGGTGTGGCAGCCCATCATCAACCAGGGATCTGCCAGCAACGCATCAAACCGTGCCCCGGATTGCGCCGCCGTAATCCCCTGAAAACCACCGGCCACCGCCTCCCAGGCATAATAAAGAGCCCAGCTGGCGACCACGGAATAAAAGGAGAGGATCAGGAATGCCGACAGCACCCCCATATGCCCAATCCCCGCCCAGCGCTGTGTCACCTTGCTCTCACCGGCAAGCTTGCGCATGGTGTTGATCGGGCTCAGGCCACCCTTGCGGCCCAGCATCACCTCTGCAGCCATGATGGGAATCCCCACCACCGCAATACACAGCAGATACAGCAGCACAAAGGCACCGCCACCGTTTTCCCCGGTGATATACGGAAAGCGCCAGATGTTACCCAGCCCCACTGCCGACCCGGTTGCCGCCAGAATAAACACCCAGCGGCTGCCCCATACCCCATGGACCGACTTGTTTTCTTGCTTCATAACACCATTACCCTTGTTCGCGTGGCGGTATTGTCTTTTTTTTGGCAGGGCGGCTCAAGTGACCGCCAGTAACAGCACAAAGATGGTAAGCAGTCACTCACCCGGCACCGGCCACAGCAGACAAACCGCTATCAGCCACTCACCCCTTGCTCTATAATCGCCGCCCTATGGGAAAAGCCAACAAGAAAGCCAAAGCACCGTCGGCCACCATTGCGCAAAACCGCAAGGCACGCCACGAATATCATCTGGAAGAGCACTTCGAAGCCGGCCTGGTATTGGAAGGCTGGGAAGTGAAGTCCCTGCGTGCCGGCAAAGGCAACCTGACAGAAGCCTACGTCTTGCTGAAAAACGGCGAGGCCTTCCTGTTCGGTGCCCGTTTCGAGCCCCTCAACACCGCCAGCACCCACGTTAACCCGGACCCGACACGCACGCGCAAACTGCTGCTGCACCGTCGTGAGCTGGGGCGGGTATTTGGCGGCGTACAGAAAGACGGCTTCACCTGCGTACCGGTGAGCCTGTACTGGAAGAAAGGGTTCGCCAAGTGCGACATCGCACTGGCCAAAGGCAAGCAGAAATTCGACAAGCGCGCCACAGAGAAAGAGCGCGACTGGAATCGCCAGAAGCAGCGCATACTGCGGCAGAGATGACGCCGTAAAGAGGTGTCACGCCCTGCCGCCGGGCACTGTCTCAGGCTGTCTTGATTACGCCGTGTGGCGGGTATTTACGTCCTGTGCACGGCTATCGCCACGCAGCTGCCAATACAATTGCAGCCAGGCGCGAAGCACCGCAGGCAGGAAGTAAACGGCGAACAGAATCACCGGAATCCGTGCTTCCGGGGTCGCCATATTCACCAGGTAAATCCCTGCTGCATACGCAGCCAGCGCAAATACCAATTGCAACGCTCTGTAGAGCAGCGGCTGAGCCTTCAAAGGCGACAGTGCCTTCTCGGAAACTTGCCCTGCTGACCGAAAGATCGTGTTCATCATCCTTCTCCTTCAATGAACGACAATGCTTTGATCAGCGGCCTTCTTGATACATCAATCTCAAGGCTCGCTGTAAAGCCATTGTGTGGTACACAATATTTGAGCCAGATGCCCTTGGGTCGCTTATGGCTACCCGTTCACCTTTTGCTCAACCTCACCACTGGCCGATGTAACTTTGCCGTGGAGACACCGCTATAGTGCGCCCGAAAAATGACAGCACAAGCTTATTGAGTCGGATTGTCGGACAACAAATGTGTATTCAGGTAACACTTTTCACATTCCGGTTACAAACTGAACAATCTTCATGTCGCCTGCCACCAAGGCATGGTCAATTCCGCCACCTCCGAACAACCCGCACGCGCACACATTGAAATCGACTTCCCCACCCCCATCCCTTAGAATGAAGCCATCACAGGGGCCGACCTGGATTCGACGCCGGTACTGAACTCTGTGGTGCATGCCGAGAAGGTCACGAGTCTCGTAAATCATTTGTGGCACATTAAAGTAATCGCAAACGACGATTCTTACGCACTAGCAGCTTAAACCCTGCTTATCGCCAATCGACCCTGCCTGTGGGGAAGAGCGGCGAGCATCGCAACACAGGCTCGCAGCAAAGTCCGCCCCGGATGGCGCTGTTAAAACTCTTAGGGGCTCGGCTTTCACGTCCTGCCAGTTGGGCTGTGAAGGCTTAAATCAATAAACATGGCTAAGCATGTAGACCTGCAGATGGATTGCTGACGGACGCGGGTTCGATTCCCGCCGGCTCCACCAAACAGCAAGTAACAAAAAGGGCCACCCCGATGGGGTGGCCCTTTTTTTATGCCGCTTCGCGGCTGCAACACGCTTCACGCAACATGCAGCACGCAAAGCTCAAACGCGGATTTACCACAGAGGGCACAGAGTTCACCGAGGGTGGATCTTGCTGTAGGAGCCCCACTGGAGGGGCGAACAAAACCCAAAATCAAAAAAACCTTCGTTCAGCAAGCTGAATCTCCCACCTGGCATCGATTTCACCCAGGGCGGAGTAAAGTGCTGGACTCGCGCATTCTCGCAAACCCGCGATGAATCTTGTTTGTGCCGCGCGGCTTAAGCCTGAAGCCAATGATATTATCGTAGGGCGGAAATCGGCGGCAGCCGATCTCCGCCATTGATCCTGCACCTCGCATATTTTGTACGACACCACCAATTACATTAAATTGGCCATACACACCAATAAATGAGCAAAGCATGGACAGACAACACGTCCTCAACATACTGGCCAACAGTAAATCCGAGCTAGCGATACGCTTCGGCGTTACAGAACTCGCGCTATTCGGCTCCACAGCACGCGGCACAGCCACAAAAAGCAGTGACGTTGACGTCCTTGTCGCTTTTGATGGCCCCGCAACGTCCAGTCGCTATTTCGGTGTTCAGTTTTACCTGGAAGACAGACTTGGCTGTCCAGTGGACCTGGTCACCAGCAAAGCCCTCCGCGCTGAACTTTGCCCTTACATTGAGCAGGAGCGGGTCAATGTCTGAACCAGCCAAAAGGGAGTGGAGGTTTTACTTAAAACGACATGACAGACTTTGCTTCGAAAGTGCTGTCCTATACAGAGGGCATGGAGCAAGATGAATTCGTGGGAAGTGCACTGACCTACGATGCCACCCTCCGCAACCTGGAACTTATCGGCGAAGCAGCAACACATATTCCTGACGAGATACGAGTCTCTCACCCGGAAATCCCATGGCGAATGATCATCGCGACGCGTAATCGACTGATTCATGGCTACCTTGGCATTGATAACGATACGCTGTGGAGCATTATTCGAGACGACATCCCCGAACTACTGAGCAAGCTTGAGGCTTTCGCATCAGGAGATTAATGCAAGAACCCCAGAGCCAAACAGGTTCCTGGTTCATGAATCATCACCAAGAAGGCCTCGCCACGGGTCGTCAGAGACTCGCCTTTCGTCCTCACCCCAACTCTGCGCAACTATCTCTTCTTCCTCCCCGCTCCCAAGCAGCGCCTGAACCGCCGCCAGCTTCTCTTTTGGCACCAGCACCAACTCGCTGTTCAGCCCCTTGGCAATCAACGCCAGCGTATCCAGCCGGGGATTGCCCTTCGACTCAAGACGCTGGTACTGCTGCCGGGAAACCCCCACCCGCAACATCATGTCACTCTGCTTGAGCCCCAGCGCGAGACGGCGATTCTTCAACTGTTCCAAGAGAGAACGGATCATTGTAAACACACAAGTTGCCTTTTATTAATAAGAAACACATTAGTTTCCTGCAGCCAAGAAAGCAACGTATATGTTTCATTTTTAGAATAATCCGCACCGTCACCCCAGAGGCAACTGATAAGTTGCCCCAATCCAGAAAGGGCCGCGCCAATAACAGCGTCGCGCACGCGACAAGACCTGCCAGCCGGGCCATATGGGCTTACGTCAATAGATCTGGCCAAGCATGTAGACCTGCAGATGGATTGCTGACGGACGCGGGTTCGATTCCCGCCTGCCCACCAAACTGCACCACGAAAAAGGGCCACCCTGATGGGGTGGCCCTTTTTTGTTTTGTGCCGTGCGGCGTAGGCCTGAACCAATGATCGGGGTCCGAAAATGCCTCCAGGAACCCCTCCGCCATTAATGAATCCAGACGCCAACCTTTGAACGCCACCAGCAATTCCATTAGATTGACCGTACCCCCTCGCCCCATGGACAAAGAGCGCGCCAATGTCTGATTCAGAAATCCTTCAGGCTGCTTTCAAGCAAGCTCGCCAACTTCAGGCCTTATACGGGGACGCCATCCCTTGGGCAGCGATAGAAAAGGGCTTTTATTACAAAGGGAAGAAGGTCCTCTTTGCCAGCAAAGCAATTGGCATTTTCAAGCCAGCCGCCATGTCAAAGGGGCTTATCAGCATTAAAACGGTCATACCCAAAACTGGGCGCTTCAATATCTACAATGACCATCAATCTAGTGAAGACTATTATCATTACTCGCTGCAAGAAGGTGGCGCACACCAACACAACAACCGTTACCTTTGGGAAGCCCAGACCCTTAACCAGCCATTCATATACTTTCACGGCGTGTCCCCTGGCTACTACAGCGCTCTTTTCCCTTGCTTTGTTTCTGAAATCTTCGACCGCGGAGAGAAAGATTCCTACTGCAATGTTTCTGTAAGCGCGGAACTTGATAATTTATTACCACCACTAATTGATGGTCATTATGCCATTCCCAATAGTTTCGAGCGCCGATACGCCATAAGGGAATCAAGAACCAGACTTCATCAATCCTCATTCAGGCAAGCTGTGCTGTCTGCCTATCAGAATAAATGCGCGATGACAGGACTCCCAACTCCGCGCCTTCTAGACGCTGCCCACATCATCCCTGACACAGAAGAAAACGGAGTCGCCGCTGTTCAGAACGGTATTGCTTTAAGCAAGCTCCACCACACTGCATATGACAGGCACCTAATCGGAATAGATAGTGACTTCAAGATCCATGTGAGTGACGAAGTAATGGCTGAAACTGACGGCCCCCTTCTTGAAGAAAGCATCAAAGCCCTTAACGGAAGAAAGCTTATCGTCCCCTCACAAAAGGCACTTCACCCAAACAAAGATCACCTCGCAGCACGCTTTGAAGAATTCTTAAAGGCCAATTAATATAATCATCATAGATGACAGGAAGACGTCTTACCGGTTTCGACAATTGCTTCTATCTCATGCAAGCCCAAATCATCTCCAGCCTCATCATGATCCTAAAAATAAGCCGTAGGCCAGCCTAGATCTTCTGGTCGAAAATGCAGCACATCTGGCCAAATTCGAAGATCTGCAAACCGCTCACCAAGCATGCCTTCCACATCCTCTGGTTTATCAGCGTCAACCACCTTCACTACGACGGATTCATATCGTTTGTAGTTGCTGGCGTCCCGGTAAAGGTAACTCACTTCAAAATTCATAGTCGCTCCTCGTGCCACCTTTTTAACGACCCTTTATCGCCCAAACAATCCACCGAAATACCTGGACGCAACTCTGCCTTTGACCTGCATGACCCTGCCCATCTAATCTAAAACCAACGCCCCCTGACGGATAACAATAATGAAGCTCGCCACCCTCACTCCTCCATTGGAAGACCTGAAAGCCTCCTCCGACGACATTCTGTTGGTCGCCCTGATCAGTAATGACGGCTTGCCGGTGGTTCACTTTGGCGAGGGGCTGGATTATGACGAGCAGAACGCGCTGTTCTTTGAGATGAAGAAGGCCTGCGACCGGGTGTTGATCGGCTTGAAGCTGGGCTTGAGTGAAGAGGTGTTTATTCGCTGCCATCTTGGCTGCATTAGCATCTGGCCGGTGAACGATATGGTGTTTGCCTGCCTGGCCAAGCCAACCACTAACTCCCAGCGCATGCAGATGCTGGCATGGAAAACGGTTTCCCGGTTGAGGGGACTGGTTTAGTCGACGGTATCTTCACGACCAGTTCTCATTTTCCCTTCTTGCCTTTAAACGCGGCGCTTACAGGCCGCTGAACCCCTTTCAAAACAACAAAAAACTACACCCTGCCCATGGAGAGATACACGGCGTTTCCCTAGCGTTCTGAAACTAACGTACTGGAGGGAACGCAATGCCACGATCGACATTCAAGGCCGCCGTGTTGGCCGCCGTTCTGGGGGGCAGCGTGCTGTCACCCGCCTGGGCCGCCGACGATAACACTACCCCCGCCATGGGGGAGATCATCCAAAACCAATACATTGTGACCCTGGCACCGAATATCACCGAGCAACTGGGCCTCAGCAGCCTGACCACAGCTATTCAAACGCTGCTGGCCGGTATCGGTGGGGGCGAGGTGCTTTATACCTATGACCATGCTTTGCTGGGCATGACCGTAAGATTGACCAACCTGCAGGCATCATTGCTTGGCATCCTGCCTGGCGTCATCTCGGTGGAACCGGACCGCATGGTGACCACCGTTGCCGTGCAGAGTAACGCCACCTGGGGCCTGGACCGGGTCGATCAACCGGCCCTGCCGCTGGATAGCAGTTTTCAGTATCCAGACAACGGCGGGCGTGATGTGAACATCTATGTGGTGGATACCGGCGTGCGCACCACACACCAGGAATTTACCGGTCGGGTGTTGCCCGGTCGCAATTTCGTGAGCTCCGGGGGTTTCCTGTTTGGTGGCAGCGTTAACCCTGACGACTATGAAGATTGCAACGGCCACGGCACCCATGTAGCAGGCACCGCTGCCGGCAGCACTTATGGTGTGGCGAAACAGGCCAACGTGGTGCCGGTACGGGTACTGAACTGCTACGGCAGCGGCAGCACCTCTGCGGTTATCGCCGGTATCGACTGGGTGGCCGGTAATCACCAGAAGCCCGCCGTGGCCAACCTCTCGCTGGGCGGCTTTACCTCCACCGCACTGGATACCGCCGTCGCCAACGCCGTCGATGCTGGCGTGACCATGGTGGTGGCGGCAGGTAACGATAACGCCAATGCCTGTAATGGCTCGCCTAACCGGGTGCCAGAAGCCCTGACGGTCGGTGCGACTACCCGCCAGGACCAACGCTCCTCCTTTTCCAACTTCGGCGCCTGCGTGGATCTGTTTGCACCGGGTAGTGACATCACCTCGGCCTGGTATCAATCCGATACCCAGACCGCCAGCCTGAATGGCACCTCTATGGCAGCGCCACATGCCGCCGGTGCGGCCGCCTTGTATCTGGGTGCCAACCCCAGTGCCACTCCCGGCGCCGTCAATGTGGCACTGGTGGACGACACCGTCACCGGCGCCATCAGCAATGCGGGCAACCAGTCGCCCAACCGTTTACTGCAGATCACTCAGCGGGACGGCTCCGGGATTGACCGCCTGCCGACAGCAGCCTTCACCGCGGATTGCGCGGGCACGGTTTGTGAGCTGGATGCCAGCGGCTCCAGCGATGATGTGGCCGTAGCGGCCTGGGACTGGACCCTGGGGGACGGCAATGTGGCCAGTGGCGAACAGATCACTCACGACTACGGAGTGGATGGCGAATTCACCGTGACCCTGACAGTCACCGACACCGCCAACCAGACCGGCAGTACCGACCAGACCGTAAGCGTGGGAACAGAAACCTCCCCCTGCCCGGGCTGCACCCGCTATGAAGGCCAGCTAAACAACGGTGGCTCTGCGATCCTGCCGCCCAACGGTTTCAACTTCTCCGGCGGGCAGATTGATGCCTGGTTGTATAGCCCGGCGGGCGCCAGCTTCACCATTACCCTGCAAGCACAAAGCTGCTTCCTGTTCTTCTGCGGCTGGAACAACGTGACCACTGCCAGCCCACAGGGCGGCGTCGCCGAGATTCACTCCAATGTGAACAGCGGTTACTACCGCTGGCAGGTACAGGCCCAGAGTGGTGCCGGTGCCTATACGCTACTCACCAATCCGTAAGTTTTTCTGCCTACGGTTTCGCCGGCGTCAACCTCCTGGTGCGCCGGCTTTTTTGTACCTGATAAAGAGGAGCATCATGCTTCACACTGCAAGCAACGCGGCGAAAACAGCCCGTGATCACCTTAACTCATAACGCATCCGGGTCCGCCAACAACGATTCCGCCCGCGCCAGAATGGCATCCACCTTCGCCGTATCCATCCGATTCAGATTCCCGTAGATCATTTTCATGCGATGATTGCCGGCAAACTGTTTGCGATGGCGATGAATAAAGTGCCAGTAAAGGCTGTTGAACGGGCAGCTGTCGGATTCGCTGGCAGTCTTTACGTTGTACTGGCAGTGCTTGCAATAATCCGACATGCGATTGATGTAGCTGCCTGAGGCGGCGTAGGGTTTGCTGCCCAGATAACCCCCATCGGCATGCATGACCATGCCCAGGGTGTTGGGCAGTTCCACCCAGTCGAACGCATCCGCATACACTTCCAGATACCACTGGCAGATGGCTTCCGGCAGCACCCCCAACAACAACGCAAAGTTGCCAGTCACCATCAAACGCTGGATATGATGGGCATAGGCATGGTCGATGGTGTTGCGGAAACACTCGGCCATGCAGCGCATTTTGGTCTCGCCGGTCCAGTAGTACGCCGGCAGAGGCCGGTCGTTGCCAAGCCGGTTTTCCGCGGCGTAGTCCGGCATCAGCAACCAGTAAATGCCGCGTACGTATTCCCGCCAACCGATGATCTGACGGATAAAACCTTCCACAGCATTGAGCGGTGCGTCACTGGAGAAGTACGCCTGCTCGGCGGCCTGACACACCGCCATGGGATCAAGCAGACCGAGGTTGATGTAGGGCGACAGCAGGCTGTGAAACAGGGTGTCTTCACCCGTCACCATGGCATCCTGATAATCACCAAAGTGTGGCAGGCGATGCTCAATGAAATGCGCCAGCGCCTGTTGTGCCTGCGTAGAGGTGGTGCCCCACTGGAATCGATCCAGAGTGCCGATGTGATCAGCAAATTGATCCGCGACCAGAGACAGCACCTGCTCATCAATATCATCGCGCTCGAAGGTCAGCTCGGGCGGCAGGGGCGTCTTACCCTTATAGGGCTGGCGGTTGTTGCTGTCGTAATTCCACTGGCCACCTACCGGTTCATCGCCTTCCATCAACAGTCCAGTATGACGGCGCATTTCCCGATAGAAAAATTCCATGCGCAACTGTTTCTTGCCTGACGCCCATTTCTGAAAGAAGTCCGGGGAGCACAGAAATCGACTGTCATCGAGACAGCGGATCGATACACCACTGCGCGCCTGCCAGTCCTGGTTGATGGCATGCTGAAGTCGATATTCGCCACATTGCGTCACGACAATTTCTTCGGCATCGCGATAGCGCCCGGCAATCAGCGAGGCAAAGTCACTGACGTCATGCTCGCCATAGCGATAATAATCCACGCGCCAGCCCGCCTGCTCCAGATCGTGGGCAAAGTGCCGCATGGCACTGAAGATCAGGGCAATCTTCTGCTGGTGATGTTTTACATAAGTGGCTTCGTCACGCAGTTCGGCCATCACCAGTCTGTCCTGGTCTGGGTCTAATGCTCCCAGCGTCGGCAAATGCAGGCTGAGCTGGTCGCCAAGGATGATCCCGATTTTCACGCGCATGTCCTTCCATAATGGATCTTTAGCATGAGGTGCGAGCCGTACAGGGGAGGTGAAGAATACCGATCCCAAAACACTATCCACCGTTTCTGGCAAAGGCTCAGTAACCGCCTATCCCCAAACCAAAAAGCCACCGCATCCGCGGTGGCTTTTTGGCTTACAGCTGGTGAGCGCCAGCGGGGTCAGGCAACGGCAGCTTCCTTCTGCTCGTCTTTGCCATTTTCGTACAGGGCATCCAGCCGGTCGCCCTGGGTCATCAGGTATTCAAAGGCCGCCAGGGAAGCCTTGGAGCCTTCGCCCATGCTGATAACAATCTGCTTGTACGGCACCGTGGTCACGTCACCGGCGGCGTAAATACCTTCCTCTGAGGTCTGGCACTTCTCGTTGATTTCGATTTCACCAAACCGGCTACGCTCGACCACACCCTCCAGAAAATCACTGTTGGGCACCAGACCGATCTGAACGAACACACCGTGCAGCGGCAGGGTATGCACTTGCTCTGTCTCGCGGTCCACGTACTCGATGGCGTCCACCTTGCCATTGCTGGCCGTGATCTGTTTGGTGGCCACATTTTTGTGGATGGTGACATTGGCTTTACTTTCCGCCTTGTCCACCAGCACCTTGTCGGCCTTCAGCTCGGGCATGAACTCGAACACATTCACGGATTTAACGATACCGGCCAGGTCCAGTGCGGCTTCAATGCCGGAGTTACCGCCACCGATCACCGCCACATCCTTGCCCTTGAAGAAAGGGCCATCGCAGTGCGGGCAATAGGCCACACCATTACCGATGTTTTCCTTCTCACCGGGCACACCCAGTTCGCGCCATTTGGCACCGGTGGCCACGATCACGGTCTTGGTGTCGATCTCTTCACCGGAAGACAGCACCACTGTCTTGATTTCGCCCTTCTCGACGCGGGCCACCTTGAGGTGTTCTTTCACGGTGACGTCGTACTCGTTCATGTGCGCCTGCAGCGCACCGGACAATTCCGGGCCGGTGGTTTTCTTCACGGAGATCAGGTTTTCGATGTCCATGGTGTCTTTCACCTGGCCACCGATGCGATCGGCAATCAGGGTGACCTTGAGGCCTTTACGAGCGCTGTAGATGGCCGCAGACACACCGGCCGGGCCACCACCGATCACGGTGACGTCCTGCAGCGGCAGTTTTTCACCAGCGCCAGCCTGCGCGATGCTTGGGTCGTGCTCCAGCAGCTTGTCGATAAGCTCGGCGGCGGTGACCTTGCCGTTGGCGAACAGCTCACCGTTCAGGTACACACTCGGCACGCCCTGAATATCGCGCTCATTGACCACGTCCTGAAACAGGCCGCCATCAATCATTTCGGTGGTGATATTCGGGTTCAACAAGGCGAACTGGTTCAGGGCCTGAACCACGTCCGGGCAGTTATGACAGCTCAGGCTGATAAACACTTCGAAATGCATGTCGCCTTTGGCATTGGCGACCATGCGCTGGAGGCTGTCGTCCAGCTTGATGTCTGTCCCGGATGCATGCAGAAACGCCAGCACCAGGGAATTGAATTCGTGGCCTGCGGGAATACCGGAGAAACGGATACCCGTGTCTTCTCCATCCGCTTCCAGCAGAAAGCTGATCGGGCTACGCAGAGTGTCGCCCGTATCGCGTTCTTCGAACGCCAGGTTGTCACTGACACCGGCGATGTCGGAGAGAAACTTCACCAGTTCGTCGCGTTTGCTATGGGTGCCTGCTTGCAGCACGAAAGTGACTTTCTTCTGCATGTTGGCGGCGTAGCCCTTGAGAGCCTGCAAAATTTCATTCGTGAGCATGAGTCTTCCCTTGTTCCAGATTCAGTCGTCAGTGACGGAGAAAATTCGGGTTGTGGAGCTAAAGCATTGAGCAGTCGGACGTCGGGTGTCTGACGTCGGACGCAAAACCAAGCTGGTTTTAGCGTCAGACTTCCGACGTCAGACGTCCGACAGACCCTTTAGATCTTGCCGACCAGGTCCAGGGAAGGAGCCAGCGTTGCTTCGCCTTCTTTCCATTTGGCCGGGCACACTTCGCCGGGATGGTTACGAACGTACTGGGCCGCTTTCACTTTGCGCAGCAGATCGTCTGCATCACGACCAATCCCTTCAGCGGTGATTTCCATGGCCTGGATGATGCCATCCGGATCGACCAGGAAGGTCGCACGATCTGCCAAACCCTGGCCTTCACGCATCACTTCAAAGTTGTTGGTGATGGTGCCGGTCTGGTCGCCCACCATGTAGTAGTTGATCTTGCCGATGGTGTCGGAGGTGTCGTGCCATGCCTTGTGGGTGAAGTGGGTGTCGGTGGACACAGAGAACACTTCCACGCCCATTTGCTGCAGCTCTTCGTACTTGTCAGCCACGTCGCCCAGCTCGGTGGGGCAAACGAAGGTGAAGTCAGCGGGATAGAAGAAGAAAATCGCCCACTTGCCTTTTACGTCGGCGTCAGAAATCTCTACAAATTCGCCCTGCTTGAATGCGGTGGCGTTGAACGGTTGGATCTCGCTATTAATCAGTGCCATGTTTCCAAGACTCCCTAAGTTATCGGTAAAACGATTGGGTTAACGTTTCGTCGGAAGTAAGAATGCGTTTTTTGCGGCGATTGGTAAATTTGGATACTTTCATTGCAGCGATAGGCAATACCTAATGCGCCCCATCGACCCGCCAGTCGCGCCCGGAATCAGGAACCCCACCGCTGCCGCCCTGTCCCATGTGAAGACGCACAGAGCAGGAGGCCTTCATGAAAAGCACAGGATGGCGCCAGCTGGCACTGGCCACGGGCTGGATGATGATTGCGGCGGGCACCGCTGCCCCGGCGTATGGCAGTGATTACGACTACATTCGCGGGGATGACGTCTACGAGGAAGATTACCAGTACGGGGTGGATTACGACGGCCTTACCAGCGTACCCCAAACCGGCCTGAAAAAAGGCGGGGCAGGCGGCACGGATAACGCCGAAGGCCGACTGCAGAAGCGGGCACTGGAGCTGCAGGAAGAAACCACACAGCCGTCCATGACCCGCGAACTGGACCGCTGGAAGCAGAACAAAAAACTGACGACACCGGGCAAAAACGAACCCTGATCACGGCAGCGGCAGCCGCCCCAGCATCACCGGCCGCGGGCCACAACCTCCGCGCCACGCACAGCGCCCACATCACGGTGTTGCTGCTCAAACAACGCGCTCAGTGGTTGTGGCCGGCCAATGGCATAACCCTGGACGAAGTCTACCCCGGCCTCCTCCAACACCCCGATCAGCGCGTGCTCTTCCACGTATTCCGCCACGGTTTTCACGCCCAGCCGATGCGCCACCTCGTTGATGGATTCCACAATGGTGCGATCCACACTGGAGTGCAGCAGGTTGCGCACAAAGCTGCCGTCAATCTTGATGAAATCCACCGGAAAGTGTTTGAGGTAACTGAACGAACTGAAACCACTGCCAAAATCGTCCAGCGCCACCTTGCAACCCTGCTCACGAATACGCCCGAGCAAATCACTGGCCGAGGATAATTGATTCACCACCGTGGTTTCGGTGATTTCAAACGTGAGCCGTTCCGGTGACAGTGAGGTCTTGCTCAGCAGGGACTCCAGGAACGGCATAAAGGTCGGATCATCCAGGGAGGTGGCCGACAGGTTAATGGCGATATTCAGCTGCGGCAGCGCGGCCAGCTCGTCGCTGAGGGTCACCAGTAGCTGGGTGAGTACCCAGCGGTCGATGTGCGGCATCATCTGGTAGCGTTCTGCGGCGGGAATGAACGAGCCCGGGTTGAGGATATCGCCATTGCGGTCGCGCAGGCGCAGCAATACCTCGTAATGCGACGGCTCCGTACTGGCATCAATGGGGCGAATCTCCTGGGCGTAGAGCAGGAAACGGTTCGATTCCAGCGATTCACGCAGCCCCGCGGCCATCTGTAATTCCAGGTGGCGGCGGGACGCCTCACTGTCGTCCGGGGTGTACACCGACACCTGGTTTCGGCCCCGATGCTTCGCTGCATAGCAGGCCACGTCCGCGCGGCTCATGGCTTCTTCCACAGTAATCACGTTGGCGTCCAGCTGCACCAGCCCGGCGCTGGCGCCAACATCGTAAAGCGATTCCTTCCAGGCAAAACGGATATCGCCCAGTGCGCCGATTAGCCGTTCGGCAATCTGGATCGCCCGCTGTGCCGGACAATGGCGCAGCAGCAGCCCGAATTCGTCACCGCCCAGCCGGGCCACCACATCGCCCTCGCGCACCTGCCGGCCGATCACCCGGGCGCATTCGCGCAGTAAGGCGTCTCCTGCCACATGGCCAGCAGTGTCGTTCACCACCTTGAAGCGGTCCAGGTCGATAAAGCACAGCATGCTGTGTTCCATCCCCGGCTCGTCGAGGGATTCCTGCAAGGTATTCTCAAATTCCCGGCGATTGGTGAGGCCGGTCAAGGCATCGTGGGTGGCGTGGTAGCGCAGCTTCTTCTGCATGGCCCGCCGGGAGGTCACATCCCGAAACACCATCACAGCCCCGGTCACCTGCCCATCCGCCGATTTAAGCGGCGCCGCGGAATCCTGAATTTCGTAGCGGCTGCCATCGCGGCTTTGCAGCATGCTGCCCTCACGCAGAAAACACACATCGCCCCCGCTCAGGGCCACGTTAATCGGGTTGGGGACCGGCATCGTGGCGTTGTCGTCACTGAGCATCAGGATATCGCTCACCGGCAACCCTTCCGCTTCCGCTTCGCGCCAGCCGGTGAGCGACTCGGCCACCGGGTTCATAAAGGTCACCCGCCCGATCTCATCCGTGGCCACCACACCATCGGCAATAGAGGTCAGGGTAACGCGCAGGCGCTCTTTCTCATGGGCCAGGGACTGCTGCATGCCCTTTTCTGCCGTCACATCCCAATTGGTGCCCACCACCAGTGTCTCCGCGCCGTCAGAGCGCACCACGGTTTCTGCCCGCACGCGGATATGCCGAATTTCACCGCCGGGACGCAGGGTCCGAAATTCTGTGTCCAGGTCCCCCTCACCCGCGATAACGCGCTGGAACGCCGCGTTGATGTCCGGGTAATCGTCCGGATGCACCTGATCACGCCAGATCTGCAAGGTGCCATCGCCGGGCGCGCCGGGCTGCACCCCGTACAGCTCGTACATGCGTTCATCCCAGAACAACACACCGCTCTGCGGGCTGTATTGCCAGATACCCACGCCACCCACTTCCAGGGCCATTTGCAGGCGCTGACGACTCTCCTGCAGCGCCTGTTCCGACAGCCTGGCAGCATGGATATTTTCTACCTGGGCAATCAAATAACTGACCTGCCCCTCGACACGCACCGCCGATACCGACAGGCGCACCCAGAGATCATCGCCACGACGGGTGATAAAGCGCTGTTCCAGTGAGTATCCGGTGATGTCTCCGGCCAACAGGTCCGCCAGCATCCCCCGGCTTTTGAGCAGATCATCCGGGTGGGAAATATCCTGAAAGGAGGTGCTCAGCAGCCCCGCTTCGTCGTAGCCTGCCAAGTCACACAAGGCATGATTCACCGCCTGCCACTCCCCCTTGGGGCTCAGCAACGCCATGCCGATGGAGGAATGCTTCATCGCCAGCCGAAAGCGAATTTCACTGTCTTTTACCTGGGCCAGCATCGCCCGGCTACGCTGAAAAAACAGTGCACCCAGCAACACCACCGCAACGGTAACGGCCCCAATCAGCACACCCTGCATAGCATTCGTCCATTATTATGGTTTGTTCTGAGGGAGCCCCTGTGTTTTCACCCTCTGTTCACTTTTTGGACGCCCTGCTGCTCCGTGGCCAGCATCACCTGACAAAGCCGGAACTTTCACCGACAATTGGGGCCTGTTACAGGGATTCCCGGTTCCTACCGTGTCCGGGTGTCCCAGAAGCCCCAGGGAGAAGCAAAGCTGACCTGGTCAGCGACGATCATGACGTTTAAACGACGCCTGTTACAGTGTCTGGCCCTGCTGTTTGTGGCCGCGACCCTGGCCCAGCTCTGGTATCTGGGCCAGGTGCTACGCCTGCAGCATCACAACCCGGACAACAGCGCTTATATGCACCGCGCCCAGGAGCAGGGCAAGGTGCAGCAGTACTGGCGCGATTACGATCAGATCAGCGATTACCTGAAACGGGCCGTACTGATATCCGAAGACGCCCATTTCACCCGGCACACCGGCTTCGACTGGGAAGGCATCCGCTATGCCCTGAAGCGTAATATGGAAGCGGGCAAGCCGGTGGCCGGGGGCTCCACCATTACCCAGCAACTGGCCAAGAACCTGTACCTGTCCGGCGAGCGTACCTATACCCGCAAAGCGCAGGAAGCGGTGATTGCCCTGATGCTGGAAATCGGCCTGAGCAAACGTCGCATCCTGGAGCTCTACCTGAATGTGGCCCAGTGGGGGCACCAGATTTATGGCGCCGAAGCCGCCGCCCGACATTATTTTCAGGTCAGCGCCGCGCAGCTCTCGCCCCTGCAGGCAGCCCAACTGGCCGCCATGCTGCCACGCCCCAATCTTTATGATTTCAAAGGCCCCACCGACTACGTACAACAACGGGCTCAATGGATTCAGGCGCAAATGGCGCTGGTACGCATTCCCGACCCGGGAACCGTCACCCTGCCGCCGCCTGAACCCACGCCCCCCAAAGGAAACACGCAATGAAGCAGTATGCCGTCCCCTTTGCCGCCCTGTGTTTTAGCGGCCTCGCCCTGCTGGGCTGTAGCGACAATGACAACACCCAGGCCGCCCCTGCCGGCAACGATAACGCCAATGGCATCACCGGCGTGTGGCAAAACGAACACCAGGTGTTGGTGCTGGAAGCCGGCGGCGACCTGTACCTGCCCATGGACAACAATCTGCAAGGGCTACGCTGGCAGCAACAGGATGACACCCTCACTTTCCACTACCTGGACAATCAGGAGCAGCGGGTCACTCTGACCACCGCCACAGGCCAGCAACACGATGACACTCTTACTCTGAGCAGCGCAGCGCCAAGCCAGGAAGACTCGCAAACTACCACCGGCGACGACGAAACGCCCAAGCCCTCTGCTGATGCTCAGACGGATAACGAAGACGCCGCCCCGCTACTGTTCCATGGCGACTATCAGCGTGCCAACAACGCCGTGGCCCATATCAGTGGCACCGCTACACGTTCACAGGACAGCGAACTGCCGGATAATGCCGTGCTCACCGTCGCCCTGCTGGACAACCAGATAGAGACCGGCACACCCGGCGCCCAACTTGTCGCCAAGCGTCTGATTCGCCTGGATGAAGACACCGATACCATGCCCTTTCGCCTGTACTACCTCCCCGACAACCTGAAAGCAGACCATGAATACCAGATCATCAGTCAGATCCTGGCCGACGGCGGCCTCTTCTATCAGTCCGACGCCATCACGCTGAAGCGCAAAAAACACGGCTTTGCCGATGTCACCCTGCCACTCACCGAGGTAATGACGGACAGCGAAACCCTGCGTGGCGCCATCACCCGTGGCAAGCCCGGACAACACCGTGACACCTTCACCCTGTGCAACAGCGACCGGCGCCTGCTGATTCGCGGCCCGCAAAGCGACGACCTGCTGACCGCCTACGACAACGGCATCCGCTACCCGCAACAGCCCCGCGTGGCCACCGTCAGCGGCCTGGTGCGCAAAGTGCCCGGCACCCAGGAAGGCAGCACCGAAGCCGCTCTTATCGTGGAAAGCTTCAACCTGGAACCGGGCATGGAGAACTGCCAACTGCCCACCGCCGAACTGACCCACACCCGCTGGCAACTGACACACCTGGAGACGGATCGCATTATTCTGGGCAGTGCGGCACAGGTGCCGTTTCTCACCTTCAACGATGACGGCAAGGTCAAAGGCCATGGCAGCTGCAACAGCCTGAACGGCTCCTACCAGCGCGACGGCCAACAGCTGGCGCTGCCCGATCTGGCAACTACACGCAAGGCATGCCCGACCAGCGCTATCGAAAACCGCTACCTCGACGCACTCAAGGCCAGCGACCACTTCCGCATCGACGGCGAGCTGCTCACCCTGTTTGATAAAGACGATGAAGCAGTGGCCAGTTTTCAGGCCATTTATCTGTAGCACGACACGGATTGAGTAAACCGCAAAAAGGGAAATCGCCATGCGTGTTCATTACCTGTCCCATGTTCCCTTTGAACAACTGGGCGCCATGGAAACCTGGTTTCAGGAGCGGGACATCAGCATTCGGCACTCGCTGTTATTCGCTGGCGACGCCCTGCCCGCCCCGGCGGATTTTGATGTGCTGGTGGTCATGGGTGGCCCCATGGGGGCCGATGACGACCCCCGTTTTCCCTGGATGAGCGCAGAAAAAGCGCTGATCCGCGAGAGCATCGCAGCGGGGAAAAAGGTGCTGGGCATTTGTCTGGGCGCACAACTGATCGCCCGGGTGCTGGGCGCCCCGGTTACCGCCAACCCGGAAAAGGAAATCGGCTGGTTTCCGGTCTACCCCACACCAGCCGGGAAAAACGACAGTGTGGGCAGACTGTTTGCAGACGCGCCAACCGTCCTGCACTGGCACGGCGACACCTTTGCCATCCCCAACGGCGCCGTGCATTTGCTGGAAAGTGAAGGCTGCCGCAACCAGGCCTTCCGTTACGGCGATAACGTGCTGGCTCTCCAATTCCATCTGGAATTGGAGAACGGCAATGCACAAGCACTGTGCGATGCCTGCCCGGATGATCTGGCACCGGGTCGCTGGGTGGAAAGCCGCGAAGCGCTGCTTGGTGACCCGCAGCGTTTTACCGCATCGAAAGCCTTGTTAGGGCGCGTCCTGAATGCCTTCCTGGGCTAGCGTCTCGCCCGCCTAATGTCGGATTACGGCTACGCCTAATTCGACCTACTTGAAAGGCTAGATTTTGTAGGCCAGCTAATGTCAGATTACGCCCTTCAGGCTAATCTGACCTACATGAAGCACGGTGTGTTTTCGTAGGTCAGATTAGGCGTAGCCGTAATCCGACATGTCACTTGAGCTCCGCGCCCCCACAAAAACGAAGAAGCCGCGCCCCTGTCAGGAGCACGGCTTCTTCACTTTTCACTCAATCAACGCGGCAGCTTGCTAACTATTAACGATTAACTTTTCACTAGCTTGTTGCACCCGGCCCACCGCAGACAGAATCGCCTGCAAGGCAGCAGCGGTAGTGTCCGCCGCCATGGCCACGGCACTCTGGGTGGTGTCGCCTACCTGCACGCGCACACAGGCCATGGCATTAGCTTCGGTGCTGTCGCCCAACGAATATTCATCGAATGACACCACTTTCACCTCGCCGCCAATGCGCCGATTCAAGGCATCGACCAGTGCCGACACGGCGCCGTCTCCACGGCCGGACAACAATGTCACCGGCTGGCTGTCATCACCAATACTGATCTGCGCCTGCACCTGTTCGTTACTGCGGTTCAGGTCGTAGGAGCGCAACACCCAGCCCATGGGGACGTTCAGATAGTCGCTATTGAAACGACGATGCACCCGCTCGCTGGTGATCTCGCCGCCGTCTTCTTCCGCATCGCCCTGCACCACGGCGGCCAGCTCCTGCTGCAACCAACGGGGCAAGTCGATACCGAAATCCCGCTCCAGCACGTGAGCGACCCCGCCCTTGCCGGACTGGGAGTTGATGCGCACCACTTCCTCGTAACGCCGTCCCACATCGGCCGGGTCAATCGGCAGGTAGGCCGCTGTCCAGATATCCCCTTCCTGATAACGGGCCAGACATTTGCGAATGGCATCCTGGTGGCTACCGGAAAAAGCACTAAACACCAGATCCCCCGCATAGGGATGGCGAGGGTGAGTCTGGATGTCGGTAATCTCCTCCACCAATGCCACAATTTCTTTCATCCGTGAGAAGTCGATCCGTGGATCAATCCCCTGGCTGTACAGGTTCATGCCGGCGGTGACCAAATCCATGTTGCCGGTACGCTCGCCGTTACCCAACAAGGTACCCTCGACACGATCCGCCCCGGCCATCACTGCCATCTCGGCAGCGGCCACGCCACAGCCACGGTCGTCATGGGTGTGGACACTGATAATCACGTCATCGCGATACTGAATATTGTCATGCACCAGCTCAACCTGGTCGGCGAACACATTGGGGGTGCTCACTTCCACCGTGGCGGGCAGGTTGATGATCACCCGTTGCCCCTGATCCGGACGCCACACGTTGTTCACCGCATCGATGACTTCGATGGCGAAATCGGTTTCGGTGGCACTGAAGGTTTCCGGAGAATACTGGAAGCTCCAGTGGGTTTCCGGCTGTTTGGCCGCGCAATCGCGCACCCATTCAGCGGCACGCACAGCAATGGCCTTGCAACCGGCCTTGTCCACGTTGAACACCTGCTCACGGAACGTGGGCGAGGTGGCGTTGTAGATATGCACGATGGCGTTCTTTGCCCCTTTCAGGGACTCGAAGGTCCGCGCAATCAATTCCTCACGGGCCTGTGTCAGCACCTGGATATGCACATCGTCGGGCACCAGATCTTCCTCGATCAGTGCCCGGCAGAAATCAAAATCAATCTGGCTGGCGGAGGGAAAGCCCACCTCGATTTCCTTGAAGCCCAGCTCCACCAGCATCTGGAAGAACTGGCGTTTCTGGGCCACGGACATGGGTTTGATCAGCGCCTGATTGCCATCGCGCAGGTCTACCGCCGCCCACAGCGGGGCTTTCTCGATACGCTGGTTCGGCCAGCGACGGTCGGGCTTGTCGATAACAGGAAATGGCTGGTACTTGGTGTGATCAAAGCTCATGTCGAATCCTCAAAGTAAAAAGGGGCAGAAGCTGCCCCCCAGGCTGAATTACTAACCGACGTTCCCAGGGTTACTGCTTGGCGGCTAACAACTCCATGTGTGATCTCGGGTCTCGATCAAGGCGCCGATAGGCACCGGTAGCGGTCAAGAGAGGCATCCGGCTTGTGGCTGTCTGCGTCATCGCCCTACGAGAGATACTTTACGGCGCAGGACGCGCAATGTGCTTGCTTTCTTCACCCATTTTCGGCCTTATGAGCAATATAATTGCGCAAAACCACCAAATAAGAGACAAAAACCCCATGAGCAGCTCCGAACTGGCAAAACTGGATCGCACCGACCTGCGTATTCTCGATGCGCTGCAGCACAACGGCGGGCTCAGCAACCAACAACTGGCGGAAACCGTAGGGCTATCGCCCTCGCCCTGCTCCCGGCGGGTCCAAAAGCTGGAGTCCGCCGGCATTATCGTGAAGCGGGAAACGGTGCTGGATGCCCGCAAGCTGGGGCTGGACCTGACCGTGATGATCCAGATCAGCATGGACCGCCACACACCGGAGCGCTTCGCCAATTTTGAAGAGAAGGTGGCCAGTTACCCGGAAGTACAACTGTGTTACCTGGTCACCGGGCAGGAAGCCGATTACCTGCTGAAAGTGGTAGTGCCCGATATCGACGGCTACCAGCACTTCCTGCTCAACAAGATCACCCGGATCGAAGGCGTCAGCGGTGTGCATTCCAGCTTTGTGATGCGGCGGGTGGTGGATACGGCAGCCTTGCCGTTGAATTATGTGGATGCGTAAACAAGCGACGAGCTGCCAGCTTCTAGCTTTGATCGCCCTGCGGACGATGCCGTGCTCCGCACGGTTCGCGCCTCCAGTGGCGCTCCTACAGCGGCTTCGTTGAAATACAGAAAATCGGGAACTGTTTGGCATTTCCCCATCCAATCGAGCGTAGCTCGTAGCTCGTAGCTCGTAGCTCGTAGCTCGTAGCTCGTAGCTCGTAGCTCGTAGCTCGTAGCTCGTAGCTCGTAGCTACTGCTTCACGATCCGGAAATTCTGAAGCCGACCTTCAACGTCACCTGATAATGCCCCACCTTGCCATTCTCGATATGGCCGCGGGTTTCGGTCACCTCGAACCAGTCCATCAACTCCAGGCTTTCACTGGCCGTGACCAGCGCATTCTCGATGGCGTCTTCAATGGTGGTGCGAGACGACCCGACTAATTCAACCTTCTTGTAGACATGATGGTCAGACATGACTGCTCTCCTTTTCGGTACATGTTCCATAGTGTCTGAGCGCGAGACTCGCTTTTTGGCGCATCGTCTGCACTCATCCATCTCTTTCTATCTGTGACACCTAAACTGGCCGATTACAAGGGAGTACTTTTGCCCAGTCGGTCAAAAAACCCTCAATTACGCATTGAAAGCTGTCAGCATTTCCCTCACAACAGAAAGTGAAGCAATTGGTCATTGTCCAACCGTTTATTCCAACCCCCCTCAGGAGGACACGCGATGGATATGCATAAAATGACACCCTGGAACTGGCTTCGTCAGGAGAGCAACCGCGAGCGACCTCTCCCGCAACGGCAACCCGGCCACCCCTTGTTGCGCTGGGAACGGGAGTTCGACAACTGGTTCGAACAAATGCTTGGCGACATGGCCTGGACGACCCCGGCGCCACACGCCCAACCAAACGCGCCCTTGCGCCCCAACCTGGATATTCTGGAGCGCGACGACCACTACCTGATTACTGCGGAATTACCCGGCGTGGAGAAATCCGATCTGAATGTGACGCTGGACAACAACATGTTGCTGATCAGCGGCAGCAAAAAACCCATCCAGGAAAATGACCGCGACGGCTACCATTATAGTGAGCGCCGTTTCGGGCCCTTCCAGCGCATGCTGACATTGCCGGCCGATGCGGATGCCGAGCAGATGAACGCCGTCTTCCACAACGGGGTACTGTCACTCAACATCCCTCGCCATGAACACCATCATCAAGGCAGCCGACGTATCGAGATTCATTGATTGAGGAGACGCAACAGGCTGCACGCTTCAAGCAACTCACGAAGAACCGGTGTTTCTCTATTGACGTCACGGCCCGCGCTCCATACCTGGGCGCGGAGTCGTGAGATGCGCCGCTACCATCAACGGTTTCACGGCCTAATCACAGTGCAACACGGGTACTCTATAAGGTATAGAAAGCCACGGAGAACCCGGAGATGCGCCTGTACTTACTCACTCCCAGAAACGGGGACAACAAAGCCGCCAACACGCGGCAACGTCATCACCTTCTGGCCTGCGCTGTCTGCGCCATGGCGCTGGGCTTTACGGCACCCCTCCACGCGGAGAACAGCGCCGTTCTGCGTTTTGATACACCACTGGCGATTACCAATAATGCCGACTTTGATCGGGATAACCCGCTGGAACCGGACAGCAGCAGCTTTATCCTGCTGGACGCCAGCAGCCTGAGCAGTGATAGCGGTGAGCGGTGGGCGCTGGTGTCACTGCGAAACGATGCCGGCGGCCAACGCATTCTGCGTGACGACTATCTGGTGGCGGAATTCGCCAACGGTGACCGCCGCCACGCCAGCAACCTGGAAGGCTCTTTCGCCGCCGCAGAGCAACAGCGCAAGATGGTTTTTTTCGGGTACCACCGCTTTCCCATCCTGCGCGTATTCACACAGCAATAATTGGGCTTATGGCTCTACGTTTGCCACAGGCTTGCAGGGAAGAGTGCCCTTATAGCGAAGAGCATGACGCCAAAGGCCTGATGCCAGACAAACCCAAACCGGCCACCACGCCTGTGCTGCATTACCAACACATTTTCAGGAAGTGGCCGCCGCTTTTTTAGATTTTAAGCGTCAACCGTCAGGCTTTGGGCATTGGGCGTTCCATGCTATTTAGCCGGAATCAGCAAACTCTCCAGCGGCTGGCGGTCCGGGCGGAATTGGTTAATGGTTTCGTCCGCTTCATAACCCAGCGACAGGCCGCACAATAACTTGTACTGACCGGGCAACTGGAAATGCTGTTCCAGCGGCGATCGCCACAATGCCAGCGCCCCCTGGGCACAGGTTCCCAACCCCTCGTCCGTGGCCGCCAGCATCAGACTCTGTAAAAAAATACCCGCATCCAGCGCGCTGTAAACGCCCAGACCTTCGTGAACAAAAATAAATAACGCCACCGGCGCATCAAAAAAACGAAAATTCGCCGCCATCTGCTCGTGGCGAGCCTGCTTGTCTTCCCGTCCGATACCCAGCAACTTGTACAAGCCATGGCCCGTAGCGACCCGTCGTGGCTGCAGGTCTTCCGGGTACTTCACCACCGGTCGGTAATCGCCATCCGGCATCCCTTTTTTCGTCAACAGCGCCTTGAGCTTTTTCACCATGGGCGCCCGTTGAAGCGCCATCAGTTGATCAAACCGCTCCGGCAATTCGCGGCGCAGACTTTCCAGCACTTCGCCGCGGGCCACAGCGATCTGGTACGGCTGGGTGTTGGACCAGCTTGGCGCCCCGCTGGCCCGGGCCAGCAACCCGTTCAGCATCTCATCGCTCACCGGCTGGTCGGTAAATGCCCGCACACTATGGCGTCGAGCCATTACATCCTGAAATTCCATACTCTCAACCTGTTGTGAGTTTAGCGTTTACTGTGCCAGAGACTTACAATGCGCAGCCATGACCAAGACCATCGATAACCTGCAACGTCGCGCCAACTTTTCCCGCTGTCGGCAATACCGCTATGCCCTGTGGCGCCAGTGGGGTGAAGGCGATGACTTCATGCTGCTGATTGGCCTGAACCCCTCCACCGCCGATCACCGCCAGGACGATCCCACCATCCGCCGCTGCATGGGCTTTGCCCGTGATTGGGGCTATTCCGGCCTGTGTGTGGCCAATCTGTTCGCCTACCGGGCCACCTACCCACAGGACCTGTTCGCCACCGCTGACCCGGTGGGCCCGAAGAATGACCAGTGGCTGCGCCGGCTGGCACGACAGGCAGACCTGGTGGTCGCCGCCTGGGGCAATCACGGCCGCTTCAATGACCGTGCCTTGCAGGTGACGCCGCAACTGCCTGCCATGCACTGCATTCGCCTGAACAGCTCCGGGGAACCGGCGCATCCACTGTATCTCCCCAAGCATCTCACCGCCCGGCCCTGGGATGGCTACGCCACCTTGTCCTGACCTTCACCTTGAACAAGCGACAATAGGCACAAAGTACCGGCCGGGATTAACAACGTGAGCACACGTCTGGAAAAGAACATCCGTCGTGCCAAAGGGCTGTCCTACGCAGGGCTCATTCCCTTCTATGGCTTGGCGGGCCTGTCCTGGATTGCCGAGACGGGTAACTGGGCCCTGCATGCGCTCGCCACCTACGCCGCCATCGTCATTACCTTCCTCGGGGCCATTCACTGGGGTCGCGCCCTGGACAAAATGGCCAACAGTAATCAATACCCCACCCTGTTGTTTGGCTTGATGCCTGCGCTGCTGGGCTGGCTTGCCCTGTTGCTTCCTCTGGAGTTGGCGCTGCCCATGCTCGCCGCCGGGCTCATGTACGTATGGGGCACAGAACAGATGGTGTTCAACGAGACCCTGCCCACCTGGTACCGACATCTGCGCCACCAGCTCACCGCCGCTGCGGTCATCGCCGTATTGATCGGCTGGGCCGCCACCATGTTCTGGATGCTGTGAGCTACGCCCGCCGCGGAACAACTTTCCTTTTTTTACAAAGCAGCAGACCATCATGACGGCCCAACCGTGGCCCGAGCAGTCTGCCCCCGCTACACTACGGACTCGTCACAGGGAGATTCGGGTATATGAAACACCAATGGCTACGGCACGCCACCTTTACACTGGGATTACTACTTTTCTCTTTTTCGGCCTTGGCCGCCCCGGATTCCAACCCAACGCCTCCTCTCGTCAACACCGCGAACCAATCCCCTAATTACCACGACGATATTCGCCCGATCTTCGAGAACAAGTGCCTGGCCTGCCACGGCTGCTACGACGCGCCATGCCAGTTGAAACTGGAAGCAGTAGAAGGGCTGGACCGGGGCGCCAGCAAACAGAACGTCTATAACGGCGGCCGCAAGCACACCGTCGACCCTACCCGCTTGTTTCAGGATGCCCAAACCACCGCACAATGGCGTGACAAGGGGTTCTACTCGGTGATCGACAGCACCTCCGGCATGCAGGCGTCCCTGCTGTATCAAATGCTCGCGTTGGGCAAGAAACACACCTTCAACCCCAATGAAAAGCTGCCCGACGATATCGCCCTGGGGCTGAGCCGGCAGAACGAATGCCCCGCCCCGGATGAATTCAACGACTACGCTGACGACCACCCCATGGAAGGGATGCCGCTGGCCGTGACCGGCCTCACCGACAGCGAATTTGCCACCATCGCTCAGTGGCTGAAGCAAGGCGCCAGTTTCAAACCGGAAGTGATTACCCCCACCGCTGAAGAGCAGCAGCTGATTGACAGCTGGGAAACCTTTCTCAACCAGAGCGACCCGAAACACCAGCTGGTGGCGCGCTGGCTATACGAGCATCTGTTTCTTGCCCATCTGTATCTGGATAAAGGCGAAGACAGCAAGCCGGCCCATTTCTTCCAGCTTCACCGCTCCAGCACGCCCCCCGGCGAGCCGATCAAGCGGGTTGCCACCGACCGACCCAATCAAATGCCCCCGGAGACCTTCTGGTACCGCATTACCCCGGTCCACGGCACCCTGGTGCACAAAACCCATATCACCTTTGGGCTGAGCAAAGACAAGCTCGCGCGTACCCGGAAACAGTTTTTCAGCACCGACTGGGAAGTCAAAGAACTGCCCGGCTATGGCTATGAACAACGCGCCAACCCCTTCGTCACTTTTGCCGATATTCCTGCCCGCGCCCGCTACCAGTTTATGCTGGATGAAGCCGAATATTTTGTGCGTACCTTTATTCGCGGCCCGGTTTGCCGCGGCCAGGTGGCCACCGATGTGATCCGCGACCATTTCTGGGCGGTATTTCAGGATCCGGACCAGGACCTCTATATCACCGATGAAAATTACCGCGCCCAAGTCAGCGACTTGCTGGGCCTGCCAGGCCAGGATGACGACCTGCTGGCCCTCGGCTCCGAATGGCTGAAATACAGCGGCAAACGCAACGACTACCTCAAAGCCCGCAAACAGGCTTACGGGACGAGAGAACCACAGGGTCCGGGCTGGGGCTCCCTGTGGGATGGTGACGGCGATAACCGCAATGCGCTACTGACCATCTTCCGGCACCACGATAACGCCTCGGTACGTAAAGGACTGATTGGTGACCTGCCACTGACCACCTGGGTCATGGACTATCCGCTGTTCGAACGCAGTTATTACAACCTGGTGGTTAATTTCAATGTGTTCGGGTCTGTCTCCCATCAGGCACAGACTCGCCTCTACTTTGACCTGATCCGCAACGGCGCGGAACAAAACACTCTCCGTTACCTCCCGGCAGAGCTGCGCCAAAGTGTACTGGCCAACTGGTATCAGAACACCGGCAAACTGCGCCTGGCGGTCAGTTACGAATCCGTGGACACCACCCTGCCCACCGATATTCCATTCGACACCAGCACCCCCATGAACGAGTTCAACGACAAGCTGCTGACGCGCTTTACTGAACTGAACGCCCGGCCAGACCCGATCAACCGCTGTGATGGAGAGCATTGTCAGCGTGCTGATGTGTCTGCCTGGAAACAGCAGGCCGACCACACCCTCAGTGCCATCTCTTCACGTCGTGCCGCCAACCTGCCGGTGGTGAACTTTATGCCGGAAGTCAGCATGGTGCATGTGCGGGGCAATCAGGGGGAGCAGGAAATCTACTCTCTGTTCCGTAACCGGGCCCATAGCAACGTGGCGTTCATGATGGGGGAATCCCTGCGTTACCAGCCGCCCCTGGATACCCTGACCCTGTATCCCGGCGTGCTGGCCAGCTACCCCAACTTCATGTTCCTGGTGCAGGACGACCAATTACAGGCGTTCGTCAGCCAGATGGAAGCAGTGAAGACGCAAGAAGACTTCACCAAAGTGGTCGACGCCTACGGCATCCGCCGCACCCACCCGGCGTTTTGGCAATACTTCCACGCACTGGACCAGTATCTGCAAGAGCACGAGCCAACCCAGGCCGGCATTCTCGATATGAACCGGTACGAAAACCTTTGAATAATTAGCAGCAGGTAACGCGGGAGGAATGGGTGCCCTGACGCAGCCATCCTGCCCGCGGAGACTGGTTTAAAGTTCAAACTGAAAAGTTGAAAAGGAACATCAACAAGCTCCCCCCTCGCCCTTTTCCCAAAGCAGCGTCGCTGGTAGCGCGATAAACCTCCCATACGCTCTAAGTCCGACAATGGCTAGGTCTGTGGCGCCAGGACGGTTGCTACTATGCCCGACCTGTCAGTCACACTGGTCAATGTGACCGTCGCTCACCTCTCCATAATCGAATGCAATCCATAGACATAACAATGAGGTTCCATCATGGCGAAAGATGCAGTGGGTTATGCGCTGACCGCGCTTAACCGCCTGGCCAGCTCGGAGATGCTCGACAAGATGGGCATGCGTAAAAGCGTTGAGCGGCTTGCCTACAGCCTGACCAAAGGCGGCTTCCAGGTACTGACCACCACCGCCCGTGCATTTAAGTCCGGTAACGCAGGCAACAAACCCGAGCGCCTTACCGCCCCCGGCCATACCCGTGACCTGTTCGATCTTGGCGTCACCGACGAACAACAGATGATCCGCGACAGCGTGCAGGGCTTTGCCACCAACGTACTGCGCGAACAGGCCGAACACGCTGACGCCGCACAGCAGACCAGCGAAGACGTGATTGCCCAGGCATTGGAACTGGGACTGAATTTCTTCGCGGTACCGGAATCCCTGGGCGGCGCCGCCACCGAGAAATCCACCGTTACCAGCATGCTGCTGGCAGAAGATCTGGCCCGTGGCGACATGGGCCAGGCCGTCGCGATTCTTGCCCCCATGGGGGTCGCCAATGCCCTGACCCAGTGGGGCACCGCTCAGCAGCAGGACAAATACCTGAGCAGCTTCGCCGAAGAGAATCCGCCCAAAGCCGCCATTGCGGTGTGCGAACCGCGCCCGTTGTTCGACCCCATGGCGCTGGCCACCACCGCCCGCAAGGACGGTAACGACTACGTTCTCAACGGCGAAAAATCCCTGGTGCCACTGGCGGCCGAAGCGGAAATTTTCCTGGTTGCCGCACAAACCGACACCGGCCCCGCGGTGTTTATCGTGGAAGGCGGCACCGACGGACTCACCGCCGGAGAGGATCCCGCCATGGGCATCCGCGCCAGCGGTCAGCGCCCGCTGAAACTGGATAACGTGCGCATCCCGGCGGACAACTGCCTGGGTAATGGCGATTTTGATTATCGCGCTTTTGTGGACCTGGGCACCCTGGCCTGGTGCGCCATGGCCATTGGCACCAGCCAGGCGGTGCTCGACTACGTTGGCCCCTACTGCAACGAGCGCACCGCTTTTGGTGAACCCATCAGCCATCGCCAGTCCGTGGCGTTCATGATTGCCGATATGGCCATCGAGCTGGATGCCATGCGCATGCTCACCTACCGCGCGGCCAGCCGTGCCGAACAGGGCAAAAGCTTCCAGCGCGAAGCGCACCTCGCCCGCACCCTGGTGAAGGATAAAGCCATGAAAATCGGCACCGACGGCGTGCAGCTGCTCGGTGGCCATGGCTTTACCAAAGAGTACCCGGTGGAACGCTGGTATCGGGATCTGCGTGCTGTGGGCGTCGCCTTCGGCGGCCTGCACCTGTAAGGAGGGAGACAACCATGAATATCGAGATTCCCAAGAAGTTCAAACCCCTGATCAACAACGCCTATCAGGTAGCACAAAGCACCCTGCGCCCGCTGTCGCGCAAGTACGATCGTGGTGAGCACGAATACCCGAAAGAGCTGGATATGCTCGCCTCGGTGCTGGATGGCTTCAACGAAGGCGACCCGGCCAACTCCGCCGGCGCGGCCACCACCGGCAGCGGCAAGGTGCAGGACGACGGCAGCGTCAAAAATGGCGCCAACATGGGCGTTTGCCTGGGCGCCATGGAAATGTGCTACGGCGATACCGGCTTCCTGTTGGCCATGCCCCGCCAGGGCCTGGGTAACGCCGCCATTGCGGCCGTAGCCAACGACGAACAGCTGGAACGCTTCAAGGGCAAGTGGGCCGCCATGGCCATCACCGAACCGGGCTGTGGCTCCGACTCCGCTGCCATCCGCACCACTGCCAAAAAAGATGGCGATCACTACATCCTCAACGGCGAAAAAATCTTCGTCACTTCCGGCGAACGGGCCGACTGCGTGGTGGTCTGGGCCAGCCTGGATCCGAAACTGGGTCGCGCTGCCATCAAGTCGTTCGTGGTGGACTGGGGCACCCCGGGCATGGAACTGGCACGGCTGGAGAAGAAGCTGGGCATCCGCGCCTCCGACACCGCCGCCATCAACTTCGTGGACTGCCGGGTACCGGCAGAAAACCTGCTGGGCAGCCCGGAGATTGACACCAAGAAAGGCTTCGCCGGTGTCATGGAGACGTTTGATAACACCCGCCCGCTGGTGGCCGCCATGGCCATTGGTTGCGCCAAAGCCTCCCTGGAGCGCATCAAGGAGTTGCTCAAAGACAGCATCACCTATGACTACGGCAAACCCGTGGACAACTGCTCTGCGGTGGAAGCGGAAATCTACAAGATGGAAGCGGACTGGGAAGCCGCCTACTGGCTGGCGGTAAAAGCAGCCTGGATGGCCGACAACAAGAAAGCCAACACCCTGGAAGCCTCCATCTCCAAGGCCAAGGCCGGCCGGGTCGGTAATTACATCACCCTGCGTTGTGTGGAACTGGCCGGCAGCCTGGGCTACACCGAAGACGAGTTACTGGAAAAATGGGCCCGTGATTCGAAGATTCTGGATATCTTTGAAGGCACCCAACAGATCCAGCAACTGGTTATTGCCCGTCGCGTGCTGGGGCTTAGCTCCAAGGAACTGAAGTAACGCCTTAGGCATTTTGCCGACGAATGAAAGAAGCCGTTTCTGAGTACTCAGAAGCGGCTTTTTTCATCGCTGACAACACACCACAACCGCCCCATACCGAATGACGCCGTTCAGGCCAATTCGCCCTATATAGCACCAGTATCTCAGTCTTATTCCCTACTGCACAAAGAGCCATAACGATGATGTTGCAGTGCCATCATGTGTGCCAATATCCAATCAGATGGAACGCAATAAAAACACAACACCGGGTTACAGCTTTACCGCGATTAGACAACAGGTTCACCCGCGGCGGGGCAGTAAAGTGAAAGGTAGAAGGTGGAGTGGGACAATAAAAAAGGAAGGGATCCATATGTCAGCATTCAAATACACCATAATGGGTGCCGGGCTGGCCGGATGCATGATGCTGGGCAACGCCGCCCATGCCAATCAGCAAGCCACGGTCATTATCAGCCAGAGCTGCGACTACATGCTGCTGAACTCCAGCAAGGGCATGGTGTTGGTCAAACAGCTGGATGGCATCACACCCCAGGAAGGGGATACCCTGCTCGGCGAATTCACCGCCGGGGATTTCAGCAACCTGCAAAACAATCGCAACAAGGATTCCATGCAGGTCTGGGTCGATACGGTTGATCCACACAGCAGCAAGGCGCTGAGCCAGTACGGCCGCTACTGCACTTGATAAGAAACGCAACACGGGACACGCTGCAAGCTGAAACGCGGGCCGGGTACGGTGGCGCACGATAACCGCCATGCCCGCGGGGTTCAGTTGAACGTTCAACGTGAAACATTGAAAAGGCCTCCCCGGGAACTTTTTCCCCTTCCCTCTCTTTCTTCGTAGCTCGTAGCTCGTAGCTCGTAGCTCACCCTCATCTCATCACAAAGCCTGCGAACAGCACGGCGAAACCACCCACTTCCGCCGCGATCAGCGCGAGCATAAATACCGTCATGGCCGCCTGCGGTACCGTGGCCGAGCCCATGCTGTGTGGCTTTTGCAGTTGGTTGCGGGTGTCTTTAAGCATGCCGTGCAGAATATAACTGCCGATCGCCAGCGCGAAGAAAATCAGACAGGCCAGCACCGCCAGGGTGTTCACCCAGTCGTCCCAAACGCTGAGCAAGGCAAAGCGCTCCAGCACCAGGCATGCAAAGGCATACATCAAGCTGGCACGGTGGGCGATGTCCACATAGTAATGCGCCCGGGCTTTCTCACTATTGGCCACCTGCACATACTTCCAGGCGCCGGTCAGCAAGCCGACCAGAAAAAAGATGCCACAGCCCCAAAGCGCCCATTGATCCGCTGTCATTCCCTGCCCCTGTATTCGGTGTTAATTACATTTCAAAAAAGTGTGCCAACCGTTCCTGCATCATTGGCTCCGCATGGCAGAAGCGGCGGCGCCCTTCACGCTCCACACGGATCAGCCCCGCCTCCGACAGCTCCCGAACATGGTGGGACACTGTCGGTGCGCCAATATTGAGCCGCTGCATAAAATCCCCAAACGCACAGCCGGCAGGCACCTTGGCCAGATCCGCCTGACCATGCTGGCGACAGTGATCCACAATTACCTGGTATATGCGCAACCGATTGGGGTTGGACAGCGCACGAAAGGCTGCAGCAAGCTGCTCCGCCGTCACAGTGTCTTTCTGTGCCAAAACCGGCACCTCCCGGGAAAATAGTTTGACGGTCATAAAACTAACTTATAGTTTGATCCTCATCAAACTATATCGTTGCGGCATTTCTTGTCGCCACTGTTCGTCGCCATCGGAGGAGACACTGTGAACCACGCTGATATTCTCGGCCAGACCCTGGCATTGCCCTGCGGAATCACCCTGCCCAACCGTTTCGGCAAATCGGCCATGAGCGAAGCACTCGGCACCATCGACAACCATGTAACCCCGAAACTGGAACGGCTGTACGGCCGCTGGGCCCAGGGCGGCACCGGCCTGGTGATTACCGGGAATATCATGATCGACCGACGCCACACCGGCGAGCCGAACAACGTGGTCGTGGAGGATGAGCGTGACATGCCATTGCTGAAACGCTGGGCGGAGGCCGGCAAGTCCCGGGGCGGGGCGATCTGGGTACAGCTCAACCATCCCGGCAAGCAGATTCCCCGTATGCTGGCCAGCGGCGACACCCTTGCCCCCTCAGCCGTGCCCTTTGGCAAGGAACTGAAAAGCGCGTTCAAGACACCCCGAGCGCTGAGCGAAGAGGAAATTCAGGAGATCATCCAGCGGTTCGCCACCAGCGCCCGTATCTGCCAGAAAGCCGGTTTCACCGGTGTGCAAATTCATGGCGCCCACGGCTATCTGGTCAGCCAGTTTCTCTCCGGACATCACAACCGCCGCACCGATCAATGGGGCGGTTCACTGGCAAACCGCATGCGTTTCCCGCTGGAAATTTACCGGGCTATCCGTCAGGCCGTTGGCGATGATTACCCTGTCAGCATCAAACTCAATTCCGCCGATTTCCAACGGGGCGGTTTTAGCGAAGAAGAATCCATGACCGTGGCCGAAACACTGGCCAGCGAGGGTCTCGATCTGCTGGAAATTTCCGGGGGCAACTACGAGAACCCGGCCATGGCCGGTGCCAAGGGCGTACGGGAAAGTACCGCCAACCGGGAAGCCTACTTCCTGGATTACGCCAACGAAATCCGCAAGCGGGTTTCCATTCCGTTGATGGTTACCGGCGGCTTCCGCTCGGCCAAAGCCATGGCGCAAGCCGTGGACAGCGGTGCCACCGATATCATCGGCATCGCCCGCCCCCTGGCCGTGGAACCGGATCTTCCCAACGCCATCCTGGCGGGCCAGAGTGGCGTTGTCAGCCGCGTTACCCCGCGCAAAACCGGTATCAAGACCATCGACAACATGGCCATGATGGAAGTGTCCTGGTTCTCCCGCCAGCTGCATCGCATGGGCACAGGCAAAGACCCAAAGCCGGACGAGAGCGTACTGCTCGCCCTGTTCAAGGTTATCGCCACCATGGGTGTCGGCAGCTTTAAGACCCGCCGTCTGCGGGCGAATAACTGACAGACAACAGCTTCGAGTTTCGAGTTTCGAGTTTCGAGTTTCGAGTTTCGAGTTTCGCATAAATGGTGACGCCCTCTGCAGTCACCGAAACAAAAAAGCCCCGACGTGAGCCGGGGCTTTTTTGTTTTTCTCGTTGCTAGCCGCTAGAAGCCAGGGATCCTCTGCTTTACAACTTCGCTGCCACTTCCGCGCCCTGCTTGATCGCGCGTTTGGCATCCAGCTCGGCCGCCAGATGCGCGCCACCAATCAGGTGGAAGTTCTTGCCGTCTTCCTTGTACAGCTCACGCAGGGATTCCTGCCCGGCACAGAGAATCACGTTATCCACGTCAAGCACCCGGCTTTCTTCACCCATCTTGATATGCAGGCCCGCATCATCAATTTTTTCGTAGCTGCAGTTTTTCAGCATTTCCACGTTGCGGGACTTGAGCGTGGCGCGGTGTACCCAGCCGGAGGTTTTGCCCAGATCCTTGCCCAGCGGGGTCGGTTTGCGCTGCAGCAAGGTGATCTGGCGAGCCGGTTTTTCCGGTGCCGCTTTCACCAGGCCACCGGGGGTGTCACCCGCCATATCCACGCCCCACTCTTTCATCCACTCCGGTAATGGCTGCTCGCCTTCGCGGGGATGTTCAGCCAGAAACTCGGACACATCGAAGCCAATACCACCGGCACCAATGACCGCCACTTTCTCACCCACCTGGGCGTTGCCACGCAGCACGTCCACGTAAGACAACACCTTGGGATGATCCACACCGGGGATGCCCGGGGTACGCGGAACCACACCCGTAGCAATCACGATTTCGTCAAAGCCCGCCGCTTCCAGATCGGCAATTTCAACGCGCGTATTCAGCTTCATGGTAACGCCGGTGCTTTCCAGTTTTTTGCTGAAATAGCGAATGGTGTTGTGAAACTCTTCCTTGCCGGGCACTACCTTGGCCATATTAAACTGACCACCAATTTCCCCCGCCTGATCAAACAGGGTCACCGCATGGCCTCGCTCTGCCGCCACCGTGGCACAGGACAAGCCCGCCGGGCCGGCACCAACGACAGCAACTTTTTTCGGCTTGGCGGTCTTCAGGTACAACAACTCGGTCTCGTGACAAGCACGGGGATTGACCAGACAGGACGCCCGCTTGAGCTGGAAGGTATGGTCCAGGCACGCCTGGTTACAGGCGATACAGGTATTGATCTCATCCGCCTTGCCCTGCTCGGTTTTCTTCACGAAATCCGGGTCCGCCAGCAACGGGCGCGCCATGGAGACCGCATCCGCCTGGCCAGCGACCAGAATGGCTTCTGCCACGTCCGGATCGTTAATGCGGTTGGAGGCCACCACGGGAATGGAAACCACGTCTTTCACCTGGCGGGTGGCGTCCACGAAAGCCGCTCTGGGCACAGAGGTCACGATGGTGGGCACACGCGCTTCGTGCCAGCCAATCCCGGAATTGATCAGGCTGGCGCCCGCCGCTTCCACTTCTTTGGCCAGCGCCAGAACCTCTTCACGGGTGGCCCCGTCCGGCACCAGATCAACCACGGAAAGGCGAAACATGACGATAAAATCATCGCCGCAACGCTTGCGCACTTCGCGAACGATTTCCACCGGGAAGCGACGGCGGTTTTCGGCACTGCCACCGTATTTGTCTTTACGCTTGTTGGTTCGCGACGCGGTGAACTGGTTGATCAGGTAGCCCTCGGACCCCATGATCTCCACACCGTCGTAGCCGGCTTTCTTGGCCAGCCATGCCGTGTGGGCAAAATCCTTCACCGTCTGCTCCACTTCCTTGGTGGACATGGCCTTGGGCTTGAAGGGGTTGATCGGACTTTTAATGGCCGACGCCGAACGGGAAAACGGGTGATAACTGTAACGACCGGCGTGGAGAATCTGCAGCGCGATCTTGCCACCTTCCTGATGCACCGCATCCGTCACCTTGCGGTGGTTACGCACATCCAGACGGCTGTTAAACAGGCCGGCAAAGGGATAGAACCAGGCCTTCTTGTTGGGGTTGAAGCCACCGGTTACGATCAAGCCAACACCACCGCGGGCCCGCTCGGCAAAGTAGGCCGCCAGCTTGGGGAACTGCCAGAAGCGGTCTTCCAGACCGGTATGCATGGACCCCATAATCACCCGGTTCTTGATCTGGGTATGCCCCAGATCCAGCGGAGAAAGCAGGTTGGAATAGCGGTTGGCTGTCATGGTGTTGTCTCCCAAGGCATCTGCACCACAGATGGCTACGCGTTGATTAATCTGGACAGCGTCAAGTTAAGGGGTTATTTTGACAGTGTCAAGATTGAAATAGACGCAACAGGCTTCACACGACACGCCACCACGCAAAAGGCAGGAGACTCATGGCACAGACCGGCCGCTATCATCACGGCGACCTGCACGATACCTTGCTGCAGGAAGCCAACACTCTGCTCAGCGAGCAAGGCGTTGAGGGTTTATCCTTGCGCAAGCTGGCCGAGCGGGCGGGGGTATCCCGTACCGCGCCCTATCACCACTTCCGTGACAAGAACGCCCTGCTCTGCGCCCTGGCCACCCAGGCATTCAGCCAGCTGGACGAGATGATCAACCGTCAGCTGCAAGCAACGGGCTCACAGGAAAGCATTCAAAATTTTGTCCGGGAATATCTGCGCTTTGCCACCGAGAACCCGGAACAGTACGAACTGATGTTCGGGCGCACTATCTGGAAAGGCGGCGAGCCCACCGATGAACTCAAAACCATCGCCTATCGCAGCTTCCGTCACTATGCCGAGCGACTGGCAACGCTGCTGGCGGGCCGCCTGCCGGCGAGAACCGATTCCCTGCGCGTGGCCCAGGCCAGCTGGGCCACCGTCCACGGCCTGTGCCGGCTGCTGATTGATGGCATTTACGTGAACCGGGAAGATATCGAGACCGTCAGCGAGCAGTCCATTGCCCTGATCATGGCCGCCCTGTCACAGCCTTCCTCCTGACCCTGCGGGCCCGCCCCATAACCGCGACGCCACAAATGAGTGGAACGGTCATGTCCTGCCCGGGCGTGATTGGCTAGCCTGACTGAATCGTCAGGGAGGCTGCCATGAAATCCATTCCAACATTTTGCCGGGTCTGTGAACCCTCCTGCGCACTGATTGCCCAGGTCGACGACGGCAAAGTCACCCGCCTGCAACCGGACAAGGCCCACCCTGTCAGCAAAGGTTTTGCCTGCCACAAGGGCATTAACTACCTGGCCATCCACCAGGACCCGGATCGCCTCGATCAGCCCCAGGTACGGCAAGGCAGCCGCCGGCCCGGTGAAGGCCAATGGCAACCCCGGGACTGGGACAGTGCGATAACAGACATCGGCACCGCTCTCACCCGGATCCACACACAGCACGGGCCGGATGCCATCGGCGGCTATATTGGCAACCCCTCGGCTTTCAACGCCCTGGGCAGTCAGGCCATTGGCGATTTCTTCATGGCCATGGGCAGCCGGCGCATTTTCAACTCCGGCACCCAGGACTGCGCCAACAAATTTGCCGCCGGCGAAGCCGTGTTCGGCACCAGCACCCTGCATCCGGTACCGGATATCGAGAACACCGATTGCCTGCTCATGTTCGGCGAAAATCCGAAAGTCTCGCACATGAGTTTCATCTCCATCGCCGACCCCATGGCCAAGATCCGCACCGCCTGCCAGCGCGGCGCCCAGGTGTTCTACATCAACCCCCGCCTAATCGAATCCGCCAGCCCCAAAACCGGGGAAGTGATACAAATCCTTCCCGACACGGACCTCTATTTGATGGCCGCCCTGCTCCATGAAATGGATGCGCTGGGCCGTTTCGATGAAAACGTCATTCGCGAGCATGGCACGCGCATAGATGCCTTGCGTGCTTTCATTGCCCCCTACTCCGCTGATGCCGTGGCCAGCGTGACAGGCCTGAGCGCCGACACCATTCGTGACCTGGCAGATACGTTCAGTGGCGCAGAGCGTGCCTGCGTGCACATGTCCACCGGCGTCAACATGGGCCAGCACGGCACACTCTGTTATTGGCTGCTGCAGATGCTGAGTTTCGTTACCGGCAATCTGGACAAGCCCGGCGGCAACTTCTACAGCGAAGGGTTCTACCCCGCCGCCAAGGCCGGCCGCGCCCGCCTTGATAACGTATTTTTTCCCTCCCAGCATGGGGAAATGCGGCATATCCGCGGCGCCTTGGCCGGCAACCTGCTGCCAGACATGATCCTCGACGACGACAACCCGATCCGCGCCCTGGTAGTGATTGCCGGCAACCCCTTGCTCAGCGTGGGCGGTGAAGGCCGCTGGCGCCAGGCGCTGGAAAAGCTGGACCTGTTGATCGTCATTGATCTGTTCCGCAATGCCACGGGGGAATACGCACATTACTTGCTGCCCTCGGCAGACATGCTGGAACGCCCGGACCTGAATATCTGTGGGCTGGGCATGCAGTACCAGCCCTATGTGCAATACACCGATGCGGTGGTTCCTCCCGCCGCACAGCGCCGTGAAGAATGGTGGATTCTGTCGCACCTGTTACAGGCCATGGGACGGCACGCCCCCATGCTGGAACAGGACCCGCCCCGGCCGTTCGGCCGGCTGGATCACATGCTGTCACGTACCGGGCTTTGCGTGGACACACTGGCACAACAGCCATCCGGCACCGCCGTGCTGGACACTCAATCCATCGGCCGCTTCTATACGGATTTCATTCAAACTGATGACAAACGGGTCGATTGCTGCCCACCGCTATTTGCTGATGCCATGGAACTGGCCAACCAGCAATTTCAGGCCCTGACCACCACTACGCCCGCCTTCCGGCTGATCAACCTGCGTACCAACTACATGCACAACAGCTGGTACCAGAATGTGCCGACACTGAAGCGTGGCGCCCATGCCAGCAATGCGCTGCACATGAACCCGGCAGACCTCCAGTCCATGGGCATTGGTGACGGCGACGAAGTCGAGGCCAGCAATACCTACGGGCGGGTGCGAGTCAAGGTGCGCAGTGACGACAGCCTGCGTGAAGGTGTGGTCGCCATGACCCACGGCTGGGGCAACCGGCAAACACCGGGGATGCGCGTGGCGCAGCAGCGCCCGGGAGTGAACATCAACGCACTGCTTCCCAACGGCCCCGGCAGCTTTGAGAAACTCAGTAATCAGGCCTTCATGAGTGGCGTGCCGGTCTCGATTAATCCGGTGGCGACTCAGCGTACCCGCGCTTAACCCAGCCAGCGAAAGGCGCGCTTCAGCGCCTGGGTGCCATTGTGGTCAATCCAGTTACCATGGGCCAGCACGATGCGCTCCGGTTGCCATTGCAGCATGCGCTGGAAGCTGGCCCGTGCCTGATCCTTGCCGCCCCGAAAAGTAAACCGGTAATCCAGTGGCGCCTGTCCGTGCGGTGCAACCACACCCGCCAGGCGCAGCAGCCACCGCAGGCGCCAATGCACTTTGCCGGGATCAAAATTCTCGATTAGATCAGCCAGGATCAACGTGCGGCTGGGGCGATGCAAAAACACCACCTCCTCCATCACCGAGCTGCCGCGAAAGCACAACTGATCAAGAGTGTCATGCCATTCCGGCGGCGGACGGTCGCCCAGATCATCGCTGAACGACACAGATATATTCTGGCTACTGGCCCGCTCTCTCACCCCCGGTGAGGCCCAGCAACGGGCCTCGGGATAGTGTGCCGACCAGTCAGCGATATAGGCGTAGTGAATCCGGTTGGGCGACACCAGATGCGTCACCGTGCCCAGGGTTTCCAGCTGCCTGGCCAGGGGCGCGTTCCATGCCACCGGAGAGTGCAACCACAACCGGTTGCCCGGCAAACGCACAATGGTCATCCGGGTCGTGAAGGGTAGCCCTGCCCCATACAGGGCCATATGTATCACCGGCCCATCGACAATCCAGACGTCATCGGCCACCGGCTTGAGCCAGTTCACCGGTTCATACAATGACAGCACAGCCATGATACCCCTCCCTGGGCCAGACAGCCCGACAACGGGTCGTCAGTCCTGATCGGGTGCCAGAAAATTCAGTAACACCTCGCGGTATGCATCAAACGCTTCATATTGTGGAACGTGACCGATGCCCTCCAATTCAACCAGAGTCGCATCAGGAATGCGTTGCGCCGCTTTCTTGCCCAGCTGGTCATAGCGCCCCAGTTGGGCACGCTCTGATTCCGGTGCCCGGTTACGTCCCAGCGCGGTGCGGTCCCGGGTGCCGATGATCAACAAGGTGGGGACCTCAAGCCGCGCAAAGTCCTGCACCACCGGCTGACTGTAAATCATGTCGTAGGCAAGGGCGGAATTCCAGGCAATACGCGGGTAGTCCGGCCCGCGAATCCAGCCCTGTTGCAAGGTCAGCAAGGGGGCATAATCGTCTTTCCACTGGCCATCGAAATAGCTGGCCGTCATATAAGCTTTCACTTTTTCCGGGGTTTTCTTCAGCTCCCCTTCATACCAGGCATCCACGGATTGCCAGGGCACCACCGGGCGCCAGTCTTCCAGGCCAATGGGGTTCACCAATACCAGCGCATCACTGCGTTGCGGGAACATCAGGGCAAAGCGGGTCGCGAGCATGCCGCCCATGGAGTGGCCGACCACGGTCGCGCTGTCCACCTTGAGCGCATCCAGCAAACGTCGGGTTTGATCAGCCAGCACCTGAAAACTGTACTGAAAATGGGCAGGTTTTGAGGATTTCCCGAAACCGATCTGATCCGGCACCACCACGCGATAGCCCTGCTCAAGCAGGGCAGCCATGGTGGTTTCCCAATATGCCCCGGAGAAGTTCTTGCCATGGAGTAACAGCACCGTTTCGCCATTGGCATCTTCCGGCGTCACATCCATATACGCCATTTCCAGGCGCTGTTGCTGATCCGTCACGGCCAGGGTCTGGACCGGATAAGGATAGGCATAACCCGAGAGCTGTGCATCCAGCGCCACCGGCTCTGCCAGCGCCAAACGACTCAACAACAGGCAAAGCAGGACACCCAGCCCCTGACTCCATTGACGCTGAATCGATTCCCCCTTCATGGCACCTCCTCACTGGCATGTTTTTGAACACTTACCCGTTGTGAGTGCGTTTTGCACGTCCGGTTCCCGCTAATTGCCGCTGTTTTCACTGCGGGTGGGGGAAATGCAGACCAACCCGCAACCCGCCCGTGGGGCTTTCATCCAGCACCAGTTTGCCACCGTAAGCCGCCACGGTATCGCTGACGATCGACAATCCCAGCCCGTGGCCAGCAGCGCGTTCATCCAGGCGCAGCCCCCGTTGTAGCACCTGTTCGCGGCGATCTTCCTGGATACCGGGGCCATCATCCTCCACACACAGTATCAGCTGCTTGCGCTCTTCATTGTCCGCACAGCGTTCTTCCACCACGTGTACCGCCACGCGGACACGACGATTCGCCCATTTGAAGGCGTTATCCAGCACATTGCCCAACACTTCGAGCATGTCATCGCGATCAAACGGCTGCGCCGGTAGCGCCGCCATCTCCAGATGGATGTCCAGGTCACGCCGGTGAGCCTGCTCCAGTGTGGTCAGCAACAGGGGGATATCCTGCGCCGGAGAAAATGGATTACTGGCCGTCACGCCCGCCGCGACCCGCGCCCTTCCCAGGGCGCGGCGAATGTTGGCTTCCATCTGCGCCAGCTGTTCGCAAAGCAGAGCATGCAACTCCGGGTCCGACGCCGCCAGTTCCTCCGTGCAGCGATTCTTGAGAATCGCCAGCGGGGTTTTCAGCGCATGGCCAAGGTCACCCAGCGCATGACGGGAACGCTGGAGTTGCTGCTCCGTATGGCGCTGCAACCGGTTGATCTCTACCACCAGCGGATGCAGCTCCAACGCCACTGTCTCGCTCAATTCATGACGCTGCCCGCCGCGCAGTTGTTCAATTTCGTCCCGTGCCCGGCGAAGGGGGGCCAGGCCCCGGCGCAGTAACCACTGCTGGACGCCGGCCAATACCAGCAACACCACCACCCAGACCACCAGCACCACGGTGCGCGTCTGGTTATAGGTGTGCAGAATCGGGGTGTAATCCTGGGCCACCACCACAGTGATGGGCTGGCCTTCTTTTTCGTATTCACCGCGAAAGCGCAGCAACTGCTGATCCGCCGGCCCGGTTTGCAAGGCTGCATGCACCCCCGGCTGCGCAGGCACCTCCAGCTGCTGGTCCCACAGCGAGCGCGACCGCCAACGCTGCTCCCCCAACAGCACCACAAAATAACGCCCGGACAGGGGCCGTCGGTAAGCAGGATGCAAACGGGAGGTATCCAGGCTCAAGCGTCCTTGCGGGTCGGCCATCAATGCGGCCAACACCCCGGCGGCATCATCGCGTAACTGCAGGCTCAGGGTCAGGCGCTGATCGCGCTCCAGCCACCACAGCGCCCCCTGGCTGATCACCACCCCGGCCAGCAGCAGGCTGACGAACAGGCTGATTCCCAGCCGACGCCCCATGGAGGTCATCGCGCTTGCCCGGTGAAGACATAACCCTGCCCACGGCGGGTTTCGATCACGCTTTTCCCCAGCTTGCGACGCAGGCGGTTCACGTGTACTTCCAGTACGTTGGAGTCGCGGTCACTTTCGTTATCGTACAGATGAGAGGCCAGCTGCCCTTTGGAAAGCAATCGATCAGGGTTATGCATGAAGTATCGGAGCATGCGGAATTCTGCGCCGGTCAGGGTGATTTCCGTTTCCCCAGACCAGACGCTCTGGCGGTTTTCATCCAGTTTGAAAGTGCCCGCCGTCAGCTGGGCCGTATTCGCCCGGCCATGGGTGCGCCGCAACAAGGCCTGTACCCGCAGTAACAGTTCGTCAGGGTGAAACGGTTTGGCCAGGTAGTCATCGGCCCCGCTTTGCAGGCCTTCAATGCGTTCCGCCCAGCTGTCGCGGGCCGTCAGGATCAGCACGGGCACCTGTTGATTGTCCCCGCGCCACTGCTGCAGAACCTGCAAACCATCCAGACCCGGCAGACCCAGGTCCAGAATCACCAGATCAAACGGATCATCATTGAGCGCGGGCAAGGCATCACGACCATCCGCCAGCCAATCCACCGCGTAGCCATGCTCACGAAGCATGGGCATGAGCTGATCCGCCAGCGGGATACTGTCTTCGACCAGAAGAATACGCATCAGTCGTCACGCTCGTCATCAAGGATGTCTGCGGTGCGGGCATCCATTTCAATCTCGCGGACCACCTGGTCCCGGGTCAGCAACTCAATTTCATAGATCAGCAGGCCATCGTCACGTTCCAGCTCGACCTCCAGCACACGACCTTGCGGGTAGCGTTGTTCCAGCGTTTTCAGCAACGACGCAAGCGACAGGATTTCCCCCTGCTGACGTAGCCGCAAGGCTTCATCCTGGCTAATGTCATCGGCCACACTGGAGAGCGAACACACGCACAGCAGGGCGATCAAGATCGCCCTGCTCTTGCGTGGCCATCGGCCCGGCAATGTGTGGGAAAGCAAGGACTCAGTCCTTCTCTTCACCCAGCACGTCACCATTGCTGGCATCGATATCCAGATCCCACTCCACGCCCTGCGGGTCGCGCAGCTCAACCTGGTAGATGTAGCGGCCATACTCGTTTTCCAGATCCGTGTCGGTAATTTTCGCATTGGGGTGCTTGTCCAATGCTACCTTATCGAGTTTATCCAGGGACTGGATAGTGCCGTCTTTCACCAGTGTATCGATCTGGCTATGGGGTACGTCATCGGCCTGTACTGCACTGACAGACGCCAAACCCAATACCGCAGCCATCAATGTTGTTTTGGTCAAAGTCATGTTTGCTCTCCTTTTCGTTGAAGTCGGGAGAACCATAACGCGCCAAGCTGAACGCAACCTGAATGCTGGCTGACACCGACCTGAACCCGGCAAGCAGAATGGGCAACGGCCTTTTAACCGGCAAAATGCCCTTTCACCCCATTGGGGTGTGACGCAGTTATCTTTCCAGCATGAATCCGATATATTGCCCTGATAACCGTTCGCGTCCCAGCTATCAAGCGGTTACCACAGCCAATTGATAAGGCGCAGGCCCACTGCGGCCACACGAAACACCGCAAACCCGTCCAGGGGGGACAGTCTGCGGTACGGGGGAAACCGGTCTATATGGACGGATTACTGGATTTTGTCGGGGAAGTGTACGAGGCCTCCTACAACCCGGGCCACTGGAACCGGGTGATGACACTGCTCTGCGAAAAGATTATGAATGCCCGCTCTGGCGCGATTTTTATTGAAGATCACCAGGGCGGCACCCGGAGCATGATCGGTTATCACGGCTTACCGAAAGCCGTGGTGGCGTCCTACCGCTTTGGCATGGGCAAATACGATTACACCTTCCAGGCACAGCGCGACGAGCCTGTGGGCCAGGCCCGGCAGATCATCGATTCCCGGGAAGTCAAAGACGCCCACCCTTACTATTTCCGGCTGATTCTCAAGCCCAATGACATTGGCTTTATCTCCGGCATGAACATCTACCACGACAAGGAATGGCACGTGGGCATCGGCCTGCACCGATCCTTCAATGCTGACCCGTTCTCCGACGAAGATATCGCCAAGCTACGGCTCCTCTACCCACACTTCAAACGCGCCATCCGTATTCACCGTGAGTTCCACCGCTTGCGCACGCGCCAGCAAACCCTGCACAGTGCCATGTCGCGTTTTATGCTGGGGCTGATCATTCTCGAACCGGATGGCACCGTGGCCTACCGTAACCCGGTCGCCGATGCCCTGCTCACCCACCATAACGCGCTTGCCCTGGCCGGCACTGGCATTAAAGCCTACTACGCGGATGAAAATACCCGGCTCGCCTGCCTGATTCAGAAACAGGCCAAAGCCGACCCCAGAGAGATCAACACCCGTAACACCGCCATCGGGCTGCACCACCCGGACCGGGACAACGCGCTGACCGTCATGCTCGCCACCCTCAATGAAGGCAGCACACCAGACGGTGGTGAACCCACTAACGGTTCCGTGGCGCTCTATATTTCCGACTCTGATTCGCCGCTGAACATCCCTGCAGAAACCCTGCGTGCGCTCTACGAAATGACCCAGGCAGAATCCAATGTGGCCATTGCCCTGACCAACGGCCTCAGCCCTGGCCAGATCGCGGAGAATAATGGAACGTCGGTGGATACCGTGCGCTCACAGCTGAAAGCCATTTACAGCAAAATGGGCGTCAGCAAACAGCAGGATGTGATCCGCACCCTGTTATCCGGCGCCATGCAGGTGCTGTGACCCAACCCGCAGCCCACACCCTGATAACGGATTCATGGAGGATGCAGGGCAAGACGTATCTTGAGGAAAGGACAAGAACGACAACCCGATGCGGTTGTCGCGTGTTGCATGAACCGTGCTGCGGCGGCATAGCGGCAAAAAAAAACCGGCCAATTGGCCGGTTTTTTTTACTGCCAGAAGGGAGCGATTATTTTTCGAGAATCGCTACCACACCCTGGCCACCCGCGGCACACACGGAGATCAGTGCGCGGCCGGAGCCTTTTTCGTTCAGCAGCTTGGCGGCGTTGGCGATGATACGGCCACCGGTAGCCGCGAACGGGTGACCGGCTGCCAGGGAGGAACCTTTCACGTTCAGTTTGCTGCGATCGATGCTGCCCAGCGCCTTGTCGCGACCCAGCTTCTCTTTACAGAAGCTTTCATCTTCCCACATTTTCAGCGTAGTCAGTACCTGGGAGGCAAACGCTTCATGGATTTCATAGAAGTCGAAGTCCTGCAGGGTGATGCCGGCCTTGTCGAGCATGCTCGGCACGCCATAAGCGGGCGCCATCAGCAGGCCTTCTTTCTTGCCGATGAAATCAACGGCGGCGGCTTCGCCCAGGGTCAGGTAAGCCAGAACCGGCAAACCGCGCTCCTTGGCCCACTCTTCGGTGGCCAGCAGTACCGCAGAGGCACCGTCAGTCAGCGGCGTGGAGTTGGCCGGAGTCATGGTGCCGTCCGGACCACCAAAGCAAGGCTTCAGGGTGCCCAGTTTTTCCAGGGTGGAATCGCCACGCATATTGTTGTCGCGCTCCAGCCCCTTGAACGGGGTGATCAGGTCATCCTGCCAGCCATCTTCATAGGACTTGGCCAGGTTCTGGTGAGAGCGCCACGCCAGCTCGTCCTGCGCTTCACGGGGAATGCCCCACTCTTTCGCAGTGATCGCCTGGTGCTCACCCATGGACAGGCCGGTACGCGGCTCGCCATTTTTCGGGATGTCCGGCATCAGGGATTTCGGGTTCAGCAGTTTCAGGCCCAGCTTGGCACGCTCGCCGTTGGTCTTGGCACGGTTCAAGGCCATGAACACTTTTCGGGCGTCTTCGTTCACACCCAAGGGCGCGTCAGAAGTCGTATCAACGCCACCAGCGATGGCGCAATCGATCTGGCCCAGAGCAATCTTGTTGGCCACCAGAATGGCCGCTTCCAGACCGGTTCCGCAGGCTTGCTGCAGATCGTAGGCAGGGGTTTCCGGGGCCAGCTTGGAACCCAGCACCGATTCACGTACCAGGTTGAAATCACGGGCGTGCTTCATCACCGCACCAGCAGCCACTTCGTCAATCTTCTCACCATGCAGCTTGAAACGGTCCACCAGACCATCCAGTGCCGCTGTCAGCATTTCCTGGTTGCTGGTGTCGATGTAGGCGCTGTTGGAACGGGCAAACGGGATACGGTTACCACCAATAATGGCGACCTTACGAACGGCTTTACCTGCCAGCATAATCTTTTCCTCTAGAGATGGACGGTCATCAATGACGACGACGGTGGCGAATTTGGCCACGGTATTCACTCGACAGGGCGCAGTCTACCCCCTACCGTGCCGGCCTCATTGGCTCAAACGACTGTTTGACGGCCGGGGCCGGTCAATACACCCGTCACACTGCAGTGATTCAATACGCGCCAGTGTGCGACAGGGCCAGATTTCCTGCCCTACGAAAGATGGCGTATTTTCAGCCCATCTTTACGCGCCACCCCTTTAAACCCGTTCCGCTTACCCTAAGGTAAAAGGACACATTCATCATTCGATGGAAAAAGGACAGGACCATGAGCGATACCTATCAGACGATTGCCAACTCTCCCATGGGCAAGGCGCTATTCGGCGCAATCAACTTGCCGATTCCGGTTATTCTGGAGCGCTGGCAGCCGGGCCAGGCGTCCTTTATCAAGGGCCGCGTTCTGGTAGGTGCCGCCAATGGTTCCACCGGCATCGACAGCGTACTGAGCACCCTCAAAGGCGCGCCGGACGCACAGGTAGCCGTTCTGGCCAATACCGCCAACGCCACCGACCTGCAGAAAAAAGCCGGCAAACTGGGCGTGGATGCGGACAATTACACCGCCAATCGCGATGACGATGCCAAATTCAAAGGCCTGGTATTCGATGCCACCGGCATCCAGAGCCCGGATGAACTGAAAGCCCTGTGGGACTTCTTCCATCCGGTGATTCGCAAGCTGGATAAATGCGCCCGCGTTGTCGTGATCGGTCGTACTCCGGAAAAACAGGCTGGCGCCGTGCGCGTTGCCCAGCGTGCCCTGGAAGGCTTCACCCGCTCCGTGGGCAAGGAAATCAAGAAAGGCGCCACCGCCCAGCTGGTCTATGTGGATGAAGGCGCCGAAGCGCAGCTGGCCTCCCCGCTGCACTTCTTCCTGTCACCGAAATCCGCTTATGTGTCCGGCCAGGTAGTGCGTGTTACCGAAGCCGGCTTCAAGGCCGCCAAGTTTGATTGGGACAAGCCGCTGGCCGGCAAAAAGGCCCTGGTCACCGGTGGTTCCCGCGGTATTGGCGCAGCCATTGCCGAAGTACTGGCCCGCGACGGCGCGACCGTCACCGTGCTGGACATTCCCCCCATGGCCGATGACCTGAATGCTGTCGCGGCGCAAATTGGTGGCGATACTCTGGAAATGGATATCACTGCCGACGAAGCACCAGCAGCCATTGCAGCGAAAGCCAAAGCCATTGGCGGCTACGACGTGGTCGTGCACAACGCAGGTGTCACCCGTGACAAAATGCTGGGCAACATGCCGGAAAAATTCTGGGACATGGTGCTGAACATCAACATCGCCAGCCAGCTGCGCATTAATGAAGCCCTGCTCTCCAGTGGCGGTTTGGGCAAAGGCGCCAGCATTATTTCCATCAGCTCCATCGCGGGCATTGCCGGCAACCTGGGCCAGACCAACTATGGTTGTTCCAAAGCAGCAGTCATCGGCATGGTCGATGCGTTCAAGGATGAATACGCCGAGCAAGGCATCACCATCAATGCCGTGGCACCAGGCTTCATCGAAACCCAGATGACCGCCGCCATTCCCTTCACCATCCGTGAAGCGGGCCGTCGCATGAACGCCATGAACCAGGGCGGTCAACCGGTAGACGTGGCCGAAACCATCGCTTTCTTTGCCAGCCCGGCCTCCCAGGGCCTGACTGGCAACGTTGTGCGTGTATGTGGCCAGATGCTGTTGGGGGCTTAAACCCGCAGCAGGCCTCATGCTTCACGCAACAGGCAAGAAGCAACAAAAAGCCGCGCCCACAGGGTGCGGCTTTTTTGTGGGCTGCAGGCCAAGCTTTCTACAGCGCCGCTGTAGGGGCCAGTGTCCGGTCGCAGCGCGGCAAAAAAAGACCCCGCCGGTTACCCGGCGAGGTCTTTAATTCCACGCTCTCCCGAGGTGGATAGCACAAGGAATCCAGGTTGATCAGGCGGCCTCGGCCACCTCTTTCTGTGCCTTTTTGGCAGCCTTCGCTTCAGCGCGGGCTTTTGCCTTTGCCGCGCCACCCGGCATGTATTCGCGCACATCCCATTTGAAATAACGCTTGAGCACACTATTGGCTTCATCATCATTCTGGCGCCAGCCATACATCTTCGGTTTTTCCTTCTCGATGGCCAGGGTACCGAAGATCAGCCAGTCGTAGATCGCCAGGGTGGACGTCACGTTCTTGGCCGAGTTGGGGCCACGGGCATGGTGATGGTGATGCTGGGTTGGAAAGGTAATCACGTGCGCCAGTGCCCACATGGTTTTACGCACCCAGGCCCACTTGTGATTATGGAAGTACAGATCCCAATTCCAGTTCACATGGGTCTGTGCTGCCCACAACCCTTTAAAGGCCGTCGCCACAAGGAAAATTTCCACCAGGCCCAGATACAGACAAACCAGCTGGAAGGCGTAGTTAGGCATGATGAACCACCAGGCCCAGCCATTCACAAAGGTTTGCGTCACAGACAGCTGCCCCTTGTTGTCCTGGCCGCCAGCCAGGTGATGGGGTCGATGACTCATCTTGTAGAACGCCTGCACCCACTGCAGCGCCTTGTTCTTCGGGCGGCGACTGTGGGCAAACAGGTGGAAGGACCCGTGCAGGAATTCTTCGATGCAGAAGAAGGCAATCAGGGTCGGCCAGAAATACTCGCTTTGCAGCCAGGCAAGCGATCCGGCACTACCCGGGAAGAGCCCGGTCAGCGCCAGCGTAATCAACAGCAGCATCAGCGGGCGCTGAATAGCCACCATCATGAAAGTGGCAAGAAACGCGACTTTCCAGTCCTGGCGAGTCTTTCTGCCTTCGCGGGTGCGGCCCGCAAAGACTTCCCAGATGGCGGTAATAACGATGAAGGTGGTGACTGACAAGGTCAGTATCTGGTCCATGGGTATTCTCCCGGTTGTTGTTATGCGCACCTCCAAACTAGACAGACTGTATTTATCTTTCTAATTGATATTTGGTATAACTAATATCCATGAAGCTGAACTTGCGTAGTATCGACCTGAACCTGCTGCCCGTCTTCGATGCCATCATGGAGGCCGGCCAGCTCTCCCGTGCCGCGGAATCGCTGGGCATGAGCCAGCCCGCAATCAGCGCGGCCCTGCAGCGCCTGCGCCACACCTTTGCAGACACCCTGTTTGTGCGCACCCACCATGGGATGACACCCACCCCCCGTGCCCGGGAGCTACATGATCAGCTTGGCCCGCAACTGGCCGCCCTGCGCGACACCCTGAACCCGGATAACCGCTTCGACCCGGCCACCAGCCAGCGCCATTTCCGCATTCTCAGCCTGGACTATTTCGAAATGGTGGTACTGGGCCCCCTGCTGGCCAGACTCCGCCAACAAGCGCCCCAGGTGGTACTGGAAATCCTGTCTGCCAACGATGATATGCCCGACGAACTCCACAAAGGCCGGGCAGACCTCTCCGTGGACGCTTTCGTGGCTGACGATGACCGCCTGCAACGCAGCGTATTACTGCAAGAACGGCTGTCCGTGATCGCCCGCAAGGGCCACCCCACCATCAAGGGACGGTGCAACAAACAGCAATTTCTGGATGCCGAACATGTGGTGCTGCCGGACCGCAACCGGCAACTTCCCCTGGACCAAATTCTCAATGCCCCCGGCTGGCAGCGCCGCACGGGGGCCCGGGTGACCCAGTTTGCCAGCATGCTGGCGGTTTGCGGCGGCTCGAACCTGATTGCCACCGTCCCCGACCGGCTCGCTCAGCAGTACGCCGAAACCATGCAGTTGCAGGTGCTGCCCTTCCCCGTTGACCTGCCGCCCGTCCCCATCTACATGATCTGGTCACCGGCCCAGCAACGCGACCCGGCCCACCGCTGGCTCCGCCAGCAACTGGAGCAAACCATCGCGCAGGAACCTGCCCCTTGAATTCAGGTCCAATCATGACCACATACTGACTATTGACGGCAAACAGGACACCTCATGGGTTTTGGTCGCGTTTTCTTTTTCATCTTCGGTTTTGCCCTGCTGGAGGTACTGGTACTGGCACAAGTCGCCGGGGCAATCGGCTGGCCAATCACCATTGTTGCTACCGTGGCAACCGCCCTGCTGGGCAGCTACCTGTTCCGCCGCCAGGGCCTCAGTACCTGGGTACGCCTGAATCAGCGTATGCAGCAAGGTGAAATGCCCGGGCAGGAAATGGTCGAAGGCATGATGCTGCTGCTCGGCGGCGCCCTGCTGATCACTCCGGGCTTTATTACCGACGCCGTGGGCTTTGCCTTGTTGCTACCCGGTTCACGCCGCTGGATGGCCAACAAGGTGATCCAGAAAGGCTCGTTGCAAAGCTTCACCACCGTGCAGGGAGCCGGGTTTGCCTACACTCGCTCAAGCTATTCCGGCGGAGCAACCAACCCGTTCCAGCAACGACCAGGCAGCAACGATGACCGAACCGGTCTTGGCGGCGGCGACACCATTGAAGGCGAGTCGCACCGCACGGACCAATAGCGTCCGTAGCCTCTAACCGCCAGCTCGCCCGCCGCCCGTGCGAGCTTGCCCCAACCTGAAAGCGAAAACGTTCACCGCCCCACTCTATTCATTGAATGAAACCGGATTACACCACCGACCGGCCAAAGACGCCCGGCACCGGGTTAGGAAGTGCTCGCCGCCCCTGCTAGACTGCGCCGCCTCGCGGTAGACTCAGAGCACGCCCGGTGGAGGCACCATGAACCCGTTATTCAACCCCATTGTCTGGTCCGTATTGATCCTGATGGGCCTCAGCCTTGCCCGCATGAATGTGGTGCTGGCGTTACTCTGCGCCGCACTGGTGGCAGGACTGGGCAGTGGACTGGAATTGCAAAGCACGCTTTCCGCCTTCACTGACGGCCTGGGCGACGGTGCCAATATCGCCCTCAGCTATGCCCTGCTGGGGGCTTTTGCCGTGGCCATCGCCCGCTCCGGCATCACCGAATGGCTGGCCGGGCGCATCATCGAAAAACTTGGCCGCTCGCCGGATCCCGGCCAGCTACGCCGCATTCGCACCCTGCTGCTCACCGTGCTGCTGGCGGCCGCGATCATGAGCCAGAACCTGGTGCCCATCCATATCGCCTTCATCCCGATTCTGGTGCCGCCCCTGCTGGAAGTGATGCACCAGCTGCGCCTGGATCGCAGGCTGGCCGCCTGCATGCTGACCTTTGGCCTGATCACCCCTTACATGGTGTTGCCAGTGGGCTTCGGCAGTATTTTCCTGCACACCCAACTGGGGCCCAGCCTGGCCAAGGCCGGCCTGGCGCTGCCCAACGACACCTTGCCCCTGGCCATGCTACTGCCCGCTACCGGCATGCTGGTTGGCCTGCTGCTTGCCATATTCCGTTACCGTAAACCCCGCGACTACCGGCCCGTACAGCTACCCGGTGAAGAACAGCACGCCCCTCTCTCGGTACGCAACGTGGTCGTCGCCGCCCTGGCACTGGCGTCCGCACTGGCCCTGCAGCTTTACAGCGATTCCATTATTCTCGGCGCACTGGTCGGCTTTCTGGTGTTTACGGCGGGTGGCGTGGTGCCCTGGGGGGACTCCCAGGATGCCTTTACTCAGGGGGTCAAAATGATGTCACTGATTGGCTTCATCATGATCGCCGCTAACGGTTACGCCTCTGTGGTGAATGCCAGCGGACAGGTTCCCGTATTGGTGGAAGCGGTAACCAGTGGCTTGCAAAGCCCGCCTATCGCTGCCGCGCTGCTGCTGTTGCTTGGCCTGTTCGTGACTCTGGGCATTGGTTCGTCCTTTTCCACCATTCCCATCATCACCACTCTCTACGTACCGCTATGCCTGGCGCTGGGTTTTTCTCCGCTGGCCACGGCAGCGCTGGTAGGCAGCGCCGCCGCCCTGGGTGATGCGGGATCCCCCGCCTCCGACTCCACTCTTGGCCCCACCGCCGGGCTGAATGCGGACGGCCAGCACGACCATATTCGCGATACAGTTATCCCAACTTTCCTGCACTACAACTTGCCGCTGATTGCCGCCGGGTGGCTGGCGGCCATGGTGCTTTAAACAGGCGATGCCCAAGCGATAACGCAATAAAAAAGGCGCCATTGGCGCCTTTTTTATTTCACTCAAGCGGACTATTGCCTTACCCCATCGCATCTTCTTCTGCTTTCAACTTACGATATTCAATCGGGGTCATCCCCACCCAGCGTTTGAATGCACGGTAAAAGGTCGAAGGCTCGGAAAAGCCGGTGAGGTAGACAATTTCATCGATGGATTCATCAGTGCCGGCCAGCAAACGTTTAGCCAAACGGCAGCGGTAATCGGCCACCAGCTGGTTGAAGTTGGTGCCGGCATCCGCCAGGCGAGTACGCAACTGGCGCGCCTTGATTCCCAACCGTTCCGCCACCTCTTCCAGGTTGGCGTGACCGGATTCCAGCAGCTCACCAATCAGCCGGTTCACCTGAGCGACCAGATCCTGTTTTTCCAACCGGGCCACCTGCTCACTGGCAAGTTGCTCGTGCAGATGCAACAGCTCTGGTTCGTGATGGGCGGATGGCAAGGTCATCACCTTGGCATCGAAATACATGCCAACGCTGGGCATGTCGAATTTCACCGGGCAATCGAACAGACGCTCATATTCCAACTGATCCGCATGGCGGGCGTGGCCAAAATGCACCTCCACCGGTTCAAACGCATCATCGGTAACGAAGCGGAAAAACTTGATCACGCCCATCATCATGCATTCATTGAGATGACTGAGACGATGACTCCAGATCATTTGCTTGAGGAAAACCCGATCGCCTTCCTCGAACAATTCACCCTGGGCGGCATCGGACAACAAGCGCTGGTAATCCAGCGCCCGCTTCAAACCTTCACCAAAGGTAGGACTGGAAAGGAACAGGTACTCCAGCACCTGGCCCTTATAGACGGGAATATGTTCACCCAGATGCAACCCGATATGTTCATCGCCAGACACTTTTTCCAGCGCCTGCCAGAACCATTCCTGTGCATCATGGGGGGTACGCAGGTCAGGGACCTGCAAAATGGACTTGTCGAGTCCAACCTCCGCCAACACGGCATCGGCATCAATACCGGCTTTTACCATGGCCTTGTAGGCCATCCGTAACAGCACACCGGAATCCGTCATTTCTGCCATGCGTTGCCTTGTCCCCAATACAAAAAAAGCTACTCTCAGAATCACTGAGAGTAGCATAAGGATGGCAGGGCCGGAACCAGCGCAGGACCGGCCCGAACCAGGAGATCAAACCGCGCTGGAGCGATCAGGCAGCCTTGCGGTTTTCTGACTGCGGTTCACGGGCAAGGGACACCACTTTGGCTCGCAGACCGTTGAGCGGCCCCTTGCCACTGTCATCCTTGCTCTTGTTGGGCAAAGACAGCTTGAAGATCCGCTTCCAGACACTCAGCGACTGCTTCATGAACGACCCGGTGTTGTACGGCAGGCCATGTTTTTCACAGATGGCGCGCACTTCCGGGGCGATTCTCGCGTAACGATGGGCCGGCATGTCCGGGAACAAATGGTGCTCAATCTGGAAGCTCAGGTTGCCGCTCATCACGTGCATCAGGCGGCCGCCTTCGAAGTTGGCCGACCCCAGCAGCTGGCGAACATACCACTGGCCACGGGTCTCGTTCTCGATCACGGATTCCGGGAACTGTTCCACCTCTTCCGGGAAGTGACCATTGAAAATCACCTGGGAAGACCACAGGTTGCGCGCCAGGTTGGCTGCCACATTACCGGCAAACACGAAGGGGGCGAACGGACCGGCCAGGGCCGGGAACAGCAGGTAGTCCTTGAAGAGCTGCTTGCGCATCTTCTTCCAGGTCGGCTTGAACTCGGCTTTCAGCTCTTCCTTGGTCTTGGTCTTGTAGATCAGGTAGTCCTCCAGCTTGAGGCTCTGTACCGCCACAAAGTGCTGGAAGAAGGTGGCCAGAATGCCTGCCAGGATCGGGTTGAACAGGAAGCGCGGTTCCCACTCCTGATCTTCCGACATGCGCAGGATGCCGTAACCAATGTCATGGTCCTTGTCGAGCACGTTGGTGAAAGTGTGGTGCTCGAAATTGTGGGTCTGCTTCCAGGCCGTGTTGGTGCAGGTGTTGTCCCAGTCAAAAACCTTGGAGTTGATGGCCGGGTCACCCATCCAGTCGTACTGGCCGTGCATCACGTTATGGCCGATTTCCATGTTGTCCAGAATCTTGGAGGCAGACAGACAAGCCACACCGGCCAGCCATGCCGGCGGCAGGAAACCCGCCATCAGCAGGCCGCGGCCGGCCACTTCCAGACGACGCTGACGCTTGATCAGGGTACGGATATAGTTGGCATCTTCTTCGCCCAGGTCCGCCATTTCACGATTACGGATGGCATCCAGTTCCTGGCCAATAGTCTCGAATTGTTCGGCGGTCAAGTTGCTGAAAATACTCATGTGCTTTCTCCTTAAACCCGGTTTGAAGAATCGTCTTGTGACGCTTCGGTTTGGGTGAATCCGTTTAGATGTCCAGAGTCACCGTGCCCACCGGCACGCTGACGCAAATTTGAATGTCTTCTTCGCCACTGGTGATCTCACCGGTGCGGATATCGCGCACGTCGCCGGCCGTCTTGCGGCAGGTGCAAGCGTGACAGATACCCATGCGGCAACCGGATTCCGGGGTAAGCCCGGCGGACTCGGCCTGCTCCAGCAGGGTGGCGCCATTATTGATGGCCATTTTTTCGCTCTGAACAAAGCGCACTTCGCCTTCGGCGCTGTCGCTTTCGATCTGCGGCGCTGCCAGGGTGAACTGCTCCTTGTGCAGACGCTCTGCCAGGCCATCCTCTTCCCAGACTTTTTCCACCGCTGCCATCATCGGCGGCGGGCCACACAGAAAAGTAGTTGCCTGTGCAAATTCCGGCGCTGCAATGTACAGATGTTCACGGGAAAACAGGCCGGAAAGCTCATCCTGTTCACCCTCATCATTGAAGCAACGCACCAGGGTCACGTTGTCGTGAGTCCGGGCAATCTCGTCCAGCTCGCTGGCGTAGATCATGTCGGCGGCGCTGTTGGCGTAATGCAGGAAGGTGATCGGGCCACTGAAGCCTTCGTCACACAGGGTGCGCAGCATGGACATCACCGGGGTAATACCGCTGCCACCACTGATCAGCAGCACCTGCTCCGGGCGTTCTTCCGGCAGGGCGAATTCGCCGTCCGCCTGGGACAGCAACACCACGTCACCCACACTGAGTTGTTCACGCAGGTGACGGGACACAAAGCCGTTGGCGTGCACTTTGGCGGTCAGCTCGATGCAGCCGTCGGCGCGGTGCAGGGAGTTGGCCGGTGAGTAGCAGCGGGTCTGACGCTTGCCATCAATGGTGACGGAAAGCTGCACGAACTGACCGGGAACAAAGCCTTCCCAGTTATGATTGGGACGCAGGGTCAAGGTCACGCTGTCGTTGGTCAGGTAGCGCACGGCTTCTACCTTGGCGCGCACCTCATTAACGGACCACAGCGGATTGAACACTTCCAGATAACGGTCGACGCCGTGGGGATAGGAAAGAATATCCGCCACACGGGACTGCAGCAGGCGGGTCAGGCCTTGCTGAAAACGGCTGGAGGTCTGTGTCATTGCGTTCATTGGGTTCATCCCTGTAAGTGAACAGTTGTACGCATTATTCACAGACCCACAATTCAAGTCAACACCTGTACACTTAATTTTGCAAATACCTGCATTATCATGCAGTTACACATGTTTTTTGCGCACCAGTTGCATCACGGCCCCACAACGAGGAGAATTTACAGCGTAATTTTCAGGGTCTGTTGGTGCTTCAAGCCCACCCAGCCCCCGCACTTGCTTCTCCAGCCAGCCGAAAACGGGGCATGAGACTGCCGGTCGCGCTTAACCCAACGACCTGAAACCCAACGCAGAGGCAACCGGCAATGACCAAGGAAACCACCAGCAGATCGCGCAAGCCCAAACGCGGCCAGACCCGGGAAGCCTTGATGGCCGCGGCGCTGGAACTGGTGGTCAAGAAAGCCCCCTTTTCTGCCTTGAGCCTGCGCGAAGTCACCAAGAAAGCCGGCGTGGTCCCAACCGCCTTCTACCGGCACTTCCCGGACATGAGCGCCCTGGGCCTGACGCTGCTGGATGAATCTTTCCGCACCCTGCGCCATATGATGCGCCAGGTCCGCCAGGAAGAACTGCCCAATGAGCGCATGCTGCGCGGATCCCTGGAGGTGTACTTCAACTATGTCCGCAACAACCGCGCCCACTTCCTGTTCGTCTCCAAGGAACTGGCCGGTGGCACCCCCACCATGCGCAACGCCATTCGCCGGGAAATCCGCATGTTCACCAACGAGCTGGCCATGGACATGGCACGCTTTCCGTTTCTGAATCATGTCAATGCGGAAGACCTGCAAATGATGGCCGGGCTGGTGGTCAACAACGTCACCGCCCTGACCCAGGAAATGCTCGAACTGGAAGAAATTGATGAGACCGGTCAGCGAGAAGTGCTAATGACCGCCGAGAAACAACTGCGTCTGATTTACTTCGGCGTGGGCATGTGGCGCTCGGACAAGAGCAGTTCCTGAACGCATTTCACACTTTGCGCCCTTGTGCCACGCGCCTGTGCTTAACTCACCAGACTCCCTGTCTATACGGCCAATAGCGACTCCCCTGCCCTGCTCTATACTCTTTTGCATTGCCACCGTTGCCTACGTTGCAACGCAATCAACGGGAAAGGATTGAGTAATGAGTGAGGTCAAATTCCGCGAGCTGCGTAATTCACCACCCATGGTGATCAACTTCGCCAAGGCCGTATTGCGTGCCACCGTCAAACCAGGCAGCAACCCCACCCTGCCAGACGTGGGCCTGCGCCTGAATGACGTCTCCCTCGATGAAAAACATCTGGCCGCCTACCGCAAGGTGTGCGGATTTGCCGCCGACGGCAAGTTGCCCGTGACCTATCCGCACATGCACGCTTTCCCGCTGCATATGGCACTGATTCTCACCGACGGCTTTCCGTTCCCCGCCATGGGCCTGGTGCATGTGCGTAACAGCATCACCCAGTACCGCCCCATTGCCGAGCGTGAACAACTGAACGTGAAGTGTTTTCTGGGCAATTTGCAGAAAGTCGACAAGGGTTACGAATTTTCCATCTTCACCAGCGTGAGCACCGGTGGCGAGCGGGTCTGGGAAAGTGAATCCGTGAACTTTTTCCGCAGCGGTGGCGGGAGCAGCAGCAAGAAGAAAGACGCGCCCAAGCCGCAACCCGCCACTGACACCGTGGAATGGAAAGTGCCCGGGGATATCGGCCGCCGCTACGGCGCCGTTTCCGGTGACCGCAACCCGATTCACCTGTATCCGCTGTCGGCCAAATTGTTCGGCTTCAAGCGCCAGATCGCCCACGGCATGTGGTCCAAGGCCCGCTGCCTGGCCGAACTGCAGAACCAGCTGCCGGAAGACGCCTTCACCGTGGATGTGCAGTTCAAATTGCCCATGTTCGTGCCCGCCACCGTGAAGTTCGAGAACAAGCCGACCGACGGCGGCAGCGATTTCCGGCTGCTCGCCAAGGATGGCATCAAACCGCACCTGGCCGGCCAGATTCGCCCGGCGGAGTAATCTTCCGGCCCCGGCGTTTCTACACCCACCTGTAGGAGCGCCGCTTGAGGCGCGATTCGAACCTTGACGAAGGTTGTTGATGTAGGAGATTCTATGTTGTCCACCCCAGTCTTCATGAGGCAGGGGCCGGCTGATAGTCGGTGCCATTTTTCATGAGCGCGAAGGCGATACGAACGA
>NZ_NVWY01000022.1 GCF_002733835.1 Alcanivorax sp.
GGATGGACATATCTCGATCCCAGTTAGGGGACACCTTCAAAAGCGCGCCCTCTGTGCCCCGAATGGGGTATAGATTGCGAACCAGCCTGAAAGACTGAGCATGCAAGGCGTTATTCAGAGGCTCCCTAATAAGACGCTGAAACACTATTTTCCTGAAATAAGGTTATGCTCTCCCGAGCCAGCCAGGGCAATGCCCTGGCTTTTTTATGTCGCTCAATGCTTGATTCCCGATCAGAAGGATCTGATATGTATCGCTTGTATGAATTTTCTTCCTCCGGTAACTGCTACAAATTACGCCTGGCCATGGCGCAACTTGGTGTTCCCTTCGAGCGCGTGGAAAAAGACATTACGCGTGGCGAAACCCGCAGCGACGACTTTCTTGCCATCAACCCTAACGGCCGTATTCCCGTGCTGGTAACCCCGGATGGCAGAACCCTGCCGGAATCCAACGCTGCGCTCTGGTACCTGGCCCGTGACAGTCAGCTGATGCCCACCGATGCCTTCGAGCAGGCTCAGGTGCTGCAGTGGATGTTCTTCGAGCAGTACAACCACGAACCGAATATCGCCACGTCCCGGTATTGGCTGCATGTGCTGGGAGAGCCGGAAAAGTACGCTGACGGGCTGAAAGAAAAGCAACAAAAGGGCCATGAGGCGCTGGCGGTGATGGAGCGGCATTTACAGGCCGTGCCTTTCTTCGTGGGTGGGCGCTATTCCATTGCGGACATTGCCCTGTACGCCTATACCCATGTGGCCGATCAGGGGGGCTTCTCGCTACAGGATTGTCCGGCAATCAGGGCGTGGTTGGGGCGAGTAAAAGCACAGCCGGGCTATGTTGGTATGCTGGATTGAAGGCGCGTTCCAGTGGTTGGGTATTGCACGGCAAGGCGGCCGGTGTGACGCCTTGCCGTGAGGGTATCACTGACTCAGATGGTGGAAGTGGTGCCTGAGATGGTCGTCAATAAAGCTGGCGATAAAGAAATAGGAATGGTCGTAGCCGGGCTGCATACGCAGGGTGATCGGCACGCCGGCTTCCTCGCAGGCGGCGCTCAGCGCTTCCGGGCGGAGCTGGCCGTCGCTGTAGAAGTTGTCGGCATCCCCTTGATCAATCATCAATGGCAGCGCACTTCCCTTTGCCTTTAACAGCTCGCAGCTGTCCCAGTCTTTCCAGCTTTCCTGGTTGTCTCCCAGATAGCCACCCAGGGCTTTTTCGCCCCATGGGCATTGGGCCGGGTTGCTGATCGGCGCGAAAGCGGAGACCGAGGTGTAACGCCCGGGGTTTTTCAGGGCGCAGATGAGTGCGCCATGGCCGCCCATGGAGTGCCCGCTGATGGCCTGTTTGCCATTGAGTGGGAAATGCGCCTGCACCAGCGCCGGCAACTCTTCGGTCACATAGTCGTACATGCGGTAGTGCTGGCTCCAGGGTGACTGGGTGGCATTCACATAGAAGCCGGCGCCGGAGCCAAAGTCGTAGCTTTCATGTTCACCGGGCAAGTCGGTACCACGCGGGCTGGTGTCCGGGCAGACAATCGCCAGCCCCAGTTCCGCAGCGGTTTTGTGGGCACCGGCTTTCTGCATGAAATTTTCATCCGTACAGGTCAACCCGGACAACCACCATAGCAGCGGCACAGTATTTTCTTCTGCGGCCGGAGGCAGATAAATGGCAAAGATCATTTCGCAGTTGAGCACCTGGCTGCGATGTTTGTAGCGCTTCAACCAGCCACCAAAGGATTTGGTGGCAGAAACCAATTCGATATCAGACATGATTTATCCTTTCTGACGAAGCCGCTGTAGGAGTACCTCTCGAGGTGCGAACCTGCTTGAGAGAAGTCCTTGCCAGGTAAGGTTCGCACCTCGAGAGGTGCTCCTACGGTCGGAATTTATTGCCTCTTAAAAAAGAATCACAGAGCGAATGCTCTTGCCTTCATGCAACAGATCAAAGGCAGTATTGATCTCGTCCAGGCCCATGGTGTGGGTGACGAATTCATCAATCTTGATTTCGCCTTTCATGTAGCGATCCACGTAACCGGGTAATTCCGTGCGGCCTTTGACGCCGCCAAAGGCAGAGCCTTTCCAGACCCGGCCAGTGACCAGCTGGAACGGGCGGGTGGAAATTTCTTCGCCGGCACCGGCCACGCCGACAACGATGGATTCGCCCCAGCCCTTGTGACAGCACTCCAGAGCAGAGCGCATCACGTTCACGTTGCCAATGCACTCGAAGGAATAATCCACGCCGCCGTCGGTGAGCTCGACAATCACTTCCTGAATGGAATTGTTGTAATCCTTCGGGTTGATAAAGTCGGTGGCGCCAAACTGGCGTGCCAGGGTTTCCTTGGCCGGGTTGGTGTCGATGGCAATGATGCGTTCCGCCTGGGCCATCACGGCACCCTGAATCACAGACAGGCCGATGCCACCGAGGCCGAACACCGCCACCGTGGATCCGGCTTCTACCTTGGCGGTATTGAGTACCGCGCCAATGCCGGTGGTAACGCCGCAACCCAGCAGGCAGATCTTGTCCAGCGGCGCTTCCTTGCTGACCTTGGCCAGGGAAATTTCCGGCACTACGGTGTACTCGGAGAAGGTGCTGGTGCCCATATAGTGATGCAGCAGTTTACCGTTCAGGGAAAAGCGGCTGGTGCTGTCGGGCATCAGGCCCTGGCCCTGGGTGGCGCGGACGGCCTGGCAAAGATTGGTCTTGCCGCTGAGGCAGAATTTGCACTGGCGGCACTCGGCGGTATAGAGCGGAATCACGTGATCGCCGGGTTTCAGGCTGGTGACGCCTTCACCCACTTCCTGCACGATGCCGGCGCCTTCATGGCCGAAAATGGAAGGGAACAGGCCTTCTGGATCTTTCCCGGACAAGGTGTAGGCGTCCGTGTGGCAGACGCCGGTAGCGACGATCTGTACCAGCACTTCACCGGCCTTGGGACCGGCCACGTCGACTTCTTCAATAACCAGAGGTTTGCCTGCTTCCCAGGCCACAGCGGCGCGTGATTTCATGATGACTCCAACAATAATGGCATTTGGATGGTGGCTGGACCCGGTGCAGGCGGCGGATGTCGATTGCCGTCGCTTGACCAGTCTACCGGACCACGGATAACTGGATTCACTATACGCAGACACGAATCAGGCTATAAGGCACAATTCGGCAATAGATTATTGTTCAGGAGCAACAATGCAGCATTGGGACCGAATTGAGGCCTTCGTGGAAGTGGTGCGCCTGGGCTCCTTTGCGCGCGCCGCCCGGGGCCTGGGGGTATCCAGCTCCCATGTGAGCCGGCTGGTTGCGCGGCTGGAAACCCAGCTGGGTACGCAGTTGCTGTACCGCACCACCCGGCGGCTTACGTTGACGGATGCCGGCGCGGTTTACTTCGAGCACTGTTGTCAGTTGTTCGATGGGTTTCAGGAAGCGTTGAATGCGATCAGTGACTTCCAGCAGCAGCCCACCGGCGTGCTTCGGCTGACCTGTGCCACCACCTTTGGTGAGCGTTTTATCGCGCCGCTGGTCAACGATTTTCTGGCGTGCCACCCGCAGTTGTCGGTGCAGCTGGATTTCACCAATCGACGGGTGGATATCGTGGATGAGGGGTTCGATGTGGCGATTCGCACGGGTGCCTTGCCGGACTCGTCCCTGATCGCTCGCAAGCTTTGCCCCCGGCGGGAATATGTGGTGGGATCGCCAGCGTATTTCGACCGTCACGCCCGGCCCCATACGCTGGGTGAGTTGAGCGGCCATAATTGCCTGCAGGGTTCTTCGGAGCAATGGGCTTTTGATGTGGACGGCCAACATCGCCACAGCAAGGTGCAGGGTAACTGGAAGGGTAACTCCGGAGAGGCCTTGCTGGATGCGGCGCGCAAGGGCATCGGGCTGGTGCAGTTGCCAGATTATTATGTGGCGGAGGAGCTGCAGCGCGGGGACCTGGTGTCAGTGCTGGATCAGTACGCCTGCACCCACACAGCGGTCTGGGTGGTGTATCCCCGGCATCGGCACTTGTCACCGAAGGTGCGCCAGTTCGTGGACTTTCTGGTGGAGCATATGGGGGATTGAAAAGGTGCTGAAAGAGTCTTTTTGCAGGAGCGCCGCCAGCGACGCTCCTGCAGCAACTAAAAGGGAATGAATATGTACACAGGAAGTTGTCTTTGCGGTGGCGTCGCGTTCGAGATTGACGGTGAGCTGGCGCCGATACAGGTGTGCCACTGCCAGCAGTGTCGCAAGGCACAGGGCACTGCACTGGTGACCAATATTCCGGTGAAGACGACGCAGCTGCGCTGGGTTCGCGGGGAAGATCTGTTGAAAGGGTATGAGTCCACGCCGGGGAAGCAGCGAGTGTTTTGTCGCGAGTGTGGTTCGCCGCTGTTCAGTCGCCTTGAGAGTCTGCCGGGCGTGGTGCGAATTCGAGCGGGGCTGTTGAATGAGCCGTTGGAGACCCGCCCTGCGTTTCACTTTTACGTGGATTCAGCCTGTAACTGGTGGTCCATCGACGATGACTTGCCCCGGTATCCGGCGGGTCGCCCGGCATAGCCAGCGAGGCCGGGAACGGGCTACCCGTCCCGGCTTTGGGTGCAACGCTTACTAGCCCAGCTGGGCCTTGAGTGAGGCAATTTCCTGGGCATCACTGTTACGCGCGGCAAAGGCCTGCCAGCTATCCGTTGCGTGGCTATGCAGGGCCTTGGCCATCCGCGGTTCTTCCTCTTCCGGCAAGTGCCCGAACAGCCCCAGCAGGTTGCTGTCGTGGGCCTGGCTGAGTGCCTGGTCCAGAGTCTGGGGTTGGCGTTCGGTGAGCACATCCAGTGCCGGGGCCAGGTGAGCATGATCCAGCAACGGTAGCAGGAGCAGCAGCTCGTCCCAGCTGTTCTCTTCCGCCACAGTGGTGATCAGGCTTTCCATGATGTGGTCTTCGCGCAGCTTGGCCACATTGACCACGGCCTGCTGATGCGTGTTGTCCATGGCATTCACCGCCTGCAGCAGGTTGGTCCAAAGCTGCTGGTCGCTGGCAACTTCAATGATATGACTCAGCACCGTCTCTCCCTGTTCGGCCACCAGATTGCCCATCTGGCCGCGGAGCTGGGTGTTCAAATGGCCATTGAGTGACAGCACGGCGGGCCACAGCTCGTGATCGGTGGCGGCTTTGAGTGTGGCCCGTTGCTGCGTTTCGGTGAGCAGGCCCAGCAAGGTGTCGAGCTTGGTTTTATCTTCCAGATACAGCGCAATTTTCACCATGGCTTCACCGTCATCGACGCTGCCGGTGACGGCCTTCAGCGCGGACGGCTGGATCACAGCGACAAAGCGGGCCAGGGTGATGTGCTCATTCATGGCCAGCAGTGCCTTGGCAACGGTGGCGACAATTTTGTCGGGCATGGCGGCCAGCAAGGCCCGGGAATAGGAGGGCTCAAGGTGGATGCACAGCTTGGCGAGAAAATCGTCGGGCAGTTTGTCGGCCAGCTTGATAGCGCGCTCGGCGGGTAGCTCGGAGGCGATGCCTGCAGCCAGGACGGAACCGAGCACGGTGGTCGCTAGCTTGGCGCTGGCACCGGTGGGCACCAGCTTGCTGATGCCGGCCAGGCGTTGGTAGCTGTCCTGGTGTTGTTCATAGAAAAAACTGGAAACGCTGTTACGGAACGCGGCCAGGGCATTCAGGTCCTGACCGTCGAGAAAGGCCATCTCGGCTTCGTCGGTTTCCAGCAGACGGCTCAGTTTGAGTAGCTCGGCCTGGGTTTCAATATGCATGATCTATCTCCTGCTGACTTAACCGAACAACATTTTTTTAACCGGGCGACGGAAAGGCCCGGGCACCACGTTCAAGGCATTGTTCATGGCCTTTTCCACGCGGGCGTCTTTGGTTTCCAGTGCGGCGAGCACGGTGTCTGCCAGCTTGCTGGCCTGGTCAGCGGGCAAGGACTCGATAAAGGCCAGCGCATCGGCCGGCAAGCCCTTGTTTTTCAAGGTACTGATGGAATCAGACATGGTTCCTCCTTCAATTCAGGCGCTACTATGCCAGCAAAGCAGAAGGAAGACTGTTGCCGAAAAGCCGCTTTTGGGCGGCGCTTGAGAAAGGCTGAGGTGAAAATTTTACAAGCGGAGCGGAGGAAGGGACCGGCAAGGCGAGCGCCTTGCCGGCCGGCAATAACAGCGGTGCTCAGCTGAACTCGGTATGTTCGCTGATAAACCCCACGCTGATCGCGCCGGGGCCGATATTGACGCCGCCGGTGAGGCCCATGTGGCTGACCAGTAGCTGCACTCCGTGTTTCTCTGCGGTGGTTTTCAGGGCGGAAAAGCCGGGCATCTGGAAGGCCGCATCCGGGTCACCGGCATAGCTGACACAGACAATCGGGGTAAGCAGGCCGCGTTCCACGCACAGGCAGGCGTGGGCGAACATTTTTTCCACCGCACTCTCAAAGCCGCGTACTTTGGCCACCGGAAAGGTCTGATCCTGGCGAGCACAGAGAATGGGTTTGATATCCAGTGCCGATCCCATCAGGGCGCCGACAAACCCCACGCTTTTATCGCCTTTTTTACGGGCCCGTTTGTGCACATAGTACAGATCCGGCACTACCGCGTAGCCGGTGGCGTTGGGGGTAAGGTCGCTGATGCGTTGGCGGATGTCACCGATTTTTGTGCCGGCCTGAATCAGGCGAATGGTTTCTGCGGCCAGCACGCCCTGCCCGGCAAACAGTGTCTGGCTATCGCTGACGCGAATACGAAAAGGGCCTTCCCGGCCGGCGGCTTCACGGACTTTTTTGTAGTCGGACAGGATTGCATGAGCAGCATCGGTGGCATTGTCGAAAATGGGGCTGCGACTCTTGGGGACAGTTTGCACCAGGGCGTAATCAAATTCGCCCACGGCCTGATCCAGTAACAGGGTGCGAATTTGTTCCACGGACGGTGGCGCAGTTTCTGCGTCATGGGTCTTGTCGACTTCGTGTCGGGCATAGAATTCCCGCGCCCGCTGTGGGTCCCGGTCATCCACATAAATTTCCTTGCCGATACGGATGGGAACCGGCATCACCAGAATGTTATTGGCATCAATAAAGTCTTTGGGAAGATCACAACCTGAATCCACAACCAGACCGATTTTCATTGTTATACGCCTTGCGAAGCCTGTGTGATTTCAGTCTAGAACGGGCGTTCCGGTATTGGCGTCTTTTTGCGTATGGGAATGGTGTAGGAATGTTATTTGAACGCTGCAGTCTGGATGCCAGGTGCCTGACCAGGAAAACCTGCAGGCTGCAGGTTTTTTGTCGGGCATCTGGCGTTAGGCGTCTTGCCGGCTGGGTTGTGCGAGGCGTTATTCAGGGGATCCTCAATTTTGCAGGAGCTCCCCCCTATTGAATATTGCCGCCCACTTCCACGATTTTCAGTGTGTTGGTGCCGCCGTGGGCATCGTCATAGTTGCCCTTGGTGATCAGCACCCGGTCGCCGGTCTGCACCACGCCCATGGCTTCCAGCATGCTCACTGCCTGGCGGTTCACGGTGTCGCTGGCCAGGGCGTGGCTGTCGAAGGGAATGGCATGGACGCCGCGCAGAATCGCCACGCGCCGCTGGCTTGAGGGGTAGGGGGTGAACGCATAGATGGGCATGCCCGAGCGTAGCCGTGACATCAGCCGCGGGGTATTGCCGGTTTCCGTCATGGCGATGATGGCGGCCACATTGCTGAGCCGGTTGGCGGCCTGCATGGCGGCCATGGCGATGACTTCATCAATGTTGTCTGCGCTGTCATTGATGGGGCGATCGGTGCGGCGTTCCTGCCAGGTGCGTTCGGCGCCAAGGATAATGCGATCCATGGCTTGCACGGTTTCTTTCGGAAAATCGCCAACGGCGGTTTCCGCCGACAACATCACCGCATCGGTGCCATCCAGCACCGCGTTGGCCACGTCGGAGACTTCCGCACGGGTGGGTTGCGGGCTGTGGATCATGGATTCCATCATCTGGGTGGCGGTGATCACGAAACGGTTCAGTGCCCGCGCCCGGCGGATGATGTGCTTCTGCACGCCGACCAGTTCGGCGTCACCAATTTCCACGGCCAGGTCGCCGCGGGCCACCATAACCCCGTCGGATGCGTTGATAATGGCATCCAGGGTGTCATCATCCGCCACCGCTTCAGCCCGCTCGATTTTGGCGATGATGCCGCCCTTGCCTCCGGCATCGTGATAGCGGCGGCGGGCTTCGTTCACATCCTCGGCATCGCGGGGAAAGGACAGGGCCAGGAAGTCCACTTCCATATCGGCGGCGGTAAGGATATCGGCCAGATCTTTCTCGGTGAGGGCGCGGGCACTGAGCCCGCCGCCCTTGCGGTTCACGCCTTTGTGATCAGACAGTTCGCCACCCACCCGCACGGTGCATTCCACGCGGGTGCCATTGATGGTGTTCACTTCCAGTTCCAGCAGGCCGTCATTGAGCAAAAGAATATCCCCTGCCTGACAATCGGTGGGCAAGGGGGGATAGCTGACGCCGACTTGTTCGGCATCGCCGGCGTCATCCGGGAGGGCCGTATCCAGGGTAAAAGGCTGCCCGGCGCTGAGCATGATGGGACCGTCCCGGAAGCAGCCAATACGGATTTTGGGCCCCTGCAGATCGGCCAGGATGGCCACATGCTCACCGCGTTGCCCGGCGCAGCGGCGAATCTTCTCGGCAGTCTCACGATGGGTATCGGCGGTGCCGTGGGAAAAATTCAGCCGGAAGACATTAACACCGGCCTCGATCAGCATGTCGAGCATGGGTTCCGGTGCAGAGGCGGGGCCAACGGTGGCAACAATCTTGGTGCGGCGAAGCGGGTGCTGTGGGGTGCGAGAGGGCATGCGTGTCTTTCCATCAATCATTTCGCATTAGCATACCATGGGGACGCGAACGAACGATGACAGCCAGCCGGGCATGGGACCGGAAAGCTGAGATTCATTTTAATCCTTAAAGAAAGGTTCATTGCGGAATTGAGTGATCAGCCGGTTTCAGAACTTGTCTCATTATCCCGCCCTGGTAACCGCAGGACGCCGGATGCCCGACGATGGACGCTTGAATTCAAAACCTAAAAACCTTGGCGACCATTCTCTCTGCGCAAAAACGACAACGCCTCAGGCTATGGAGGTTTGCGTCAGGCGTTCGGCGTCGAGCGTTTGGCAAAGTGCCGGGTATTTGTGATAAGCCGTCAGACGGCGAAAAGCGTGTTATTCACTCTAAGCCGCGATGAACCTAAAGAAAGCCCCGCCCGGAAGGCGGGGAAAGGGGAAACCGGTAGCAGGGAATCAGTGAAGCATGGCAAAGGCACAGGCCTGGGCCTGGCTGAGACGAAGAAAGTCACCCATACCCATTTTTATCACTTCCGTGTGAGTGCCCGCATTGAAGGCAAGCCAATCTTCGCGAAGCAAGGTGTCGTCCACATAGACATTCATGTTGTACAGATTCCCGAACGGCGGTTCGCCACCGGGTTCGCAAAGCGGGAAGCAATCCTTGAAGTCGTCTTCGCTGGCCAGCTCAACGCGGTTGGCATGGAGGGCCTGGCGTAATTTTTCCGGATCCAGATATTGGTTGGCAGGCAGCACCGCCATGGCCAGTTTTCCATCCACGTCCACAATCACGGTCTTGGCCATGTGTCGGCCGGGAATATGGGCGGACTGTGCTACCTCGGAAGCGGTAACAGCGGGCGCGTGGTTGTAGCAGTGATAATTCACGCCGTTGTTGTCGAGAAAATCGGCCAGTGCGCGGGCGGGCATGACGAACCTCCTCCCGGAATCGTGTCGCCGGGATTGGGGAGCGGCCTGACAAACAGCTTGTGGCTGGAGCCCAGGAGACGCTCCGTGACAGGATGTCTGATTAAGGGTAGAGCCGGCGAACAAGGAGGAGAAATACAAATATGCGCTAATCTTTATAGCGGAAAAGAATAGCGACGAGCGGTCGGTGTATCTTGCGAAGTGGCTGTAGGAGTTCCCTTCCAGGGGACGAACCGAGCGCAGCGAGGAGAATAAAAAGCAAATTTTTTTAAGGGATAGGGTTCAATAAAAAACGCGGGCAGTGCCGACACCGTGTGGCAGCGTCCCCAACCCGCGTTGCCGCGTGCAGCATGTTGCGTGCAGCGCGTCTCTTGTCACATTCCCAGATTGTCCAGAATGCGCAGATTGGGTCCGGCCTGATTCATGGTGTAGAAGTGCAGCCCCGGTGCGCCCATGGCCAGTAGCCGTTCGCACAGACGGGTAACCACTTCTTCGCCGAAGGCTTTTACTGCGGCATCGTCGTCCTTGATGTCGTTGAGTTTGCTTTGCAGCCAGCGCGGCACATCGGCGCCACAGGTGTTGGAAAAACGCAGCAGGTTGGCCACATTAAGAATCGGCATGATGCCCGGGTAGACGGGAGCATCACAGCCAGTTTTTTGCAGCGCGTCCATGTAATAGCCGTAGGCATCAGCATTATAGAAATACTGGGTCAGGCCACTGTTGGCGCCGGCATCCATTTTGCGCTTGAAGTGAGCGATATCATCTTCAAAGCTGCGTGCCTGGGGATGCATTTCCGGGTAGGCCGCCACTTCCAGCTGGAAGTGGTCGCCGGTTTCCTGGCGGATCAGGGCCACCAGTTCATCGGCGTATTTGATTTCGCTTTGCGCATAACCCATGCCGGAAGGCAGGTCACCGCGCAGGGCGACGATGCGGGTGACACCCGCATCCTTATAGCCGTTCACCAGTTCAAGGATTTCTTCCTTGCTTTGACCGATGCAGCTGAGGTGCGGAGCGGTGTCGCCGTGCTGCTCGCGCAGCTTGTTGACCATGTCGCGGGTGTTGTCACGGGTAGAGCCGCCGGCACCAAAGGTGCAGGAAAAGAAGGCCGGGTTTTTGGCCAGCAGCTTCTTCTGCGTGGCCAGTAATTTTTCCTTTCCCTGTTCTGTCTTGGGAGGAAAAAATTCAAAACTGATTCGTTGCATGGGGCTTGCCATTTACGTTTGTCATTGTTGAAAGCGTAGTGCTTTCGATGGCCGGGTCGGACGTCGGACGTCTGACGCTTTTGGCATCCGACTTCCGACTTCCGACGTCAGACGTCCGACTTAGTACTTGTAGTGCTCGGGCTTGAAGGGGCCTTCCACGCCGACGCCGATGTAGTCGGCCTGCTCCTGGGTCAGTTTGGTGATCACGCCACCGAAGCCTTCCACCATGTAACGGGCCACTTCTTCGTCCAGCTGTTTGGGCAGCACTTCCACCTTGAGCATTTTTTCTTTCACGGCGTCAGAGTGGTTGGCGTAACCCTGATCGAACAGGTACATCTGCGCGAGGACCTGGTTGGCGAAGGAGCCGTCCATGATGCGGCTGGGGTGGCCGGTGGCGTTGCCCAGGTTGACCAGGCGGCCTTCGGAGAGCAGCAGCAGGAAATCGCCGGCGGCCTTGTCACGCCATACCTTGTGCACCTGCGGCTTCACCTCTTCCCATTCCCAGGTCTCACGCATGAAGGCGGTGTCCACTTCGTTGTCGAAGTGGCCGATGTTGCAGACCACGGCGCCTTTCTTGATGGCCTTGAGCATGTTGGCGTCGCAGACATTGAAGTTGCCGGTGGTGGTTGCCAGCAGGTCGGTGTTGCCCAGCAACTCGGTGTTGATGGAGGCTTCGCTGCCATCGTTGATGCCGCCCTTGTACTGGCTGACCACTTCAAAGCCGTCCATGCAGGCCTGCATGGCGCAGATCGGGTCCGCTTCGGTAACCTTCACGATCATGCCTTCCTGGCGCAGGGACTGGGCTGAGCCCTTGCCCACGTCGCCGTAACCGACAACCAGTGCTTTCTTGCCTGACAGCAGGTGGTCGGTGCCGCGTTTGATGGCATCGTTCAGGGAATGACGACAACCATACTTGTTGTCGTTTTTGCTCTTGGTGACGGAGTCGTTCACGTTGACCGCCGGCACTTTCAATGTGCCTTTTTTCAGCATTTCGTAGAGACGGTGCACACCGGTGGTGGTCTCTTCGGTGATGCCGTGAATGCTGTCGAGCATGGCCGGGTAGGTCTCGTGGATGTAGCCGGTCAGGTCGCCACCATCATCCAGAATCATGTTGGCTTCCCACAGCTCGCCGTTGCCGTCGCGACAGGTTTGCTCGATGCACCACATGTACTCTTCTTCGGTTTCACCCTTCCAGGCAAACACCGGTACGCCGGCGGCGGCGATGGCCGCAGCGGCATGGTCCTGGGTGGAGAAGATGTTACAGCTTGACCAGCGCACTTCTGCGCCCAGGGCGACCAGGGTTTCGATCAGCACAGCGGTCTGAATGGTCATGTGGATACAGCCGATGATTTTGGCGCCTTTCAGCGGCTGCTCGGCACGGTACTTTTCGCGAATGGCGATCAGTGCCGGCATTTCGGTTTCGGCGATATGGATTTCCGAGCGGCCATAGGCGGCAAGGGAAATATCGGCGACTTTATAGTCGGTAAAGGTGTCCGCTTTCGCGTTCATGGTTTTCTCCGTTGGGGTCGGACGTCGAAGGTCGGACGTCTGACGCTAAAAGCTTTCATGCACTTTTCAGTGCCTGGATCAAGTTGTTGAGCATGGTGTAAATGCGGTCAACATCCTGGTTGAGTTTCTCAAGTTCGTCGTGAAAGGCGAGTCGGCTTGAGAGAAAGAGTTGAGTTTCCAACTCCTGCAGTGAGCCTCTGGCGATGTAGAGGAAGCGAACAAAATCCTTGTCGGTTCCCCGGCCTGATCCTTCAGCAATATTTGATGCGACACTCACAGAGGCTCTGCGCATCTGCTGACTCAACCCGAAGCGTTCCTAATCAGGAAAATGTCGGGTGATCAGATAAACCTGTTCAGCCAACTCCATGGCTCCACGCCACACATTGAGGCGCTGATATTTTCGAGACACTTCAGGACCTCCCTGTCCCAAGCGTCCGACGTCAGACTTCTGACGCCCGACTGGTTTTTTTACAGCGCCTTGGCCAGTGCTTCTGCCTTGTCGGTCTTCTCCCAGCTGAACCCTTCACGACCAAAGTGACCGTAGCTGGCAGTGGGGCGGTAGATCGGCTTGCGCAGGTCGAGCATCTCGATGATGCCGCGCGGACGCAGGTCGAAGTGTTCACGAACCAGATCGACGATGGCGCTATCACTAATCTTGCCGGTGCCGAACGTGTTCACCGAAATGGAGGTGGGTTCGGCCACGCCGATGGCGTAGCTCACCTGGATCTCGCACTTGCTGGCCAAGCCGGCGGCGACAATGTTCTTGGCCACGTAACGCCCGGCGTAGGCGGCGCTGCGATCTACCTTGGACGGGTCCTTGCCGGAGAAGGCGCCACCACCGTGGCGAGCCATGCCGCCGTAGGTGTCCACGATGATTTTGCGGCCGGTCAGGCCACAGTCACCCATGGGGCCGCCGATCACGAAAATCCCGGTGGGGTTCACGTGGTACAGGGTGTCCTTGTGCAGCCATTCTTCCGGCAGCACAGGCTTGATGATTTCTTCCATCACCGCTTCGCGCAGGTCGGCCAGCTTGATGTCCGGGGAATGCTGGGTGGACAGCACCACCGCATCCACGGCCACGGGTTTGCCGTTGTCGTAACGCAGAGTGACCTGGCTTTTCGCATCCGGACGCAGCCAGGGGAGAGTGCCGTTCTTGCGCAACTCGGCCTGACGCTCCACCAGACGGTGAGAGTAGTACACCGGGGCGGGCATCAGGGTATCGGTTTCGTCAGTGGCGAAGCCGAACATCAAGCCCTGGTCGCCGGCGCCCATTTCCTTGTCTTCGGCTTCGTCTACGCCGATGGCGATATCGGCGGATTGCTTGCCGATGCCATTGAGTACGGCACAGCTGGCGCCATCGAAGCCTTTTTCAGAGCTGTCGTAGCCGATATCCAGGATCACCTGGCGAACGATGTCTTCCAGCTCCACGTAGGTGTTGGTGCGCACTTCACCGGCGACCACGGCCATGCCGGTTTTTACCAAAGTTTCCACCGCCACGCGGGCGTGGGGGTCATCCTTGATGATGGCATCCAGAATGGCGTCCGAGATCTGGTCAGCCATTTTATCCGGATGGCCTTCGGACACGGATTCGGAGGTAAAGATGGAATATTCACTCATTGCCGGAGTGCTCCTTGATTACTGGTCTGACGTCGGACGTCAGAAGTCTGATGCTAAAAAACAGAGAGGGTTGGATTTCGTCGTCTGACTTTCGACGTCAGACGTCCGACCCTTCTCCAAGTCATAAAACCTGGAACAATCATCGTGCCCTAATCGAGGCGCTTGAACGTCCTCACCTGCACCTGAAACCCGTTCCGCAGTGCCAGAAACTGGCTTTCCTGCAACTCAAGGCCGGCGCGGCCGGCCCAGTCCACCAGATCGGCTTCATCAAAGCCGAGCCAGAAATCCCCGCAGGTCTCGTGGGCCCAGTGCTGGTCATGCCGACACAGGTCGGTGATCAGCAATGTGCCGCCGGCCTGCAGTTGTGCGGCAGCGGCGTGGATGGCGCTGGCCGGTGCGGGCAGGTGGTGCAGCACCATGTTCAATACCACGGCGTCCACCGTGGGCAGGTTTCTGGCGGCTTGTGGCCAGTCTCCCAGTATTAACTCCACATTTGACCGTTTGGCGACCGTCTTGCGCGCCCGTGTGAGCATGGCCTCGGCATTGTCCAGGCCGATAACCTGTTCAAAATGCCCGGCGAGCTCCAGCAGGAACAGCCCGTCACCGGGGCCAATTTCCAGCACCTGTTTTCCTTCCGGGCTGGCGCGCAACAGCAGCTCGCAGGCCTGTTCGGCATATTGCCCGTACTCGGCGATCAGCTCCTGCTGGGCATCATGCTGTTCGGCGTGCCGGGCAAAAAAGGCGCGGCTTTGCTCTGCCCGTTGTTGCTGCACCTGTTCCAGCCGCGCGGCGACTTCCTGATTGAGGGACCCATCATCCAGCTCGTCCAGCAAGGCGCTGTGAACGGCACCCTCTGCGTCATCCGCCTGGGGCAGGCGACGACGGTAGAAAATGGAGTTGCCCTCGCGGCGTTTTTCTACCAGCCCGCCTTTTGCCAGCACCTTGAGGTGGTGGCTCATGCCGGATTGTTTCATGGCCATGATCTCGCACAGTTCCAGCACCCCGAAACTGTTCTGGCCCAGCACCTGCAATACCTGCAGGCGTAACGGGTCCCCGGCGGCCTTGAGAAAGCCCGCCAGATGATCGGTCACATCCGGTAGAGAGGGAGCCAGTGCATTCATAATGGCGGAGTCTAGCGTAATCAAAACCTAAATCAAAATAAATTGATATAGATCTCGGTCGGACGTCTGAGGTCTGGGGTCGGACGCCAGGACGGTGCCTTTGCCGGTTTTGCGTCAGACGTCCGACCTCAGACGTCAGACCGTTATTTCATGGCAGGGGCTTCGGGCAGACATGGTTGCTATCCAATACGCGCCGGACATTTGCCCGCAACCCGCCCTTGAGGGACAATAGCGCCCCTTTTCAGCCACCAGTCAGTTTTGGAGCCCTGCATGCCCAGCGCCCCCGCCAGCCGTGACCTCGCCAATGCCATCCGTGCCCTGAGCATGGATGCGGTACAGAAAGCCAATTCCGGGCACCCCGGTGCACCCATGGGCATGGCGGATATCGCCGAAGTGCTGTGGCGCGGTTTCATGCAGCACAACCCGGCTGACCCGACCTGGGCTGACCGTGACCGCTTTGTGCTCTCCAACGGCCACGGCTCCATGCTGCTGTACAGCCTGCTGCATCTGACCGGCTACGGTGTCAGCCTGGACGACATCAAGAGCTTCCGTCAGCTGGGCAGCGCCACCGCCGGGCACCCGGAATACGGCGATGCGCCGGGCATCGAAACCACTACCGGCCCACTGGGCCAGGGGATTGCCAACGCCGTGGGCATGGCGCTGGCGGAGAAAATGCTGGCGGGGCAGTTCAACCGCGAAGGGCACACCGTGGTGGACCACAACACCTACTGCTTTCTGGGTGATGGCTGCATGATGGAAGGGATTTCCCACGAGGTGGCGTCCCTGGCTGGCACCCTGGGCCTGGGCAAACTGGTGGCCTTCTACGACGACAACGGCATTTCCATCGACGGTGAAGTGGAAGGCTGGTTCACCGACGATACCGTGGAGCGTTTCCGCGCCTACGGCTGGCAGGTGATTCCCAATGTGGACGGCCATAACCCGGAAGAAATTACCGTGGCGGTGGAGAATGCCCGCGCCAACACGGATCAGCCCACCTTGATTTGCTGCAAGACCATTATCGGTTTCGGCAGCCCCAACAAGCAGGGCAAGGAAGACTCCCACGGTGCCGCCCTGGGTGAAGATGAAATCGCCCTGACCCGTAAAGAGCTGGGCTGGGAGCACGGCCCGTTTGAAATCCCGGCGGACATCAAGGATGCCTGGGATGCCAAAGAAGCCGGTGCCAAAGCGCAGAGCGAATGGCAGCAGCGTTTTGATGCCTATCAGGCGGCGTACCCGGAGCTGGCGGCGGAGTTCAAGCGCCGCATGGCCAGCGAGTTGCCGGCAAATTTTGCCGAGCAGGCCGATGCCTATATCCGTGAGTGTCAGGAAAAAGGCGAGAAGGTCGCCACCCGCAAGGCCAGCCAGAACACCCTGGATGCCTTCGGCCCGTTGCTGCCGGAGCTGGCCGGCGGCTCCGCCGACCTGGCCGGTTCCAACAACACCATCTGGAAAGGCTGTAAATCGGTCACTGCTGACGATGCCAGTGGCAATTATATCCACTACGGCGTGCGCGAATTTGGCATGACCGCTATCCAGAACGGTCTGTGCCTGCACGGTGGTCTGCGCCCCTACGGCGGCACCTTTCTGGTGTTCATGGAGTACGCCCGTAACGCGGTGCGCATGGCCGCGCTGATGCATCAGCCGAACATTCTGGTGTACACCCACGACTCCATTGGGCTGGGCGAAGACGGCCCGACCCACCAGCCCATCGAGCAGCTGGCGAACCTGCGTCTGACCCCGAACATGCGCACCTGGCGCCCCTGCGACACGGTGGAGTCTGCGGTGTCCTGGAAAAAAGCAGTGCAACGTCAGGATGGCCCGTCGGCATTGATTTTCTCCCGTCAGGGCTTGCCCTGCATGGAGCGCGGCAACGCACAGCTGGCCGAGATCGAAAAAGGCGGCTACACCCTGCTGCAGACCGGTGAAGGCACCCCGGACGCGATTATCATTGCCACCGGTTCCGAAGTGGAGCTGGCGGTAAGTGCGGCCCGGGCACTGGCTGGCAAGAACATTCGTGTGGTGTCCATGCCCTGTGTGGAGGAATTTCTGGCGCAGGATGCGGCCTATCAGGAAAGCGTGCTGCCTTCCTCCGTGCGCGCTCGCGTGGCGGTAGAAGCGGCCATCGCCGATTACTGGTATCGCTTTGTGGGGCTGGACGGCAAGGTGGTGGGCATGACCAGCTTCGGCGCGTCCGCCCCGGCCGGTGACCTGTTCAAGCACTTTGGTATTACTGCCGAAGCGGTGCAGGAAGCGGTGGAGTCATTGCTTTGATAGAGACGGGTCGAAAGTCGGACGTCAGACGTCGGACGACAACCCCTGTTAGCGTCGGACGTCAGACGTCCGACGTCAGACCGCTATGAGAATTGCCATCAACGGCTACGGCCGTATCGGGCGTTCTTTTGTGCGTGCTCTGGCCGAGCGTGAAGGCGCAGGGTGGCAAGCGCCGTTTACGTTGGCAGCAATCAATGACAAGGGGCGCCCGGAAGACCTGCTTTACCTGACCCGCTACGACACCACCCACGGGCGGTTGGCGGAGCCGGCAGAGTTGATCGAAGGCATGCTGCGCATCGGCAAGCAGGCCCCCATGTTGCTGGAACAACCCAAGCCGGAGTTGTTGCCCTGGGGTGACCTGGGGGTGGATCTGGTGCTGGAATGCTCTGGCCATTTTCGCAGCCATGCCGGGGCGTCCCGCCATCTGCAGGCCGGGGCCCAGAAAGTGATTATCGGTGCGGTGCCGTTTGATCAGGCGGATCAGGTGGTGGTGTATGGCGTCAACCACGAGGACGTACGCGACGACAGCCGGGTGCTGTCGGCGGCGTCCTGCACCACGCACTGTATCGCCCCCCTGCTGCAGCGGCTGGATGAGCAGTACGGCATCCAGCAGGTGTTGATGAAAGAAATCCACGCCTACACCTCGGACCAGACCCTGCTGGACCATGTCCACCGGGATCCGCGCCGGGGACGGGCCGGGGCACAGAATATTGTGCCGACCACCAGCAGCGCCATCGGTGCGGTGCAGCAGGTGTTGCCAACCCTTGCCGGGCGCATCAACGGAGACTCTATCCGTGTGCCGACCCTGAATGTGGCCATGGTGGAACTGACCTTGCGGCTGGAACAGACACCGGATGAGGACAGTCTCAACCAGTGGCTGCAGCAACAGGCAACGGCGTCGGCGGGCCTGATTGGCTACAATGACGCCCCGCTGGTCAGCGCGGATTTCAATCACCGCCCGGAATCCGCCATCGTCGACGTGACCCAGACCCGGGTGCAGGGCGATATGGTGCAGGTGGTGGCCTGGTACGACAATGAATGGGGTTATGCCAACCGCCTGCTGGATTGGGTGACGGATTTGGCCAAAGCGTCGGACGTCTGACGCTTAAAAAATACTGTAAACCGAGACGACAGCATCATCCGCACAGGGTGGTGCCAAACGAGGTAGCAACACCATGAACTTCAAACGCATGACCGACCTGGATCTGGCAGGCAAGCGCGTTCTGATCCGTGAAGACCTGAACGTGCCGGTGAAGGACGGAAAGGTCACCAGCGATGCGCGTATCCGCGCCTCCCTGCCCACCATCGAGCATGCGCTCAAGGCGGGCGCCAAGGTGATGTTGATGTCCCATCTGGGCCGCCCCACCGAAGGTGAATACGCCGACGAGTTTTCTCTTCAGCCGGTGGCGGAGCATCTGGGTGGTTTGTTGGGACGTGATGTGCCGCTGGTCAAGGACTGGCTGGACGGGGTCGAGGTGGCCGACGGTCAGGTGGTGTTGTGCGAGAACGTTCGCTTCAATAAAGGCGAGAAGAAAGACGACGAAGCGCTGTCACAAAAAATGGCGGCGCTGTGTGATATCTATGTGATGGATGCCTTCGGTACCGCTCACCGTGCGCAGGCGTCTACCCATGGGGTGGGCAAGTTCGCACCGGTGGCCTGTGCTGGCCCGCTGTTGGCCAATGAGCTGGATGCGCTGGGCAAGGCCCTGGATGCGCCGGAGAAACCGCTGGTGGCGATTGTTGGTGGTTCCAAGGTATCCACCAAGCTGGAAGTGCTGGAATCATTGTCGGATGTGGTCGACCAGCTGGTGGTCGGTGGTGGTATCGCCAACACCTTTCTGGCGGCGGCCGGCCACCCGGTGGGCAAGTCTCTTTATGAAGAAGACCTGATCCCTGCCGCACAGAAAATTGCCGAGAAAGTGCACATTCCGATTCCGGTGGATGTGGTGACGGCCAAGGAATTTGCCGAGTCCGCCGAGGCGGTCACCAAGAAAGTGGAAGACGTGGCCGACGACGACATGATTCTGGATATTGGTCCACAGACAGCGCACATCGTGGCGGCGTTGATGAAGGAAGCCAAGACCATTATCTGGAATGGCCCGGTAGGTGTATTCGAGTTCGATCAGTTCGGTGAAGGCACCCGGGAAATGGCCCTGGCCATTGCCGACTCGGATGCCTTTTCCATTGCCGGTGGTGGTGACACCCTGGCTGCAGTGGACAAGTATGGCATCACCGATGATGTCAGCTATATCTCCACCGGCGGTGGTGCCTTCCTGGAGTTCGTGGAAGGCAAAGTACTGCCAGCGGTGGCCATGCTCGAGGCACGGGCGAAGGATTGATTAAACGCCTGATGCCGGACGCCAGATGCCTGACGCTAAAACCCACAGGCGTCAAGCGTCAGGCCTTTGGCGTCAGGCTGTAATGGACGAAGTATAGGCGGTGCGGCGCACCGCAAACGGATTAACGAAGGGGAAAAATCATGGCACTAGTAAGCATGCGACAGCTGCTGGATCACGCTGCCGAGTTCGGCTACGGCGTACCGGCTTATAACGTGAACAACGTGGAACAGATGCGCGCCATCATGGAAGCCGCGGACAAAACGAATTCCCCGGTCATCGTGCAGGCATCTGCTGGTGCGCGTAAATATGCCGGTGCGCCTTTCCTGCGTCACCTGATCCTGGCGGCCACCGAAGAGTTTCCGCACATTCCCGTGGTGATGCATCAGGATCATGGCACCAGCCCGTCTGTGTGCCAGCGTTCCATCCAGCTGGGGTTCTCTTCGGTAATGATGGACGGTTCACTGGGTGAAGACGGCAAGACCCCCACCGATTACGACTACAACGTGGATGTGACCCGTCGCACCGTGGACATGGCCCACGCCTGTGGTGTCTCGGTGGAAGGCGAGCTGGGTTGCCTGGGGTCGCTGGAAACCGGTGAAGCCGGCGAAGAAGATGGCATCGGTGCGGAAGGCAAGCTGACTCATGAACAGATGCTCACCGACCCGGAAGAAGCGGCGGACTTCGTAAAGAAAACCAAAGTGGATGCACTGGCGATTGCCATCGGCACCAGCCATGGTGCGTACAAGTTCACTCGTCCGCCCACCGGCGACATCCTCGCCATTGAGCAGATCAAGGCGATTCACCAGCGCATTCCGGATACCCACCTGGTCATGCACGGCTCCTCTTCCGTGCCGCAGGACTGGCTGGCCATCATCAATGAATTCGGTGGTGAAATCCCGGAGACCTACGGGGTGCCGGTGGAAGAAATTCAGGAAGGCATCAAGCACGGCGTTCGCAAGGTTAATATCGATACGGACCTGCGTCTGGCATCCACCGGGGCGATCCGTCGCTTCCTGGCCCAGAACCCGGCCGAGTTTGATCCGCGCAAGTACCTGAAAGAATCCATCACCGCCATGCGTGATATCTGTATCGCTCGCTATGAAGCCTTTGGTACGGCGGGCCATGCGGACAAGATCAAGCCGATCAGCCTGGAAACCATGTTCCAGCGTTATGAGTCCGGTGATCTGGATCCGCGGGTTAAATAAGAGACGCAGCAGGCTTCACGCTGCAGGCAGCACGTAGATCAAAACAAAAAAGCCGTACCCGGTTGGGTGCGGCTTTTTTGTTTTTCAGAGCTGCTATCAAGCGGCTTTGGTGGGTGCCATGCCGCGCTAATCCATGAGGCCCTTTTTTACCGGCGGGCTTCAATCCTGATGTCATCGCTGCCGGTGAGAATCAGTCGGCCCTGCTTGTTAATGTCGGCGTTATTGACTCCCTTGAGGGCGTCCAAAAATTGCCGCTCCATTTCCATCAGTGGTGCTGGGCAAGCCATCATGGTGACGCCGCCGGTGGTGATGGTGAAGCTGTCCTCGTCCTGCACATAGGTGGCCATATAATTGTTGCAGGCGGCCTTGCCGGCCACTTGCCCGGGCTGATGAAAGTTCAGCGTGACGGTAGCCTCAGTGACGTCTTCGCCATTAAGCGATGTGACGGACCAGGCTTCTCCACGCAGTTGGCTCTCTTCAACCATGGTGCGTACCTCGTTGGCTGGCTGCCCTGTACAGGCAGCCAGTAACAGTGCGGTGCTGCCCAGCAGCAGCGGAAGGCGAAATGGGGTCATGGTGTGTCCTTGTGAGACGTTGTTGGTTACTTAGTGTATGTGCGGGGCGATATGGTTCCCGGCCCGGCTGGCGTTTATTGATGTGGCGCAAGGTTGTTGCAATGGATGAGAGGAGTGCGTTGACTGGTCGCGGAAGAACAGGACAATGCAGTGAATCCTCTCTTATCTTCACTTTTCTGATCGCAATGATGGCAGGCCATGCTGAATACGTTGCTGGAATTTTATATTGAGCACCAGTGGCTGGCGCTGCCGCTGGCCATGCTGTCCGCCGCTGGGGTGGGCATTCTGTGGATGGGCTGGTTGAGCCTGATGCTCACCGCGTTCGGTCAGCGGCGCTGGCTATGGGGGTTTGCGATTTTGTTGCTGCCTGTGCCGGCGTCCCCATGTTTTGCGCTGCGCCATCCGACGCTGAATCCCTGGGCCAATCGGCTGGTGCTATGGGGATTGTTGTTGTCTCTGCCGATCCTGGTGTTAACCGGCTGGTGGGGCTGGCTGGCGTTGACCCAGGCGGCGCCCGCCGCCTGATCAGTCTTCGTCGTTTGTCAGCCAGTGTAGGGGCTTGTCCGGCTTGGCATAGCTGAGCCGGCCGATACGCTGACTGCGGTGGTAGCTATCCAGCCCCGACAGCGCCACCGTCCCGGCCCGTTCAATATCCACAAAGCCATCATCCCCCAGTACCTCATCGGGTAGCAGGATATGTTCGATGGCACCGATCACCAGAACGGTGTTATTCACCGCCAGGGTTTGCACTTCCCTCACCGCCATGCCCAGTTTTATCCGCGCCTGTGCCACGAAGGGGGCGGCAAAGTCGGGCAGGTAGGCTGGGCTTAGCCCGGTAGCGGTGAACTCGGAGGTATTCCGGGGATAGCGGGCGGCGGTCTGGTGGGCGGCTTCGAGGATCTCGGCATGGACCTGGTTGAGCGTATAAACACCTGTGCCTTGCAAGTATTCCAGGCTATGCCGGTCCACCGAGTGCGGGCGCAATATCATCCCCATCAATGCCGGGTCGGCCCCGAGATGAAAGCAGGAGCCGACCATGGCCAGGTTTTCCTGGCCGTTCTCGGAGCGAGTGCCCACCAGGTTGGCACTTTTGAAGCCGGACAGGCTATTGACCAGATTGACCCGCTCCCCGCGGGGTAAACCCTTGAGTGTATCGGCTGTCAGATGCATGGTGTGATTCCTCCCTGGCCCGTATTATCGGTAGGTGCCGTGAGTAAACCGTGGAGACCCGTTACCGGCTATGGCAAACCCTTTCGATCGCGATCAGATTATTCAGCAGTGGCAGCCCTTGAACTGGGAGGCCTTCGATCCGCTGAGTGAATCCAGCCAGCGCTATGTGGCGTACTACGGTCTCAATTTTGCCGATCGCCTGCCGGACCTGGAGCATGGCTTCGGTTATTTCGAGGCGGCGGGGCATATGCTTTCCGTGCATGGCTGGCGGCCGAAGCCGCCCGTTCAGCCGCGGGGCACTGTGCTGATTTGCCACGGCTACTTCGACCATGTGGGATTGTACCGGCATGTGATCGGCCATGTGCTGGAGCTGGGCTATGCGGTGCTCGCCTATGATTTGCCGGGCCACGGGTTGAGCACTGGCCCGCAAGCCGTGATCGACGATTTTCGTACCTACCGCGACGTACTGGAACAGTGCCTGTCGTTGGCAACCAATTATTTCCCCAAGCCCTGGCATGTGATTGCCCAGAGTACCGGGGGGGCCATCGTAATGGATTACCTGGTCAGCCGCGGTGAGGGCGATGAGAACCCTTTTGAGCAGGTCATTCTGCTGGCGCCACTGGTGCGGCCGTTCAAGTGGGGAACGGCTCGTTGGTTGCACACCATGGTCAGCCCGTTTGCCAAAACCCTGAAACGGGTTTTTACCATCAACTCCAACGATCCGGATTTTCTCGACTTTCTGGAAAACAAAGACCCTTTGCAGGCACGACGTATTTCCGCCATCTGGGTGAGCGCCCTGAAGAAATGGATGCCGGGTTTTGAAAAAGCGTCACGGATAAAAGTGTCGCCGGTGGTGATTCAGGGAGACAGGGATGAAACGGTGGACTGGCAATATAACCTGGAGATGATCAAACAGAAATTTGAAAGTCCCGATATCCATATGCTTCCGGGAGCCCGCCACCAGCTTGCCAATGAAAATGAAGCGTTCAGACGTAAAATCTTTTCCATTATTGACGAGTACCTGGCGTAAATTCGATTTTTTACGCTTTGTTACTTGAGCCGGTTGCGGCTTTGTAACAGTGTGAATTCACGGTTCCCAACCAGGGAGTTTTGTGTTTTTACAAGGAGTCTATGATGAACAGTAAATGGATGTTGGCCGCTGCTTCCGGTGCGGTCTTGTTGAGTCAGGCTGCCGTGGCAGACCTGAATACAGGCGTCAATGCTGCCGTGAATGCCCAGGCAGATGCCGATGCTGCTGAACAGACTGTTCGTGACCAGCGAGATGCGGCCAAGGCCGATGCCAAACAGATGGAAAAAGATGCACGGGCCCAGCGTGATGCAATGGAAAGCGATGCCAAAGCCCGCCATGACGCGATGAAAGAAGATGCCAAGGCAAAGCGTGATGCCATGAAGGATGACGCAAACGCAATGGGCGATGATGCCCGTGCCAAGCATGAAGCCAACATGAAGAAAATGGAAGAAAGCCGTGATGCCGCGCGTCAACGTCATGAAGATGCCATGAATAATGCGCAAGGGGCTGGCGCCAGTGCCAACGCTGAAATGAAAGCGGGTGCTGCAGGTGTCAGCGCCGATGCTAAAGCGGATGCCAAGGCGGACGCTGAGAAGAAAGAAAAATCCTGGTATAACTTCTGGGATTAATATTCTTTCCGGGAACAAAAAAGGTCGCGGTTCGCGGCCTTTTTTGTTCTTGTGAGACAGTTTTGGGCGTTTGCCGTCGCGCCTCAGTATTGGTTCACCGTACCGTTTTCACCCACCAGCACCACGTCGGCAGGCCGCTTGGCGAACAGGCCGTTGGTGACGACGCCGACAATGTTGTTGAGCGTGGTTTCCAGTTCAATCGGGTTGGTGATATCCAGGTTGTGCACATCGAGAATGATGTTGCCGTTGTCCGTGACAAAGCCTTCTCGGTATTCCGGTTGCCCACCCAGTGCGACGAGTTTGCGGGCCACGTAAGAACGCGCCATGGGGATGACTTCTACCGGTAGCGGGAACGCGCCGAGGCGTTTCACCTGCTTGGAGGCATCCACAATGCAGATGAATTCCCGCGCCGCTGCGGCGACAATTTTCTCGCGGGTAAGTGCGCCGCCGCCGCCCTTGATCATTTCCCGGTGGCTGTTCACTTCGTCAGCGCCATCTACATACACTGGCAGGTTGCCCACGTCGTTCAGTGAAAAGACCTGGATGCCATGCTGCTTGAGTCGCTCGGCGGTGGCATCGGAGCTGGCCACAGCGCCTTTGATGCGATCCTTGAGGGTGGCCAGTCCGTCGATAAAGAAGTTGGCGGTGGAGCCGGTGCCCACGCCGATGATTTCCCCTTCGGGGACAAAACGCAGTGCGGCTTCGGCTACCTGCTTTTTCAGCGCATCCTGATCCATGAGGCTGTCCTGTCGTAATATGGGTGTGTATCGACCCTGAGGTGTGCGCCAATTATAGGCCAGCGGCGGTCCTGACTCGACCCCGGGCTATCGCATTTGTGCCGGCCAGCCCCTAGACTATTCCTTTCCCTTCACAGAATGAGCCCGGAACCCTCCATGCTGGACAAATACGTTAAACGGATACTGCAATCCCGCGTCTACGACGTGGCGGTGGAAACTCCCATTCATGCAGCGCCGTTGATTTCCAAACGTATTGGCAACCGGGTGCTGCTCAAACGGGAAGATCTGCAACCGGTGTTTTCCTTCAAGCTGCGCGGCGCCTACAACAAGTTGTGTCAGTTGAACGAGGAACAGCTTGCACGCGGGGTCATCTGTGCGTCAGCAGGGAATCATGCCCAGGGACTGGCGCTGGCGGCGTCGGCCATGGGGGTCAAAGCGACCATCGTGATGCCGCGTACCACGCCGGATATCAAGGTAAGTTCCGTGCGTCGTCACGGTGGCAAGGCGGTGTTGCATGGCGACAGCTTTGACGAAGCCCTGGCCCACGCGCTGAAGCTGCAGGCCCGTGACAACCTGACCTTTGTTCACCCTTACGATGATCCGGATGTGATTGCCGGCCAGGGCACGGTGGGCATGGAGATTCTGCGTCAGCAAAGCCGCGAACTGGATGCGATTTTTATCCCGGTGGGCGGCGGTGGGCTGGCGGCCGGGGTGGCGGCTTATGTGAAGTACGTGCGCCCGGAGGTGAAGGTGATCGCGGTGGAGCCGGAAGATGCCGCCTGCCTGAAAGCCGCCCTGGAGAAAAAACGTCGGGTCACCCTGCCGGAAGTGGGGCTGTTTGCGGACGGTGTTGCCGTGAAGCAGATCGGCAAGGAAACCTACAAGGTGTTGCGTGATCACGTGGATGAAGTGATCACCGCCAGCACCGATGAAATCTGTGCGGCCATCAAGGACGCGTTCGAGGATACCCGTGCCATCTGCGAACCGGCGGGGGCGCTGGCCCTGGCGGGTTTGAAGAACTGGGTAACCAAGCACGATGTGCGTGACCAGACGCTGGTGGCAATTCAGAGTGGCGCCAATGTGAATTTTGACCGGCTGCGTCATGTGTCAGAGCGTGCCGAGCTGGGCGAGCAGCGCGAGGCGATTCTGGCTGTCACCATACCGGAAACGCCTGGTGCGTTTCGGGCGTTCTGCCAGGCCCTGGGGCGGCGCGGCATTACGGAATTCAACTACCGCTACAGCGATGACCGGGATGCCAATATCTTTGTCGGTATTCAGTTGCGGCCGGGCGGAGAGGCGCTGCAGACGCTAATGAGCGAGCTGCAGGAGCGCGGTTATCCGGTGGTGGATATGAGCGGTAATGAGATGGCCAAGCTGCATATTCGTCATCTGGTGGGCGGGCACACCTCCCGGCATGACCTGAAGGAGCGGCTGTTCAGGGTGGAATTTCCGGAGCGCCCCGGAGCGCTGATGAAGTTTCTGCAATCCCTGGGCGAAAAATGGAATATCAGCCTGTTCCATTACCGTAACCACGGCGCGGCCTATGGCCGTGTGCTGGTGGGCTTCCAGGTGGAGGATGGCAAGCAGAGCAAGCTATTGGCCGACCTCAAGAAGGTGCCTTATCCCATGGTTGAGGAGAGCGACAACCCCGCCTACCGGTTATTTTTGAACTAATCGCTATTTAGCCTGTCGGTTAATCGGCGTAGCCGGTTTTGTTTGCGTTTCTGTCTTTTTTGTCCGATTTTTTGCTAACTCATTGATTTTACATTGTGTTGGTTGTTAAAAGGGGCAACGATTGACGAGCGTAGCGCACTTTGAACGTAGAGAGTTACTGCAGAGTTCTGTTAAGAAGTGTCAGCAACCCGCGCTAACTGCTTGACTTTACATTTGGAAATGATCAAATTTTGACCCACTTGGCATTTTATGCTGTTAAATCAGACTAAGGTGACAATCTTGTTAATACTTTTGGGTCACTTTTTTCATATTGCTGTACCGTTTTGGGGAATAGAACAATGAAGAAAAAGCCGGACGCCTTGGTGCTACTGGCGGTTGTTTTCGGGTTAGGCGTGCTGGTCAGCAGCCTCACCCATGGTGGAAATGAACCGGATTACCAGCGTTACGCTGACAGCGCAGGCATTACTGTCACGCAGACGACGCAGTAACAATACTCTCTACCGGTTGGTCCCACGGGGCCACCGGCAGCTCGCCTCTCTCCATTTTCTGAAAATCGTACCCCGCAGCCACCAGCCGTGGCCGTCGAGGGTGCCGTGCCAGTTGTTCCAGGGTGCGATCGTAGTAGCCGCCCCCCATTCCCAGCCGATACCCCGCCTCATCAAACGCCACCGCTGGCAGAATAATCACATCCAGTGCCCACAGGGCCCGGCCACGGTAGCGCAGGGCGGGCTCGTGAATGCCGTAGGCATTGGCTCGCATGGGATGGTGATGCTGCCAGAGGCGAAATTGCAGATAGCCGGGCCGCAGTGCGTCGACAAAAGGCAGATAGGTAGAGGCCTGTTGAAAACGCGGGTGGCGCAAGGCAGGGCGTACATCCAGTTCGCCGTCGTTGGGCAGGTAGATAGCCACGTGGCGGGCAGGACGATGTTGAATGGCCCGGGCCAGGGCAGGGCCGAAGCGTGCACTGGCGCGGCGTCGCTGGCCGCTGCTGAGGGCGCGGCGGCGCTGTCGGAACTGTCGGCGCAGTTGCTGGCGTTGTCGCGTGTCGGTGGTTTTCGCGTCAGGCATCCGGCGTCCGGCGTCAGGCGATAATATAAGGGTGCTTCCCGGCCCGCCGCTGCGGGTTTGACCCTTGAACCGAAGGTTCAAGGTGGAGGCAGCAGCATTGCCCTCAGGCTTTCCGCTCAATAGGCGGACATGCACACGGACAAGGCAATATATGCCCCCGGGTAGTACATTATCGGCAAGGGGACTTGACCCTCTGGCGCACGGGCCAGGAAGCACTTGGGGTAAGTGTATCAGTGGTGCAGGGGCCGGGTCAGTCTTGACAGGGAAGGGATTTCGTTGGTGGTTCTTGGTCTGGATGCGAAGCCGCTGTAGGAGATTCTATGTTGTCCACCCCAGTCTTCATGAGGCAGGGGCCGGCTGATAGTCGGTGCCATTTTTCATGAGCGCGAAGGCGATACGAACGA
>NZ_NVWY01000023.1 GCF_002733835.1 Alcanivorax sp.
GTACAGCGTTACCTCTACCGCCTGCTCAGCGTCGTTCCAGCCCACAATATCCGCGTTGATACCGCCGTTGAGATAGGTGAATTTATCCGCCGGGCAGGTGTCGTTGATATTGCAGCCAATATTTGCCGCCGTGGCGATCCCGCCGGTGTCCAGCACCGCCAGCTTGGCGGCATTGGTCGGGGTGGGATACTGGCCGCTGCCCGGTGGCACTTCCTGGGCCTTGGTTTCGCTGTCGTCGAGCAGGAAGTTGGCATTCACATCGGCCTTGGGCAGGTTGCGCAGCGGCAACAGCACATTGTCGGTGGCCGCGGCGCCAGTGAAGGCAATCGCCATACCCGGCCCACCTTTGTCCGCGTCTGGCCCCAGTAACTGGGCGGTCTGCAGCGGCATGCCATCTTGCGAACAGATCACCTCACCGGCACAACCGGCCTGCTCGTGGGACGCCAGCACATAGCGGTAAAGCGTGCCGTCTTCCCAGGGCTGTTGTGGGGTAATGGTCAGTTTGCGGGCCTCCATGCTCAGGTGAGCGGGCACCGCTTCCAGGCAGTTGCCGGCGGTGTCGATTTTCTCTACCCGTACACTGCCTTGTCCGCAGGTGCTGCCCAGCACCATGCTGTCGGCCGCCATGTTGCGGGAGAACTGCACTTCGATGGCACGGTTGGCGGGCATGGTGGGCACCGGCAGCAGATCACCGGCCTGATCCTGGTAGGCACTGGCGCACTCACCCTGAATACCGTTGCCCAGGTCTTCGCTGCCGGGATCAATGGCGCAGCCATATCCGGGGTACACCGTGGTGGTGTAGGGCGTGCGCGGGCTGTTGGTGGTGGCATCCACCATGGTGAAATCGAGGGTTTCCGGGTTTGCCGGATTACCACTCAGGTCCTGCACGCCATCGGTAAACGCCACCTGATAGTCGCTGCCGAAGGCCAGCGGATCGTCCGGTGTCAGCACCAGGGACGCACCGTCGAGACGCCACTGGAAGGGCACCTGGGCCCCCTGTTCGGTGAGGCTCACGGTGGTGCCCGGGATGATGGTGTCCTGGTTCGGAGTTTCGTCGAAGTTCAACACCACCGGGTCGCCAGGACGGAAACGGTCGGCGTAATCACCGGGCTGCCAGCTTTGCAGGCTGGGGCCAGTGATATCCACCTCCGGTTCCGGTGCATTAACCTGGTCGGCGTAGGATTCCATGTGGAAGCTGAGCACGCCGTAGGCGGTTTCAATGCCCAGCACTTCCGGCTCAATCACCCCGATAGCGTCAATCACCATGCGCCCGTTTTCAACAATGGCGCGCCCCACCAACTCGACCTGCAACAGCGTCTGGGTGAAGGCGCCGTTGGCGCGGGAGTCAGCCGTGGAGAAGGCCAGATCCAGGGTCAGCTGCACCCGCCGTGGCGCTTCCGGGGCCGCACTGTACGGTGCCGGCGACAAATAGCCGGAGGCATCGGACAGGAAGCTGACAGTGACATCACCGGAATCAAACCCCGCCGGCAGCTGGCCGCCAATCAGTACTTCCAGTGGCTCCCCGCTAAGCAGCGAGCCCTTGCTGATACGCAGCGGCGTGGCATCCGGGTAATTGGGCACGAAGCCCAGCTCGGCAAACACATTGCCGGACAGTTTGGAAACGGTGGTGTCACCCAACAGTTTGGCAATCAGCGGCACGCAGTTGATCGGCTCGCCACTGAGCGGCGACAGCATGACACCGTCCTCGCCACAATCCTTGGTAGGATCTGCGGCCATGGCTTCCAGCACCAGGGTTTCCCGTGGGGTGGAATCCTGCGGGGTCAAGGTGATGCTGTTTTCCCCGCTGTAGGCCACGCCGGCTTTACTGGTCAGGGCGGCGTCCAGTTCCAGGGTGTAATCGCTGCCCGGGGCCAGATCCTCCTGCGGGTCCAGGGTCAGTCGTGTGCCGCTCACCAATAAGGTGGCCGCCACCGGGTTGCCGCCGGCATCGTTAAGGCTGACCGTGGTGTTATCCACGGTGGTGCGATCCAGTGGCTGTGAGAACTGCAGGTGAACGGTGGAGAAGTCCATGAAGGGCTGGTCGTCGCCACCCGACGGCATTTGCCGGCTGATCACCAGCTCATCCGCGTTCTGCTGCTGGTCCTGCGGCCCCGTGCCGGCGGAGCCGGTGGTGAAGTTCAGGGTGCCGTCACTGAAACCGTCCAGGTCGATGCCGTTCAGGCTCAGGGTATAGTCGCTGTTGAAGGCCAACGGCACGCGCGGCGTGATCACCACGGAGCGCCCCTGATCGGCTTCGCTCATGTCCACATCAACGGCACCGTCCGGGCCGGTAAGGGTAATGTCCGACAGCGCCAGGCCCGGTGCTTCGGAGAACTGCACCACCAATGGGGCATGCACCGATATCTGGGTTTGCTGGTCCGCCGGGTAGCTGTAGAACACCTGCCCGCTGTTGCGGCCGCTGTAATCCACGGTCTGTTCACTGCCACCACCACCGCAGGCGGTCAGCACCAGTGCGGTGGCGAAAAGTACGCTCGTTCGCATCATTGTGTTTGCCTCCCGGGCTTAAAATTTCAGGGTGATGGAGCCGCTGATCACATTCACCTCACCACTGGCCTCCACCTGCTCGCTGGGCTGCGGGTAAACGGCGGACTGGGTGTCGTAAATGTCGAAGGTGCGGTCTTCCAGAATCTGGTGCTGGTAGGCCAGATCAAAACGGACCGGGAAAGCGAGAATACGGGTTTTCTTGTATTCCGCGGTGACACCCAGGCCGATGATCCATTTGTCCGTATCCAGGTAGTTCACATCCACCGACGCATTGGATTCCAGTGGTGATTCGCTGTAAGCCACCCCACCGGTGAACGAGAAATTCTCGTTCAGGCGGAACTGGGTGCCGATGCGCGGGATAATCACGTCCTGGAATTCCAGCTGGCCAGGTTGCCCGCTAACGGTCTGGTCCTTGATGGTGTCATTATCGAATTCGTCTTCCAGGGCAGACCATTCCTGCCATTCGATAGTCACACCGGTACGCCAGCGGCCTGACTGGTACTGCACACCACCGGCGAGAATGTTCGGCTGGTAGGAATCCAGGGTGTTGATGTTGAGCATCAGGCCCGGGTTGGGAATCACCCCGGGAATCACCGCGTTGGCGTTCACTTCGGTTTTGGTGTTGGAATAGCCACGATAGGAAAAGGCGGTTTCCAAACCGTTGAACCAGCAATCATCGCCTTCACCACAGAAGGTTTCGCCCCAGTCCATGTTGATACCGAAAATCGGCCGAATGGAGGGTTTGGCGGAGACGTCCAGTTCTTCGTACTGGGTGTTGCCGGCCAGGTCCGTGGTAGCGGACAGATCTGCGGCGGCATGCAGGGTAATCCGCGCCGTGGCGCCCACATCGATGCCTCGCCACAGCTGGGTAGCGCCACCCAGGTTCAGGAACAGGGGCTGGCGACCGTACTCAAAATACTGGCCCTGCTGGGACGTGGAGGAATCAAACGCCAGCATTTCCTCGCCGTATTTTTCCACCCCCAGCATCAGGCCAAAATAAATCGGGTGGTTGTATTGGGTGAGTGAAGTCAGGTCGGTTTTCATGCCCAGCAACATATGCTGGGAGGGCGAGTCCTGCAGCACATCACCGTTACGGATTGGCGCATCGGCACCGCCCAGGCTTTTGGCGCGCAATTCATGTTCGGCATGCATCAGGCCTGCGGTCAGTTCGCCACGGGGGTCTTTGGCCAGCGCCGCCGGGTTGTAGTAAGTGGCGGACACCTGATCATTGAAGAGGCTGAGCGCCTGTGCGGAGGCAATATCCGAGGGCAACACGCCATACGTTGTGCCGATATTACCCATGCTCGCCAAGGCAACAGATTGCACCAACACACCACCGGCTACGGCGGCGACACGTCCCGAAAAAGACACAGTCATTTGTTGTACTCCTACACTGTTTTCTTGTTGCTTTTACGTTGTTTGTCGCCGAGGGAGGCGACGGGGGGAGCCCACCCTATGCAAAAGTGAACAGTTACTCACATAGGTAGAAAGCGCTATTTGGCGTCAATCACGACGGCAAACCGTAAAATTCTTTTAAACAGTGACGAGGTAGACAGGGTATTCGCTGACGAGTTCGGGCACGGCCGTGCCATCTGAGGCGCCTTAGAGGGAATTGTCGACGAACGGCGGCAGAAATAACTACGCCCCGACAAGCGGGGCGCAGCGCAAGGCAGAAACGCGGCCAGAATTACTGGATAGACGCGCTCTGGTAGCTCAGGTTGATGCCACCCGGCGGAATGATCAGGTTCACCTGCCCGCCTTCCAGGCCAGCAAGACTGATCTCCAGATCCACGTTCTTGGATTCCAGGTTCTGCAGACCAATGAACAGGCGGCCATCAGGCAGGAAGTCCAGCGGACCTTCCAGGGTCACATCGTCAATGGGCAGGCCTTTCACGTTGTGCTCCAGACCCAGCGGCAGGCTCAGGGCCGGGGCATCGAACAGCAGGTCAAACTGGATCCGGAACACCGGGCCGTCCGGCGTTTCCACGATGTAGCCCACCGGCGGGACCGTGCGTGGACTGTTCGGGTCATTGGGGTCCTCGGGCTCGTAGCGAACACGCATGATGTTCGGGCCGGTGGCGGTCTCAATCGGCACCAGGCCCACATCGCCTACCACTTCCAGCAGGCTGTTGAGCACGCCATCGCCGCCGAATTCCCCGGCCAGCGCATTGAGCGCATCGTCCAGGGTGCTGAGGGTGACATCAAGGATGCCGGTCAGGATCGGCCCCAGTACCGGGATCGCATCCAGGGTACTGCCCCCATCGGTCACATTCAGATCCAGCCCGACCACCGCCGTGGCATCCAGATTGGTCAGTGCCACAGTGGTCGGGTAGATCACCACGGGCACACCTTGTTGCTCGGCATCGAAGTCCAGAATTTCGGTGTTCAGCAAGCCCGTCACATACATGATCCGGTTACTGTCACACTGGCTCTGGTCTTCCGGGCCATAGGGCGGCGCCCCTTCAAAACCACAACCGGTATTGGCGCTGGTCACCAGACCTGTGCCGCCGCCATCGCGGGGCAGAATCATGGTGGCATTGGCCGGCGTGTCGGCGGGGTCAATCACGTCACCGCTGACAACCGGCTCACCGGAATCGATCTGGAAGTTATTGTTCACATCGGCACTGGGCAGGTTGGCCAGCTCCTGGAACACGGTGGTCGCCGCCGGCCCGCCGTGGAACAGAATCTCCATGTCCGGGCCGCCTTCTTTCTGGCCGGCACCCAACAGCAAGGCCGTCTGCAATGGCAGACCATCCACTGAACACATGCCCGCGCATCCGGTGCCGCCACCGTTGGAGGTCAGCACATAACGGTACAGTGCCCCGTCTTCCCAGACTTGTTCTGGTGTGAATGTCAGCGCACGCGGCTCCAATTCCAACTCACCGTCCACGTCGGCCCAGCTGCCGCCCTCGTCTTTTTGCACCAGGAAGGTGTCACCCAGGATGATGGTGGCCGGGTCCATGTTCTGGGAAAAACGCACACGAATGAAGCGGTTTCCCGGCAGATCCACAATGGGCAGCTCATCCACTTCCACTTGCGCACTTTCGGCGCTGGAGGAAATGCACACCCCCTGGGTACCGGCATCAATTTCGGCCTGGCTAGCATCACTGCTGGCACAGGGGAACCCTGGATACACCGTGGCCGCAAACGGCCCGCGACGGACATCATCCGGATCATTCACAACATATTCAGGCAGCATAAAATCGAGGCTGTTATCCCCTTCCAGGGTATCCAGCATCTGTAAGGGGTTGCCTTCCAGGTCCGTAATTTCCGGCGTGGTGGTAATCACGTACTCCACACCATATTCCACTGGCGTATCCGGAGTGATGATCAAGGCGCTGCCATCCAGCTTCCAGCTGAACGGTTCCGACACCCCACCCTTAGTGAGTATCAAGCTTTCATCGGCAACAATGGTTTCCTTCTCCAGGACTTCATTGAAGTGGATGATGATTGGGTCACCCGGCTCCATGCGGTCGGCCACGTTGCCTGGCTGCCAGGACAGCTCCACTCCATTGTCGCCGTCGAGAACAGGAACAAAAGGGCTCACCGTATCGAAAGGTTTGAGTGGCGCGTTTTCCTGATCCTGATAGGACTCCATGCGGAAGCTGAGCACACCATAGGCGTTATCCACGCCCAGCACTCGCGGCTCCACAATAGTGATGGCATCCGTGTTCAGCTGGCCATCTTCAATCAGGCCAGACCCCACCAGCTCCAGATGCAGCAAGTTCTGGGTAAAGGCACCGTTGGCACGAGCATCTTCCGTTGAAAACGCCACATCCATGAACAGACGCAGATTCTTCGGTGCCTGATCACTTTCCGCATTGGGGTTAGGGAACAAATAACCGGTGGCATCGGAGATGATTTGCACGGTCACTTCACCGGAGTCGAAACCCACCGGCACTTCACCGCCAATCAGCACCTCCAGGGAATCCCCTTTCAGAATTCCGCCTTTTTTCACTCGCAGCGGAGTCACTTCCGGGAAATTGGGAGCAAACGCCAGCTCGGCGTACACATCCCCTTGCTGTTTGGAGATGGTCTTGTCCTGCAACAGTGTGCTGTTAACCGGCACACAGTTGATCGGCTGCCCAGTAAGATCGGAAACAATAACGCCTTCATCCTGACAGCCAAGCGCATCGTCTGCCGGAGGGGCATTGGTCACCAGTACCGCTCGCTCACCGGTGGTCGGTGAGGTGGTGTCCTGGGGAACCGTGCTATGGGTAAAACCGGCTATTTGTTCGCCGAAAATGCTTTCAACACCATTCACCGACAACTCATAGGTGGCGCCCGGGGTCATGTCTTCCTTCGGGTCCACGGAAATGGCATTGCGGCTAACCAGCAGCAGCGCATCAACCAGCTCACCATCCTTGGTCAGGCTCACGGTATCGCCGTAAACCGCGCTGGACTGATCGATGGGGTGGGTGGTGCGCACTCTGAAGGTGGAGAAGTCCATGCTCTCGAACATCTGATCGTCCGGGAACAGGGACTCCACTTCAAAGGTCGATGCCGTCTTCTGGGTTTCGACAGGACCTTCCAGCGCCGCACGGGTGGTGAAGTTCAGGGTGCCGTCTTTGAAGGTGGTGGTTTCACCCAGCACGGTGACACCATTCATCACCACCTTGTAGTCCGACGCCGGCTTCAGGGCATCGTCCGGCGTTAACACCACACCCCGGCCGTCGGCCACGGATTCCAGCGTAAACGGTACCGCTTCATCATCCGGGCCCGTCACGGTGAAGTTGCTGGCGTCCGCCGTCACTTCATGGCTGAACTGCAAGGCAATGATGGCACGCGGCGCGACCTGCTGCTGATTATCCAGCGGGTAGGTGTAGTGCAGATTGCGAGCGTCAAAGGTAGGTGTATTGAAGCTCACGCTATCGTCGCTGCCGCCGCAACCGGCGACCAGTGCGGCCGCCAGTGCAGTGAGAGCCAGTTTGTTATTTTTCATGGGGCACCTCCGTTAGAACTTCAGCGTGATGGAGCCGGAAAACACATGGACATCGCCATCAGCCGTCACGACTTCGTAAGGATTGGCCACGCCGGGGCGGGTGGTGGTCAGCTCGAAATCACGCTCTTCCAGTTTCTGGAATTGGTAACCAAAATCCAGGCGCAGCGGGTAGGCCAGGATCGGCGGATTTTGAATGATCAGGGAGCTACCCACGCCAGCAATAATCTTGTCGCTATCCAGGTAGTTCACGTCCGGAGTCTGGATACTTTCCAGCGGGCTTTCCTGATACGCCACACCCGCAGACAGAATCAGGTGTTCGTTGACCGTCCACTCTGCGCCCACGCGGGGCACCACGATATCCTTGAAGGTCGCAAAGGCCTGATCTTTCACGGTGTCACGGGCCAGTTCATCTTCCAGGTCGTTCCAGTTCTGTTGCTCAACCGTCACCGCCGCGCGGAAGTTATCACTGAAGTGATAAAGAATACCGGCACTGAAAATATCGGGCTGATAGGAATCGATGGTATCGATGAGTACGGTAATACCCGGGTCAATCACGGTACCGGGGATGGTCAGGTTGGACTCCACCGAGGTGCGCGCTTCGGTGTGGCCACGGAACGCGAACGCGGTTTCCAGGCCAGTCCAGATGCCGCAATCTTCCTTGCCGCAAAACACTTCGTCCCATTCGAAGTTGATCGACAGTACCGGACGAATCACCGGCTTGGCTGTCACATTCAATTCTTCGTATTGGGTTTCACCAGACAGATCCGCACTGGCCACCAACTTGGCGTCGGAACGCAGGGAGATATGTGCAGAAGCCCCGGAGGTAATCCCGTTGGCCAGCTCGATGCCACCACCCAGGTTCAGGAACAATGGCTGACGACCGTAGTTGAAAAACTGCCCTTCCTGAGAGTTTTCGGATTTGAAGGCCAGCATTTCTTCACCGTACTTTTCCACGCCGGCAATGATGGCGAAGTAGATCGGGTGATTGAATTTGGTCAGATCGGTGAGATCGGTTTTCAGGGCGATAATCTGTTGCTGGGAATCGGTATCGTTGAGCACATCGCCGTCACGAATAACCGCCGCGCCACCACCGCTGGGATTGCCCTGGCTCACCGCCCGAAGCTCTTGCTCACCGTGCAGCAGCCCCAAGGTCAGCTCACCACGAGGGTCCTGGGTCAGGTAGGCCGGGTTGTAGTACAACGCGGACGCCTGGGTGTTGAACATGGAAAGCGCTTGCGCGGTCCCCACATCCGCAGGCAGCAAACCATAGGTGCTGGCTGTATTGCCCATGGCAGCATAAGCAGGGGCCGATAATGCAGTAGAAATGATTGCAGCCGCCCCCCATTGGGACAGTTTCTTGGTTGTCATAGCGCGTCTCCGGCGTTTGTTATTCGGTTTTTCGCCCAAGGTTTACCGTCTCAGGCGCTGGGAGAACAACACGTGAAGGCTATGCAGCCTCTCGCTATTCCCCCCTGTGTATATGCAATAAGTAAAACAAAACGCCCGTGCTACAGCCGTTGATAAAAGGTTGGGATTGGTTGAGAAAGGTACGCGCGGGGGTGGGATATGCAGCGAAGTGTTATGGATCTGTAACGGGAAGCGGCAGACGAAAGCCTCCTTTACCGGGCAGGAAAGGTAACGGGCCCGTTACGGCGCCCAACCCGCCTGCACAGCAGGCATAAAAAAACCGGCCCGAAGGCCGGTTGTCAAAACACAAACACCGGTTATTGCTTGATGGGCTCGCCCAGGTACTGGAGCTTGACGCCACCCGCCGGAATCTTCAGGTAGATTTTCGGGCTCAGGATCAGCACGGACAAGTTTACGTCCACTGCGATATCGTTACTGTTCAATTGTTCAATCACCATTCGTCCATCCGGCAAGAAGGTCACCGGCCCGGCCAATTTCATGGTCAGCGGGTAACTATGCTGGTTATGAGAACCATCGAGCAAAATGTGCATGTAAGGGGCATCCAGATAGAGCCTCACATCGGCACGGAACTCCGGCCCGTTCGGGGTTTGCACGATCAGACCGGGAATCAGCCCCTGACGCTCCCAGCTATCATAGACAAAGCTGCCATCCGGTTTTTTCTTGCCACAGAAATTATCCGCGTCTTCAGGCCAGGCAACGCAGTTGTAGCGCATACGCATGAACTGGGATTCAGTGGGTGTATCACTCTCCGCAATTCCCAGAATTTTCACTTTCAGGGTAACCGAAGACGCCTGAATCATCGTTGGATACAGCCACACCTTCACGGCTGGCCAGGCTTCAACCTCCGGCGTCGACGGGTCATCATAGGGCTGCGCATCAGCGCCCATCACTTCGGAGTTAAGCCCCCCAACCACATGAATTCCGCACTGTTCCGGCAAATCACAAACCAGAGAAGGGTCAGACACTCCCCCTTCACTGCCACCATCTCCCTTGCTGGTATCAATGATCAACGCGGTAGTGTTGGCTCCCGGCTCGCCACCCTCGTAACCCGGCTCACCATTATCAAAACGGCCATTGCCATTCAGGTCGGCGGTGGGCAGGTTTTTCAGGGGCTGGAACACCGATGCCGTGGGCGCCGCACCGATAAAGTGATTCTCTATGTCCGGGCCGCCCATATCATCGGCGGGGGCACGCAACATGGCAGTCTGCAAACGTTTGCCATCAGTCGAGCAAATGGCTTCGCCGGAGGTGCAATCATCCGGTAATTGCCCGCTGGTGGCATTCACACTCTGCAAGGCATAACGGTAATACACCCCTTCTTCCCAGGGCTCATCCGGGGTAAAGACCAGGCTGCGCGTACCCACGTCCAGTGAACCGGTGACGCCGGCTTCACAGCGATATTTACGCTTGTCGCCATCGTCATAACGCATCGGCGTACCCGTCGCCGGGTTCAATTCCACTTTCTCGACCCGGAAGCTGCCCACATCACAGGCGGCGCTGTTGTCAAAGACCACGGAATCAGGAGCGATATCGCGGGTGAAATTAATCCGGATAGCCCGGTCTGCCGGCAGGTGGGAAACCGGGTTACGGTCATCTTCGGTTTTGCCACCCTGACAAAAACCGTGGTTGCCGAACTCGATTTCCCAGTGCTCCTTGTCACTGGCACAGGGGAAGCCTGGATAGGTCGTCAGCACACGGGGCGGCGGCAGATCACCGACAAGGGCCGCCAACTCGAAACTCTGACTCACCGGGTTGACTGCATTACCAGCCAGATCCGTCACGCTGCCATCCACCACGGCGGTATAACTTTCACCAAAGGCCAGCGGCTCAGCCGGTCGCATCACCAGGCTGGCACCGTCCAGATACCAGTCGGTGTCCACGTAACTGCCGTTGTGCTGCAGGCCAAAGCTGGTGCCGGCATGCAGGCTGGCGTTGTCCAGTGGTTCACTGAAGTTCAGAATCACCGCATCGCCCGGGCGTGCACTCATGGCCATGCCATTGTCATCCACGGCGGGCACCATGGATTGCAGTACCGGGGCGGTCATATCCGGCACCGGCTCAGGGGCGTTTTCCTGATCCTCGTAGGATTTCATGTGGAAACTGAGCAGGCCGAAGGCGGTTTCCTGTCCCAACACCTTGGGTTCCACGATACCCACCGCATCAATTTCCATGCGGCCGTCCTTCACCAGTGCCATGCCGTTCAATTCCACGTGCATCAGCATCTGGCTCAGCGCGCCGTTGGCTTCCGGGTTTTCCGCCGTCATGGACACGTCCATGTACAGCTTCACCTGTTTCGGCGCTTCGTGGGCATCGCTGTAGGGGTTGGGCATCAGGTAGCCGGAGGCATCAGACAGGAAAGTCACGGCAATGGCGCCGGTCTCGATACCTGCCTTCACTTCACCGGCCACTCTCACTTCAATGTTGCTACCGCTAAGCAGGCTGTTGCGAGGAATTCGCAGCGGCGATACGTCCGGGTAGTTGGGCAGGAACGCCAGTTCGGCAAATACATCACCGCCCTGCATGGTGGCATCCTTGCTGCCCAACAAGGTGGACTGCACCGGCACACAGTTCATGGTGGCACCGGTGAGCTTGGCGACCAGCGCGCCGTCCGCATTACAGGGATCGTCCGCCTGGTCGGTGGCACTAACCACTTCCTGCACCAGGGTGGCGCGGGGGCTGGAGTCTTTTGCTGTCCAAGTTTTCTCGAAACCACCGGTGAGGCTGTCCTCGGACTCACCACGCACCGAGGTACTGAACGACAAGGTGTAGCTCTCGCCCGGCGTCAGGTCTTCCAGCGGGTCCACCGTGACCGCATTACCTTTTACCAGCAGGGCCGCGGGCACCAGGCCATCACTGCCTTCCAGCGTCACGGAGTCGCCATACACCAGGGTGCCGGCATCCAGCATCTGGTTAAAACGCACCCGCAGAGTGGAAAAATCCATGAATGGCAGCTGTTCACCATCCGGGATCACATTACGCACCGCCAGATCCGGGGAGGCCATGCGGCTGGACACAGGCCCATCGCTGGACAGCCGGGTAACGAAGTCCAGGCCACCATCCGGGAACACCGGGGAGCCGTTTTCCGTTTCTATGCCATTTAGTACCAACCGGTAACGGGTATGGGTTTGCAGCGGCGCATCCGGCTGCAGCATGACCCCCATGCCCTCATCCACTGACTGCGGCGCCTGCAGGGCCACCTGGTTATTGCCGGCATCAGGGCAATCCCCGTCCAGCTGGGCACATTCCAGTAACGTAAAGTGACTGGCATCCACTGTGACCGGGTGGGAAAACCGGATCGACAGCGGCGTCTTCGGTGCCAGATCCTGCTGACCGTCGTAGGGGAAACTGTAATAGACCTCACCGGTCTGCCAGTTTTCCAGGGTGGGCTCGTCACCGGCCTCACCGCCACAGGCAGCCAGCAATGCGGCTGCCGTAGCCAGAGATAGCGCTTTTAATTTCATCGCCATTAACTCCTAGAATTTGAGGGTGATGGAGCCGGAGAAAACATGCACATCGCCTTCCGCTTCCACGGTTTCGTAGGATTGCGGAAAGCTCGGGGAACGGCGGTCGTACAGATCGAACTCTCGCGGGTCGAGCTGTTGATACTGGTAGGCCAGATCAAAACGCACCGGGTAAGCCAGCACCGGGACAGACTTGTATTCCGCGGTGAGGCCCAGCCCCAGAATCATCTTGTCCGCATCCAGGTAGTTCACTTCCAGTGATGCGTTGGAATCCAGCGGCGATTCACTGAACGCCACACCGCCGGTTAGCTTGTAGGTGTCGTTGATATTGAATTCGCCACCGATACGCGGCACCACAATATCCTTGAAGCGCAGCTCGTAAGGCGCGCCGCCGGTGTTCACGGCCTGGTCCTTGATGGTGTCGCCTTCCAGCTCTTCTTCCAGGCGCGACCATTCCTGCATTTCCAGGGTTACCCCAACGCGCCAGCGCTCCCGGCCATAGGCCAGACCGGCGGCATAGATATTCGGCTGATAGGAATCGATGGTGGTAATCGCCAGGTTGATGCCCGGGTCCAGCACGGTGCCGGGGATAGTGATGGTGGAATCCACCGTGGTGTTGGTGTTGGAGTAACCACGGTAACTGAACGCGGTTTCCAGCCCGTTGAACCAGCAGTTATCACCTTCACTGCAGAAGCTTTCGCCCCAGTCCATGTTGAGACCGAAGATCGGCCGGATGGAGGGTTTGGCCGACACATTCAGGGTTTCGTAGCTGGTTTCCCCAGCCAGTGTGGACGTGGCGACCAGCTCCGCTTCCGAATGCAGGGTAATCCGTGCGGACAGCCCCATATCCAGGCCACGCCAGATTTGTGTCCCGCCGCCCAGATTCAGAAACAGCGGCTGGCGACCGTATTCAAAATACTGGCCGGAGGTGGAAGTCTGCGAATTAAACGCCAGCATTTCCTCGCCGTATTTTTCCACGCCGAGCATAAAACCCAAGTACAGGGGATGGTCATACTGGGTCAGGGAAGTGAGGTCGGTCTTCATGCCCAGCAATACCTGCTGGGACGGTGAATCCTGGAGAATATCGCCATCGCGAAGCGGGGCGGCCCCACCACCGACAGAACGGGCACGCAGCTCATGGTCCGCGTGCAACAGGCCGGTGGTCAGCTCACCGCGGCTGTCCTTGGCCAGATAAGCCGGGTTGTAATAAGTCGCGGATACCTGGCTATTGAACATGGACAAGGCCTGGGCGGAGGCCAGGTCGGAGGGCAGCACCCCGTAGGTGGTGCCGATGTTTCCCATGCTGGCCATTACCGGTGACACAGACACAGCGCCAATTCCCGCCAGAACGGCAGGAAGTAATTTCCGTATTGTCATGAAGCTCTCCACAAGACGCGCCCGAAGCGGGGCCGTTGTTATTATTTGGCGGTACGCAAATTCAGGCGCACCTGACCGTTGTGCTGAGCAGTTTTTTGCTCAATTTTATTGGTATCATCGTACCAATAACTCAACACATTTAATCACGACAATGTCGCAAAACATCACGCTGTTTACATATATACACACAAATAAACACATGAACCACATTCAAAGTACACCTTTCTTCGTACAAAACGCCTGAAAAGCCGCATCTTTACCCCGATGAGCAGCCATTACCCACGAAAAACATGGAGCGGATTGCACGACTGTTAACCTGACGACGAGACCGCAGGAACCGCGGCACAAACAGAGAAGATAACCGAGCGCGGTACCGCCAAGGCGGAGGGGCATACGCTGAGCAGAACGGAAAATAGCGTTGGGAATGATCCTGCAAAGCCGCCTTGTTAGCGGCGACGACTTAACACCATGACAGGCACCAGCCCCAGCAACACCAGAGTCAGTGACGGGGCAGCGGCGCGTTGCCACTCCCCTTCGGCGGTAAGCTCATAGATACGCACTGCCAGGGTATCCCAGCCAAAGGGGCGCAACAGGAGGGTGGCGGGCATTTCCTTCATCACATCGATGCCCACCAGAAGCAAGGCCGTAAACAGCCCCGGCAGCATCATCGGCAGGTACACCCGGCGCCCCACCTCCGAAGCGGTTGCGCCCAGGGTGCGGGCCGCTTCCACCAAACTGGGGCGCACCTGTTGCAACGCGTTTTCCACCGGGCCGAAGGCCACCGCCAGAAAACGCACCACATAGGCCAGAATCAGCGCCGCCAGCCCGCCCACCAGCGGAATCGCCAGCCCCCACTGGTCCAGACGGGCTTCCGCTGCGCTGAAGCTGACCATGATGCCCACCGCCAGCACCGAGCCGGGCAATGCATAACCCAGCGTAGCCAACTGCACCGAACCGGACACCGCCCGCGACGGCTGGTGGCGCTTGACCCAGGCCAGCCAGCTGGCCAGCACCAGCACCAGCGAGGCAGCCATGGCGCCCAGCAGGAAGGTGCGCCAAATCAAACTGAAGAAGCGGCTATCCAGCCCGTCGATGCCCGTGGCTACCACCCAGTACAACAGGCGACACACCGGCAGCAAAAAGGCCATGAACAGCACCGCAAAGGCAAAGGCGGTAATCAGCCAGGCAAAGCGCGGTCGCACGCGCATGACCTGCCGTCCTCCCAGTTCGCTGAAACGGGCCCGGCGCCGGCCACGGCGCTCCAGCCACAGGGAGACCAGCACAAACAGCAACAACAGCGAGGCCAGTTGTGCCGCCGCCTGCAAGTTGAACAGGCCATACCAGCTTTTATAAATGGCAGTAGTAAAGGTGTCGAAGTTGAATACCGACACCGCCCCGAAGTCCGCCAGGGTTTCCATCAACGCCAGCGCCAGCCCGGCGGCAATGCCCGGCCGCGCCATGGGCAACGCCACCTTGAAGAAGGCGCGGACCGGGCCGTCGCCAAGAATCCGGGCCTGCTCCAGCACGGCACGGCCCTGGGCCTGAAAGGCCAGCCGCGCCAGCATGTACACATAGGGGTAAAGCACCAGCGAGAGGGTCACCACCACCCACAGGGGGTGGCGGGCGCTGAAGCCGGGGAAGGCACTCCACCAGCTACGCATCTGGGTCTGGATCGGCCCGGCATAGTCGAGCAGATCCACCAGCACGAACGCCAGTACATAGGCGGGCATGGCCATGGGCAGCAGTAACGCCCATTGCAGCCAGCGACGACCGGGAAAGTCCAGGGTGGCCACACACCAGGCCAGGGTGATGCCCAGCAGCGACACGCCAATGGCCACGCCGATCATCAGGAATACCGTGTTGCCGATCAGGCGCAACAGCACCGTGTCCATCAGGTGCTGCCAGGTCGCCCATTCCTGCTGTCGCCAGGCAGCGAGCAGCACCAGAATGGGCACCACGACCAACAGGGCCAGCGCAATCACGCTGGCCCCACTGAACGAAAACGCGCCGCGCCGAATCACCGGTTAGCGGTATCCGGCACGGTCCATCAGTTTCACCGCCTCCACCTGGAGAGCACCGGCCACACTCACGTTCAGATCATCAGACTTGAACTCGCCCCAGGAGCGCACTTCTTCCGGGGGAGTCACCGACGCATTTACCGGGTATTCCAGGTTGCGGTCGGCCAGCAGTTGCTGGGCGGCGGGCTGGGTCATCCATTCCAGCAGGGCTTTGGCTTTCTCCGGGTGCGATGCGTGCGTCGTGATGCCGGCACCGGAAATGTTCACGTGCACGCCACTGCTCTCCTGGTTGGCCCAGAACAGCCCCAGCGGCAGCTGCGGGTTATCGCGCTTCATGCGGCCGTAGTAGTAGGTATTAACAATGCCCACATCACATTGGCCGGCAACGATGGCTTCCATCAAGGCGGTGTCGTTGGAGAACACATCCGTGGCCAGGTTGGCCACCCAGCCGCGCACGATTTCCTCGGCCTTTTCTTCGCCCAGGCGCTCAATCATGGTCGCCACCAGCGACTGGTTGTAGACCTTCTTGGAGGTGCGCAAGCACAAGCGCCCTTTCCATTTCGGGTCGGCCAGGTCTTCGTAGGTGGACAGCTCACTGGGCTGCAACCGGTCCTTGGAATACACCAGTGTGCGGGCGCGCACGGTCAGGCCGTACCATTGCTTTTTCGGGTCGGTGAGCGCATCGGGCACATTGTTTTTCAGCACCACGGATTCCACCGGGCTGAGCAGGCCTTTTTCTGCCGCATTCCACAGGTTGCCGGCGTCCACGGTGATCAGCATATCCGCCGGAGAGCGCTCACCCTCGGCCTGCAGACGGGCGGTGAGGGCCGAGGCATTGTCGGTGATGTAGCGGATACGCACACCGGTGGCCTCGGTGTAGGCATCGAACACCGGCTTTATCAGGTGATCGTTGCGGGAGGTATACACCACCAGTTCTTCATCGGCGGTCGGTTCGGAACACCCCCACAGACCAGACGCCATTACCAAGGCGCCAACTAAGATGCCAAACACGCGCATATCCATTCGCTCCAATTATTCGCAAACAAGAATGATTCTTAATTTCCGCCAGTATGGCAGCTAACGCGAGCCAGCTCTAGCGCCAAACGCTGGTGGTTTTGCCCGGGCCGGCAAATCCGTGGTTCGCCCCATGGCCTGACGGGCAAAAAAACCTTTCACCGGGCCGGCCTGATTCACCCAGCGCATACCAGTGTTACGCAACCAACGCACCGGCATGGCACGCTGCTCGAACAGGGACTGAAAGCCGCGCATGGCATTCTGCATCAGCAGGTTCTCACCGCGGCGGCGGCGCTGATAACGCGCCAGGGCAGCCGGGTCGGCACAGCCGCGCCCCTGCTCACTGGCCCGCGCGATTTCTTCTGCCAACACCGCCGCATCCAGCAACCCCAGGTTCACACCCTGTCCGGCCAATGGGTGTATCACGTGGGCCGCATCGCCCACCAGCGCCAGGCCAGCCGCCACATACTGACTGGCGTGACGTTCCTGAATCGGAAATACCGCCCGCTCGCTGAGCAGGGTCACCGGCCCCAGGGCGTCGCCCACGGCGGCCTGCAACTCTGCCGCGAAAGAGACCGCATCTTTCTCGCGCAGTTCCGCAATCCGTTCCGGCCAGCCAGACCAGACGATGGAACATTGCCGCTGATCACCTTGCTCCGCGTCCGAGAATAACGGCAACAACGCCAGCGGCCCGCTTTCCATAAAGACCTGCCGGGCACAGGCGCCATGGGCCTGCTCGGTGGCGATGGTCGCCACCAATGCATGATGGCCACTGTCGCGCGGACCACCACTGATACCCGCCTGTTCGCGCACCTGCGAACGGGCACCGTCGGCACCCACCAGCAGGTCTGCCTGCCAGAGGGTATCGCCACTGCGCACCGCCCATTGCCCGGTGTCGGCATCACGGCGCAGGGCATCCACCTGCACGCCGCACTGCCAGTCCAGCGTCGGCAAGGTAGCTGCTTTCTGGTACAACGCGGCGGCCAGGTGGCCGTTTTCCAGCAACCAGCCCAGGCTCTCGGCGCCTACGTCTTCAGCCTGAAACAGCACCTCGCCAGTGCCATCCTGGTCCCACACCTGCATGGCACTGTAGGGCTGCACCCGCGACGCATCCAGATAATCCCACACCCCGGTATTGCGCAGCAGCCAATGGCTGGCTTCGGTAAGCGTGGACACCCGCAACTGCGCCTTGCCCTGCGGCAGGGCCGGGGCAGGGGCACCGTCCAGCACGGTCACCGTCAATCCCTGCTCTGCCAGCAGCACCGCCAGCAACCCACCGGTCATGCCACCGCCAACGATGAGGATGTGTTGGGAATCAGGTTGTTCTGTCATGGGCGCATTCTTCAAAGGTCGATGCTCGCTGTTGAGTGTGTAGGAGCGCCACTTGAGGCGCGAATGTCCACGATCTTTAACGCGCGTTGCTGCATTTGCATCGTCAGCCTGCCGGTATCAGGCACCGAAGCAGCTGCAAACGCTTCGCGCCTCAAGCGGCGCTCCTACAGCAGCTTCGTAGCATGGTTTTCGCTATTAACAGTTAACTATTCACTGTTCTTAAAGCCCCATGGCCCGTTTCGCAAACCCACTACGCAGCCCCGGCAAAATATCCATGGCCACCAGCCCCAACTGGCGACTGTGCGCAAACAGCGGTTGCTGCACCCGGAACAGTTCCGGTACCCAGCGGGATGCCTGACTGATCAGGGCCTGATCCTTTTCCCGTTTTTGTGCGTAGGCCTGCAGGGTCGCCAGGCTACCGGGGTCGGCATTGCCGCCTACGGTCTGCGCCAGCGCCAGCAGATCCCGCACCGCCAGATTAAAGCCCTGCCCGGCTACCGGATGCAGGGTGTGAGCGGCATTACCGACCACCACCCCATGGGGCACCACCTGGGCACAGGCCTCGGTGAGGATCAGCGGGTAGCGCTGGCGTTCACCGATACCACAAAGCCGTGGCGCCTCTGCCGGGCAACGACCTTGCAGCTGCGCCAGTGCTTCGTCGTCCGCCAACGCCATCCACTGGTCCACCTGCGCCCGCGGGCCGGTCCACACAAGCGCCATGCGCTGGTCGGGCAGCGGCAACAGGGCCAGTGGGCCGTCATTCAAAAAGCGTTCGCAGGCGATTCCCTTGTGGGGCTCTTTCAGGGACAGGTTAGCGATCAACGCATCGTGACCAGTGTCGTGGTCACGGGCGCTAATGCCGAGCCACTCCCGGGTCTTGGACCGGGCGCCGTCGGCGGCGATCAACAGCGGCGTTTCCACCACCTCGCCACTGGCCAGAGTGATTTGGTAACCACCCTCCTGCCGGCGAATACCCGACAAGGTATCCGGCGCCCGCACTTCAATGCCCTCATCCGCAAACAGGGCCCCGAGCAACACAAACCCCAGCCAGCGGTTTTCCACCACGGCACCCAGCTGCTCCACCCCTTCTTCTGCGGCGGACATGCGCGTTATACCAAGGCGGGATTGTCGGGACACATGCACCGTACCGATAGCCGCCGCGTGCTCTCGAACGGCATGGCCCAGACCCAGATCATCCAGTACCGCCAACGTCCCCGCGGACAAGGCGGTACTGCGGGCATCAAAGCTGGGAGTCAGGGGGGGAGCGTCTGGCAGGGACAGCGGATGGCTTTCGATCAGCATTACCCGGGCGGCACCGTGACGACACAACAACAGCGCCAGCAAGGCCCCGGCCATACCACCGCCAACAATCACCAAAGGTTGTTGCGTCATTCCAACGTCCATTTTCACTGTAGGAGCGCCACTTGAGGCGCGAATCATGCAAAGCGCTGAAAGTTCAAAGTGTAAAGTTTAAACGCGAATCCAGTTGTCGATGTGTGTAATGTCGTGCCCGCGTTCCCCGGTAATGGCGCGGGCACAGACACTCAAAGACAACAACCCCCCTCTCGCGCTTTTCAACTTTAAACTTTCAACTACCCTTCATTATCTTTTCGATATCCGCCACGTCCTTCGGCACTTCGTGACTAAGCACTTCGCAGCCGGTTTTGGTGACCAGCACATCATCCTCGATGCGGATGCCAATACCCCGCCATTGCTCGTCCACTGTGGTGTCATCCGGCGCCACATACAGCCCCGGCTCCACGGTCAGCGCCATGCCCGGCTCCAGCTGGCGCCATTGTTCCTGAATGCGGTAATCACCCACATCATGCACATCCAGCCCCAGCCAATGGCCGGTGCGGTGCATAAAGAATTGTCGGTAGCCTTCGGTTTCCACCAGCTCGTTGAATTCCCCTTTCAACAGGCCCAGGTCGATCAGCCCCTGAGTAAGGATATTCACCACCTGCTCGTGGGGCACGTTCCAGTGGTTGTCCGGGTGGGTAGCTTCGATGGCCGCATACTGGCTAGCCAGCACCAGCTCATACAGCGCCTGCTGTGGCTTGCTGAATGTGCCGTTCACCGGGAAAGTGCGGGTAATGTCCGAGGCATAGTGTTCCAGCTCGCAACCGGCATCCACCAGCACCAGATCACCGGCTTTCAGCTTTCCGGTGTTTTCGATGTAATGAAGAATGCAGCTGTTGGCGCCGCCACCGACAATGCTCGGGTAGGCGGGACTGCGCGAACCGTGGCGCATGAATTCGTGGATGTATTCCGCTTCCAGCTGGTATTCCATCATCCCCGGCTTCACCGACTGCATGGCGCGCACGTGGGCGCCGGCAGAAATGCTGGCCGCCTTGCGCATCAGCTTGCTTTCCGCCGCAGACTTGAACAGCCGCAGGTCGTGCAGATGGTGCGCCAGCGCCACGAATTCGCCGGGCGGGTGCGCGCCGCTGCGCACCCGTTCGCGGATGCTGTTGACCCAGCCCATCAGGCGCCGATCGAATTCACTGTCGTGCCCCAGGTCGTAGTAGACCCGCTCACTGCCTTCGATCAGCCCCGGCAGAATTTCATCAATATCGCTGATCGGGAATGCATCGTCCGCATCGTATTCAGACACCGCGCCTTCCGGCCCGGCGCGGTAGCCGTTCCAGATTTCCATGGTGCGATCACGGTCGCGGCAGAACAGCACATACTCGCCATGCTCGCGCCCCGGCAGCAGCACCATTACCGCTTCCGGTTCAGCAAAGCCGGTGAGGTACCAGAAATCGCTGTTCTGCCGGTACGGGTATTCCACGTCCCGGTTGCGAGTGCGCTCCGGGGCGGCAGGCAGAATGGCAATGCTGTTGGGCCCCATGATGGTCATCAGTTCCTGACGACGACGGGCAAACTCCTGGCGGCTGATACTCAAAACGACTCCTTAAATAACGCAACAGGCGGCACGCTTCACGCAACTCACGCAACAAACCAAACGCCTGATCCCCATTAATGGCGGGTTGGCGGTGTTTTATCCGCTGGCGCCGACTCTGGTTTGCCCTGATGGCGCATGACCAGCTCAGTGTAAATCATCAGGGCAGACATACGGCAGTGCTCGGCCACCTGCTCGAACATGTCTTCCTCGGCGTCGCCGTCATCATCCGGCGTAGCCACCTGGCTGATCGCCGCCAGGTCCGACAGCGCTTCCTGCACGCCGGGTGACAGGTCCTTGTCGTGGGTGTTGGCCGAGCCGGTGCCAAAGCCCACCAGGAAGCCTTCACTCCACTGGGCCAGCGCGGCCACCCGCAAGCCAAGGTCTTCCTCATCCCCCGGCAACAGCAGGTTCAGCTCCAGACCGGTGCCCTGGTAACCGCCGTGCAACTGGTCTCGCACCGCCAGCAGGGCGCCATTCATTTCGGCACCAAAGCCCTCCGGCATATCCACGTGGGCAGCCAGCACCCCAAGCAGCTCCTCATTGTGGCCGCCGTGGCCGGTGGCCAGCAGGCCGGCAATCACCCCCTGCAATTCACTGGGAGAATGCTTTACGCCGACCGCAGCCAGCCCCTGGACGAGAACCTCAAAATCAATATCGTTGGACATGCGTCTTTCCGTTTTCAACAGCCGGTGATCCGCTGGCGCGGCGGCCCCGGGAAGCAGAGTTGGGGATTACCTGAGAAGTGTGTGCTAAGTGGCTATCACACTTGAATTTCATTGACCCTTACAGACCCCACACCTATAGTACAAAAAGCCTGCAATCCGGGTGGGGGCGCCATCACCGGAAAATACCGGTAAGGTGCAGGGGAGCTACCTTAGGCGAACAGCGACCATTTTGCCATGACGACGGAACAACAACTGAGGCAACTGGAAGCCCGAGTCGATGACCTGCTGCGCATCAGCGCGCGGTTGCGTCAAGAGAACCAGGCCTTGCATGATCGCGAGAGCAAACTGGTGGAAGAACGGGCCCAGTTACTGAAAAAAAATGATGCCGCCCGCAATAAAGTCGAGGCCATCATCTCGCGTCTGAAATCTCTCGAGCAGGAATCCTGAGCGTGGTCTCCTGCCTGACTCTGACTCACAGCCAATGCGGTGTAATCCAGAATGTCTAACGAAAACTCCCTGGTAATTCATCTACTGGACAAGGAGTATCGCGTCGCCTGCCCCGCCGGGGAACAGGACAACCTGCTGGCGGCCGCCCGTTACCTGGACGAACAGATGCGCGAAGTCCGCGATGCCAATGTGATCGGCCTGGAGCGCATTGCCATCATGACCGCTCTGAACATGAGCCACGAGCTGCTCCGCGCCCGCCAGAGCGTCTCCCAGGATTCTGAAAGCGAAGCCCGCGTGCAGGCCCTGCTCGGCCGCCTGGAAGAGGAAATCCAGGCCTTCGAAGACGCCCGCCGGAAGCTGTAACTGTTCTCCGCCTCGCCTGTAGGAGCACCTCTTGCAGGTGCGAACCGAGCATAACGAGACCACACAGAAACAGCTAACGACACGCGCTCAGAGAACCCCATCGAGCCACCAGCGATTTACGCGCTTACACGGGGTTCGCACCTGCAAGAGGTGCTTGTATGTTTGAATGCTCTTCCTGCAACCATGCAGGACTTGCCGGGGTGGAGGGACCAAAGGAGCATCTGACCCAAGGGTACAGACGGT
>NZ_NVWY01000008.1 GCF_002733835.1 Alcanivorax sp.
CCTTGGGTCAGATGCTCCTTTGGTCCCTCCACCCCGGCAAGTCCTGCATGGTTGCAGGAAGAGCATTCAAACATACAAGTTCCCTTCCAGGGGACGAACGAAGGTCGCTCTGCACCTTGCCGCCTATTGCGATAATAGAAGAACAGGCCGCGCCTCTGACTCTAGTGATGATCCTTCGGACCTTTTTCGCGCTTCGCGCGGTTCGTCCCCTGGAAGGGAACTCCTACAGGGATGGGAGGGGAAGGAAGCGCGTGGCGCGAACGCCACGCGGGGGAAGATCAGCCTGCGAAGTTGAGCAGGACGCCGGCGGCGACGGCGGAGCCGATGACCCCGGCCACGTTGGGACCCATGGCATGCATGAGCAAGAAATTGTGGGGATTGGCGTCCAGGCCGACCTTGTTGGCCACCCGTGCCGCCATGGGGACGGCGGACACACCGGCGGCGCCGATAATGGGATTGACCGGGTGGCGACTGACGCGGTTGAGCAGCTTGGCCATCAGCACGCCAGTGGCGGTGCCGATCATGAAGGCCACCAGCCCCAGGGCCAGGATACCCAGGGTTTCCATGACCAGGAACTGTTCTGCGCTGAGTTTCGCCCCCACGGCCAGCCCCAGCATGATGGTCACCACATTGATCAGGGCATTGCTGGTGGTATCCACGAGCCGGTTCACCACCCCGGATTCCTTCATCAGGTTACCCAGGCAGAACATGCCCAGCAGTGGCGCCGCATCGGGTAACACCAGCGCCACCAGCACCAGCAACAGGATCGGGAACAGAATTTTCTCTACCTGACTCACCGAGCGCAGTTGCTCCATTTTGATCTGGCGCTCTTTTTGCGAGGTCAGCGCCCGGATGATTGGCGGCTGGATAATGGGTACCAGCGCCATGTAGGAATAGGCCGCCACCGCAATCGCGCCAAGTAGATGCGGCGCCAGCTTGGTGGTGACATAGATGGAAGTGGGACCGTCTGCGCCACCGATGATGCCAATGGCGGCGGCATCCGACAGGGAAAATTCCATGCCCAGAAAATTCAGCGCCAGCGCCCCCAGCAAGGCGGCAAAGATGCCAAATTGCGCCGCCGCGCCCAGCAACAGGGTGCGCGGGTTGGCCAGCAGCGGGCCAAAATCGGTCATCGCCCCTACGCCCATGAAGATCAACAGCGGGAAAATGCCGGTAGTCAGGCCTACGGTATAAATCAAATAGAGAATACCGTCGCCGTAATTGGCTTTTACTGCCAGGTGGTGCAGCTGATCCTGCACCGCTGGCCCTGCCGCCTGCGCGGCCGTATAAAGCGCGTCACGCCCTGCCCCGGCCTCCATACCCAGCACCTGTGCCATGGAGGCCAGCAGCTCTGTAGAGCCAAAATGCAGCGCCTGACTGATGGCGGATTCCGCCAGCCCGGCCATGGGAATATTGGCCAGCAAGCCACCAAAGCCGATGGGCAACAACAGCAATGGCTCGAATTTTTTATGAATGGCCAGCCACAGCAAACCCAGGCAGACCAATAGCATGACCAGCTGGCCGCCGCTCATGTGAAACAGCCCGGTGCTGTGCCAGAGGGTTTGCAGCTTATCCATTGGCGGGCTCCACGCTGAGCAGGGTTTGCCCCACGGCCACGGCGTCGCCCTCTTTCACGGCAACCTCGCTGACCACGCCTGCGCAGGTACTGGACACATCCGTTTCCATTTTCATGGCTTCCAGCACCATGATTTTTTGACCTTCGGTGACCTGATCACCAGGCTTCACCAGTACCTGAAAAATATTCCCCGCCAGCGGCGCAGGCACCGGCACGCTGTTGGCCGGGTTACCGGGAGAGGGGGCGGATGGCGCAGGGGCAGAGGCACCACCCACCGCACGCAGGCCGGTTACATCACCGCCCTCGTTCACTTTCACCGTGTACTGTTGGCCGTCTACCTCAACGGTATAAACCCCTTCTGACTGCGTGCCGCTGCTGGCCGCGTCTTTACCTTCGCCCGGTGCCGCTTCAAACGCCGAGGCATCGCCCCGGTTTTCCAGAAAACGTTGCCCAATTTGCGGGAACAACGCATAGGTAAGCACGTCGTCGATTAAGCGCTCCCCTTCCGCCAGCGCCATGCCCCTGTCTTTTGCCAGAGACAGCACTTCATCACGGAGACTGCCCATTTCGTTGTCGAGCAGATCACCCGGGCGGCAGGTAACCGGTTCGTCCCCCTCCAGGGTGCGCTGCTGTAGCTCGGCATTGTACGGGGCCGGTGCGGCGCCATATTCGCCACGGAGGATGCCGCGGGTTTCCTTGCTGAGCACTTTGTAGCGTTCGCCGGAGAGCACATTGAGCACCGCCTGGGTGCCGACGATTTGCGAGGTGGGCGTCACCAGTGGAATGAACCCCAGATCTTCACGGACGCCGGGAATTTCCTGCAGCACTTCATCGAACCGGTCCGCTGCGCCCTGCTCCTTGAGCTGACTTTCCATATTGGTGAGCATGCCGCCGGGCACCTGCGCCACCAGGATGCGCGCATCCACACCTCGCAAGCTGCCTTCGAAGGCGGCGTACTTTTTGCGAACCTCACGAAAATAACCGGCAATACGATTCAGTTTTTTGATATCCAGCCCGGTATCCCGGTCCGTGCCTTCCAGCATGGCGACCACGGATTCCGTTGGGCTATGACCATAGGTCATCGACATGGACGAGATGGCGGTGTCCACGTTGTCGATGCCCGCTTCTGCCGCTTTCAGGGCCGTGGCGGTGGACAGCCCCGTGGTCGCGTGCGATTGCATGTGCACGGGAATATTCAGGGAAGCTTTCAGGCGCGTCACCAGCTCGAACGCCACGGCGGGGCGCAGCAGGCCGGCCATGTCCTTAATGGCAACCGAATGGGCGCCCATCTGTTCGATCACTTTGCCCTGCTCCACCCACATGTCCATGGTGTGCACCGGGCTGACCGTGTACGCGATGGTGCCCTGGGCGTGCTTGCCCTGCTTTACCACAGCGGCGATGGCCCGCTCGATATTGCGCATATCGTTCATGGCATCAAACACACGGAACACATCCACGCCGTTTTCCGCTGCACGTTCCACAAAGGTATCCACCACATCATCCGCATAGTGGCGATAGCCCAACAGGTTCTGCCCACGCAGCAGCATTTGCTGTGGCGTTTTTGGCATGGCCTGCTTCAATTCGCGGATGCGCTGCCAGGGGTCTTCCCCCAGATAACGAATACAGGCATCAAAGGTCGCCCCACCCCAGGATTCCAGTGACCAGAAGCCAATGTCATCAAGTTCCGCAGCAATCGGCAGCATGTCATCCAGGCGCATACGGGTAGCAAACAGGGACTGGTGCGCATCACGCAGCACCACATCGGTAATGCCCAACGGTTTCAGGTCACTCATGGAATAATCCGGTATCTATGACAGTGAAGACTGGCGATGCTGCTGCACCGCTTTTTCGATAGCTTTGATAATGGCCGGCGATGGCATATTTTGCGGGGAGGATGAAGCGGGCTGCGGCGCCGGTTCCTCGCGGCCGAATTTCTGCACCAGCGCCGACATGGCAGTGGTGACGGCCACCAGCACAATCAGAAAAACAAACACGACACCCATGCCAACCAGCATGAGTTCGACACCCTGAGCCATCATAGCGTTCATGGAACACTCCTTTTGGTTCCAAAAGCGGATTCAGTCACCGCGTGCGAGAGCGAAAGGCGTCGCCGTTTGGGCGGGCATCATGGTGGCCTTGTGAGCCGGTATTGCTCTCGCGGGGTTAAAGGCAATGTAGACAGATTGTCGACAACCCGCAATGAGGCATGCGAGGAACCGGTTGGTGGTTTTGATCAATCGACGGCGTGCAGGCCAGATTTATCCAGACCGTAGAGTAAAAAATATCGCAATGGAATGAAGTGCAATACGGCGTCGGGAAGACTTGGGGGTCGTACCTGCTCGGACAGCGTTGAGCCTGCGAGCCTGTTGCATGCGGCATGAAGGGTGAGGCGTGCAGCGGCCGCAGAGCGGCATAAAAAAAGGCCCCCGATTGGGAGCCTTCTTTTATTCGTATGGTACACCGGGAGGGAGTCGAACCCCCGACCTACTGGTTCGTAGCCAGTTGCTCTATCCAGCTGAGCTACCGGTGCAAATCTCGTTGCTGTAACGCCGCGAGAGGCTGCGCATTATTCCGAAAGCCCCGCGGTGAGTCAAGCGTAGATCGGTTAAAAGTTCGGCAATCAGCTTTCTGCGGCAGCCATTTGTTTTTGCATGTAATTTTCCAGGCCGACTTTATCGATCAGACCGAGCTGGGTCTCCAGCCAATCGATATGCTCTTCCTCGGATTCGAGGATATCTTTGAGCAGGTTACGGCTGATGTAATCCTGGATGGATTCGCAATAAGCAATGCCTTCACGCAGGTCTGGCACAGCCATTTGCTCAAGCTTGAGATCGCATTCCAGCATTTCCTTGGTGTTTTCACCAATCATCAGCTTGCCCAGATCCTGCAGGTTGGGAATGCCTTCCAGGAACAGAATGCGCTCGACCAGCATGTCCGCATGCTTCATCTCGTCGATGGATTCGTGATATTCCTTGGCATAGAGTGCCTGCAAGCCCCAATCCTGGTACATCTTGGCGTGGAGGAAGTACTGGTTAATGGCAACCAGCTCATTGCCGAGTGCACGGTTGAGGAACTCAATCGCTTTGGCGTCGCCTTTCATTGGGGGGATCTCCGTCACATGAACTTGGGGTAACCCCTATTGTTCAGCAAGTGTGTGACAGAGACAAGGCAGGAGAGGAAAAAAAGCGCTTCAAATACAAGCGCTTATGCAAATGAGAACGATTGTTTATGCGGTTTGTGGCCAGAAAACAACCGCCTCACCAGCAGTAGAAGAGTTCGAGAATGAGGTCGCCTCGTTTGCGCTACGGGTCTCACGCAAAATTTGGCGGGCGTGACGGGCACATTTACCACACTGACTTCCAACCCCAAGTTCCCGACGAAGATCACGCAGGCTGTCGCAGCCAGAATCGACCGCTTCCCGTATATGGTTGTCAGTAATACCCTTACAAATGCATACGTACATAAGTCGCCTTTCCTCAATCTCTGAAAAGGATGCTAAACCTAACGCGAATCATTATCAACTACTTTTGGGGATCTATTCACCCACCCCGCTCCAGCTTCCCTGAGAGCAACGCCATCCATATGCAAAATGCACATTTAGCCACCCAGCACCCTTATCTCACGGTGAAATCCTGGCAGCACGACCTGTACGACAGGCATAAAAAAGCCCCGCAAAGCGGGGCTTTTAGCCTTCATAAACCCTTCTGACGTATCAGGAAGGCTTCTTCTTGGCCGGAGTACGCTTACGTGCAGCTTTCTTGGCAGGCGCTTTACGGGTTGCTGCCTTTTTTGCTGCAGGTTTCTTGGTGGCCGCTTTTTTGGCAGGCGCCTTTTTAGTCGCTGCTTTTTTTGCAGTCGCCTTGGGCTTGCGAGCGGTCGCTTTCTTGGCCGCACGCTTGGCCTTCGCCGCCGCTTTACGCGCAGCTGCCTTGGCTTTCTGCTCCGCTTTCTTCTGTTCGGCCTTGGCTTTCTTCGCCAGTTTGCGCTCATGATCACGCAATTTGGCTTTGAAGTTGCGCTCAGCAGTGCGCAGTTTCTTCACTTCGCGGGCAACCACTTTCTTGGCGGCCTGGATCTCGGCACGAATCAGTTTCGCTTCGCCACGAATATCCTGGAGTTTCAGGCGCGCAGTGTTCATGCGACCGCGTGCAGTTTCAACGGCACGCTTGGCGGCGGCAGTGGAAGTTTTTTGTGCTTTTTCACGCTTGGCGGCAACATCGGCACGCAGTTTCGACAGTTTGGCGTTCTCTGCGTCGATTTTGGCGCGATGCTTATCAAGTTTGGTTTGTGACTGGGTAACTTTCTTTTCTGCCTGGGCTACAGCTTTGTCCTGTAATTTAACCTTGGATTCAGCGTTGCTGACAGATTTGGGAACAGCCGGTGCTTTTGCAACAGCGGCTTTCTTCGCTGCGGGTTTGCGCGCCGCAGTTTTTTTCGCGGCGGCTTTCTTTGCTCTAGCCATGATTGATCTCCTAAGCTATGGCGTTGTCATCAGTACTGCGACAAGTGGAAAATAGCATAAAAAAAAATCAGTTGGTACATTATTTAATCAACCCACTTTTAATTTTTCTGATTTTTTTCACTGCCTTTGCTACCCGCCCTTTTCACCCCGTTTCTCTTTTACGCGTTTTCGTTTTATTTTTTATGGGCATTATTTACCTCCCGACGAATATTGAATCTTCCTGGGGCAGTATTTCTGCACGTTTTTCTACACTCGTTGTTCTTCCTGCACACCTTGGGTTTACACAACAACACAGTCCATGTGCACGAAAAAAAAGCGCTCTTACAATAAAATCCACAGCCATTATGGAAAGCCTCCTCTCGCTATCGCGCCTGAAAAAGACAGATCACCCAGGCAAAGGCGCCTTTCTTTCCTGCGCCTCTTACAGCGAATCAACAAGACAGACTATTTTGATTTGAGTAGAACCGTTACGCGCCGCCTGAAAGAATCGCCCCCATTACTTTGCGAGAAATGCCGTTCATTTTTCCACTTCCCGGAAGGCTATTAGGCATCACTTTTATTGGGTTGCATCCTCATTCGTTGTTTTTTCAGTTCGAGACGACTCCGAACCAGACGCGCCGTGCAGCTCCTTGAGAGACAACCCGCCATCCACATTACGGCGCCCCTTTCCCAACTCAGGAGAAAATCCGGGCATATGGCAGCAGGTAAATCAGGACGAACAGGGGGTAAGCGCCAGTCGGTATTCACACTGGGAGGGGTTTGGTGAGAGATTTGGGGCGATATCAGGGAATACGCCAGATGGTGCATGCTTGGCTATTGGTTGCAGGCTTTCTGTGATTCCTCCCCAAAAAAAACGGGAAGCCGAAGCTTCCCGTTTTTATACAGCGTTTTGTCAGCCTCCCACAGGAGGCCGTAATCAGCCTTTCAGGGCGGACAGCACGCGGTCGCGGATGTCCTCAACAGAACCAACGCCTGCAACACGCACATAGGCCGGTGCGTTAGATTCGCCCTGCCTGGCCAGGTCCTGATAAAAATCTACCAGCGGACGGGTCTGCGCCTGATACACCTCAAGACGCTTGCGAACCGTCTCTTCCTGGTCGTCGTCACGCTGAACCAGCTCATCACCGGTTTCATCGTCTTTGTCTTCAACTTTAGGTGGGTTGTACTTGGTGTGGTACACACGGCCAGAGGCCGGGTGGACGCGACGACCGCTCAAACGCTCGATGATCTCTTCATCGTCTACGTCGATTTCCACTACAAAGTCGATATCGACACCCTGCTCCACCAGAGATTGCGCCTGGGGAATGGTGCGGGGGAAACCGTCGAACAGGAAGCCGTTTGCACAATCATCTTCCGTAATGCGCTCTTTCACCAGGCCGAGGATGATATCGTCAGAGACCAATCCGCCCGCATCCATCACTTTCTTGGCTTCCAGGCCCAGTGGAGTGCCTGCTTTTACCGCAGCGCGCAGCATGTCACCGGTGGAAATCTGAGGAATATTGAACTGTTCCTTGATGAACTGCGCCTGGGTGCCCTTGCCCGCACCGGGGGCACCAAGCAGGATGACACGCATAGGATTCTCCATCTTACTGTCGTCAGAAGAGGCAAAAAGTCCCTCTGATTTATTCACCCTCATCGCCACGGCCAAGTGCCGTACGGCTCTGGATACGGCCCACGCTAACCCCACGAGAGGGCGCAATGCCCGCCGCAGACGGCGTAAACTGGCGTAATTTCCAAGCGTATGGGTGTACAAATCAGAGGAACCCAGCCTCCGAAGGGGTGCAACTTTACCTTGAGGCCCCCTTCATCACAAGGGATAGGGGCTGCTACTTAGGTAGCAGCCCGGGGCGGCAAGCCCCTATTGGCGGGACAAATCGAGGGTTGCAGGCTGCGCCTGGGGAAGTTGTAACGAAACCGGTACGGCGGTAATCGCCGCCTGATCCACCGAGGCACCCGGTGCTGGCGTGTAGCGGGCACCGATAACCAGGTCCGCCTGCGCGTCCGGGTAGCCCTGCAGCCAGTTTGCCGCCGTCAGCTCCACAGTAATGGGGAAATGGGGAACCACTTTCCGTTGTGCAGCCAGCGGTTGCCCGGTGCTTCCCGCTTCGCGAAGGAACACAAACAGGGTACCACCAGCCGGCAGGCCTTCACCGCTGATTGTCGCCCCAAGGTTGGCAAAGACCCCTTCACGCTGCTTTTGCTCCCGGGCCCGATCCAAACCGCGCTGCAACAGTTCCGCCGTTTCGCCTTCGCTGTGCCGGGACAACAAAGACGCCCAGGCCTGTTCCGACAGCGCATAACGCCCGGCCCGGTCCGCCGACATGGCCAGCAACATCCAGGCCCCATCGTGATTCGGTTCACGGTCCAGCACCCAGCGAATTTCGTCCAGCGCCGGGTCGGTAAGCCGTGCTTCATTCTTTTCGATCAAGGCGCGTGCCAGCAGCAGATGCATGGCGGCATCATCCGGATTCAGCTGCAAGGCCTTGCGAGCGGCTTCTTCGGTCTGTGCCGGCGCTCCCAACTGGTCATACAGAGCGCCCAGGGCATACCAACCAACGGCAGAGGGGGTCCGGGAGAGTTCGGATTGCAACACCCGCACCAAGGCCCCGGCGGGCACTTCAGAGGCGGCTTTCTCCGGTGGTTGCCCGGCGATAATTTGCCGCGCCACCTCACCGTATTCCTGTTTATGCCCCAACCAGGTGCTGGTGTGCTCGTTAAGACCGATAAACCCGTAACCGGCGCCGGCCAGAACCACCATCACCAGGGGAATACCTATCGCGCCCGTCATGTTCTTGCCGGCTTTGCGCCCTTCACGGCGCCACATCATCCACAGCACCGCAGCCATCACCAGCAACAGAACCAGCGCCATCACCCACAACATCATTTCGTGCCCTCTTCCGGTTCTTTACCCTGGGATCTCTCATCTTCTGCTGCCGCTTTACGGCTGGCGTTACGCAGCAACATAACGATCACTACGCCGCCACCCAATAACAACAAAATGGGGCCCAGCCACAAAATGGAGGTACCGGCATTCACCGGCGGGCGATAGCTGACAAAGTCACCATAACGAGAGACAAAATAATCGACGATGTCCTCATCGCTTTTGCCTTCCAGGATCATGGTATGCACTCGCGTTCGCATATCCTGGGCAATGCCGGCATCGGAATCCGCAATGCTCTGGTTCTGGCATTTCGGGCAACGCAGTTCCTCAGACAGGATACGAAAACGCTGTTCCTGTTGTTCATTATCGAACTGATAGACATCAATGGCGGCCAAGGCCGGCATGGACAGTATCAGCAGCAACACCATACGCAGCATTATTCTTCTCCCTCACCCTGCCCCGTCGCTGGCGACTGTGTAGGCAATAAAGGAACAAATTTTTCTTCCCAGACGCGGGCATTCAAATCCCCCGCGTGGCGCAACACGATCTCCCCCGCCGGGTTAATCAGGAAAGTTTCCGGGGCCCCATAGACCCCCAGATCCAGTCCCAGTTGGCCGTCGGCATCCACAATTACATGGGTGAAGGGGTTACCCAGGTTAGCCAGATATTGACGGGCGGCCGGCAGCTCGTCCTTGTAGTTCAACCCGGAAATGGCCACACCCCGTGCCGCCAGCTCCAGCAGATACGGGTGTTCCACATGGCAGGTGGGGCACCAGGTGGCCCACACATTCAATAGCTGCCAACGCCCTTTCAGGGACTCTTCAGTATAGGTTTCTTCGGTCAGTAACGACGGCAGGGAAAACGACGGTGCCGGTTTGCCCACCAACGCAGAAGGCAGTTCCTGTGGATCACGACCCAGGCCGCTGGCCAACAGCACCGCCAGCAACACAAAGCCGACCAGAGGCAAAAACACCCAGGGAGAATTAGCTTTCATTGGCAGCTCCTGCGTCGTTGGCCGCAAAACGGTTACGGCGGTAACGTTTGTCTGTCAGCGCCAGGGCACCACCAAGGGCCATGATCAAGGCGCCTAACCAGATCCAGCGAATTCCGGGTTTGAAGTAAATGCGCACCGCCCAGGCATTGCTGTCATCCAGCGGTTCACCCAGGGCCACATACAGGTCGCGCCAGAAACCGGCATCGATGGCCGCTTCGGTCATTACCTGGCGGCTGGCGTGGTAGGTACGTTTTTCCGGGTGCATCACCGCCACCGGATCACCGTCATGGCTCACGTGGAAATGACCACGGGTGGAATCGAAGTTGGGCCCGCGGTATTCGTCCAGGCTGTCGAACACAAAGGTGTAGTGCCCCAGTTCCGCCGTATCCCCCGGCGCCATGCGAATGTCGCGCTCTACTTCGTGGAAGCTGACCAGGGTAATGCCGGCAATCAATACCGCCAGGCCACAGTGAGCCAGCACCATACCCCAGTAGCCGCGCCCCAGTTTGCCCAGCCCGGTGACAAAACCTTGCTTGTAGGCACGGGCCCGGCGAACCACATCGTCCACGTGGGCAAACACCAGAAACAGCGCCAGCATGATCGCCAATACGCCCTGCCATGGGCTGGGCTCTGGCAGGCGAGAGCCAAACCAGCCGGCAATAATGGCGGCGGGGGCCAACAGCGCCATGCGCTTGAACAGGGTGTTACCGTCCTGGCGTTTCCAGTTACTGAACATGCCCGGCACCATCAGCAGAATCAGCACAAAGGCCAACGGCACAAAGAAGCCATTGAAGTAAGGGCTGCGGATGGAGATTTTCATGTCCAGCGCTTCGCCGATCAGCGGGAATAACGTTCCCATCAACACCACGGATGTGGCGGTAAGGAGAATCAGGTTATTACCCAGCAGGAAGGCTTCCCGCGATACCGGCTTGAAACCGGTATCACTGCGTAGCGCCGACGCCCGCAGGCCAAACAAGGTCAATGCGCCACCGGCGACCACAATCAGGAAGCCAAGAATGAAAGCTCCCCGGGCCGGGTCGTTGGCAAAAGCGTGGACCGAGGTCAGCACCCCGGAGCGCACCAGGAAAGTCCCCAGCAAGCTCAGAGAGAAAGTAATAATCGCCAGCAACACCGTCCAGGCACGGAACATGTTGCGCTTTTCGCTCACCGCCAGTGAGTGAATCAAGGCTGTACCCGCCAGCCATGGCATCAGGGAGGCATTTTCCACCGGATCCCAGAACCACCAGCCGCCCCAACCAAGTTCGTAGTACGCCCACCAGGACCCCAGCGCGATACCCACGGTCAGGAAACTCCACGCCACCGTGGTCCACGGCCGGGCCCAGCGGGCCCAGGCCGGATCCAGGTTACCCATCAACAAACCGGCCACCGCAAATGCAAACGCCACGGAGAAACCGACATAGCCCATATAAAGCATGGGCGGGTGAATAATCAGTCCAGGGTCTTGCAGCAGCGGATTCAGATCGGCGCCATCCAGCGGGAACCAGGGCAGGTTTCGATCAAAGGGGTTGGAGGTGAGCAGCATAAACAGCATAAAGCCCACGGAAATCATGCCCATGACAGCCAGCACCCGGGCCACCATCGGCAATGGCACACTGCGGCTCAGCAACCCGACCATGGCCGCCCAGCCGGACAGCATCCAGCCCCACAGCAACAGGGACCCTTCGTGGCCGCCCCAGATAGCAGACAACCGGTACTCCAGCGGCAACGCAGAGTTGCTGTGCCCAGCCACATAGGTCACGGAGAAATCATTGATATAGAAAGAATAGCCCAGCGCCACCATGGCGACAGTCATGGCCAGCCACTGCACCCAGGCCAACGGACGGGCATACCACTGCCAGGCAGGCAGGTTGCGATACACGCCAATCAGGGGGAAAACTGATAGGCACAGGGCAGCAGCCAGTGCCAACCACAGGGAAAGATGCCCGATTTCTACCGCCACGAGAGCTCCTTACTTATACGACTGGATATGCGACTTGCGTTTTTGACTGGTCAAGGGGCGGCCGGACGCGGCTATTTGGCGCGATCCGGCGCGCATAGCATCGGTAGATGGTCCGGCAATTGCAAGTCCGTGGCGGTGCCGCAATGAAAAGACCCCCTGAGCGGTACAAGAAGATAGACAGCGGTCATTTCACTCCGTTCATCGGTCATTTTCGGTAAAACGACGCCAAGACATATTTTGAGACGGTTGCTATTCGTATGCTCTCACCTCGCTTTGCTACTATCAGCGCTTACATGACAGGGTGTCACCGCGCTGAAGATAAAACGTCACAAATAATCCATATACTCAAAATGCGCCGCCCTGGCCTGCATGGAGTAAGACTTTGAGCACTACGACAACACAGAAATCTTCCTACTCTCGCGAGGAGCTCCTCGCCTGTGCACACGGTGAGCTGTTTGGTCCCGGCAATGCGCGGCTTCCATTACCTAACATGCTGATGATGGACCGTATCACCCATATCAGCGATCAGGGCGGTAAGTACGGCAAAGGGGAAATCATTGCCGAACTGGATATCCGACCGGACCTCTGGTTTTTTGATTGCCACTTCGAAAGCGACCCGGTGATGCCGGGCTGCCTGGGCCTGGATGCCACCTGGCAATTGTTGGGCTTTTTCCTGGGCTGGGTCGGCAACCCGGGCCGGGGCCGTGCACTGGGCGTGGGGAATGTGAAATTTTCCGGCCAGGTGCTGCCCACGGCCAAGAAAATCACTTACCGGATCGACCTGAAACGGGTCATTTCCCGCAAGCTGGTGCTCGGACTGGCCGATGCCACCGTGTCCGTGGACGGAAAAGACATCTACCAGGCCGACGATCTGAAAGTTGGTTTGTTCACTTCTACCGACGGTTTTTAGGAGCGATTCATGCGCCGCGTAGTAATCACCGGGATGGGCATTGTCTCCTGTCTGGGCAACGACACAGACAGCGTCACCCGTTCATTGCGGGAGGGCCGCTCAGGTATTCGCTTTAAAGAGGAATACAAGGAAATCGGCATGCGCAGCCAGATAGCGGGCACGCCCACTATCCAGCTGGACGACTTTATCGACCGCAAACCCCGCCGCTTTATGGGTGATGCGGCGGCCTACGCCTACGTGGCCATGCAGAACGCCATTACCGATTCCGGCCTCAGTGACGAGCAGGTCAGCCATGAACGCACCGGTTTGATTGCCGGCTCTGGCGGGCACTCGTCCTTTAACCAGGTGGAAGCGGCGGATATTGCCCGCAGCCGCGGCGTGAAACGGGTTGGCCCCTACATGGTGCCGCGAGTGATGGCCTCCACCGTATCGGCGTGCCTGGCCACACCGTTCAAGATCAAGGGGGTGAACTACTCTATCGCCTCCGCCTGTGCTACCAGCGCTCACTGCATCGGCAACGCCGTGGAGCAGATTCAACTGGGCAAGCAGGACGTGGTCTTTGCCGGTGGTGGTGAAGAGGAACACTGGACGCTGAGCTGTCTGTTCGATTGCATGGGCGCCCTCTCCAGCAAATATAACGACACACCGGAAAAAGCGTCGCGCGCCTACGACGCCACCCGCGATGGTTTCGTGATTGCCGGCGGTGGCGGCATGGTGGTGGTGGAAGAACTGGAACACGCCAAGGCCCGTGGCGCGACCATCTACGCCGAAGTGCTCGGTTACGGCGCTACCAGTGATGGCCACGACATGGTCGCCCCCAATGGCGAAGGCGCAGCGCGTTGCATGCGCCAGGCGCTGGCGACAGTAGAAGGCCCGGTAGACTACATTAACGCCCACGGCACCAGTACGCCGGTGGGAGACGTGGCCGAACTGAAAGCCATCCGTGAAGTGTTTGGCGATCAGTGTCCGGCGATTGGCTCTACCAAAAGCCTGTCCGGCCACAGCCTGGGTGCGGCCGGGGTACAGGAAGCCATTTATTGCATGTTGATGATGCAGAATGACTTCACCGCCATCAGTGCCAACATTGAAACCCTGGATGAAAAAGCCGACGGCATGCCTGTGCTGGTGAAAGGCAAAGACAGCGGCCCGACCACCGTGCTGAGCAACAGTTTCGGCTTCGGTGGCACCAACGCCAGCCTGGTGCTGCGTAAATGGGAAAGCTGAGTTCAACCTTGTGCAGTAATGGCTGACAATGCCAAAAGCGTTATTCGGCCCTCACCAAAAAAGCCCGGCACTTACCGTAGCCGGGCTTTTTTGTGGTTTCCAGCGGCCAGTGGGACCGGCGCCGAATCAGAACTTGTGGATCATGCCCACGGAAAACGCCATGCCGGACTCGTCCACATCATTGATAGTGCCCGCCGGATCGAAGTCCGTGTCTGAGGCAGAAATCAAGCCATAAGCAGTGGTGAAATCACCCAGTTTGTAGTCTGCGCCCACCGTCAGCGTGGCCACATCCAGATCCAGATCGCTGCTATCTAGCATACCCGCCTGGGCCTTCAGGGCCACACGCTCAGAGACACCAAACTTGCCGCTCAGCAGGTACGACATCAGGTCACCCTCTGGCGCGCCGTAGGGGTCCAGTTTGCTGCGCTCGACAATGGCACCCACCGCCACACTGCTGCTCACATTCAGCCCCAGGGAAGCGCGCACGGTTTCCAGGTCACCGCCGTCAATGGCAGGCCCAACGGTCCCGTCGGTGTAGCTGCTTTCATAGGCCAGAGCGGCATAGAGAGCATCCTGCTGATAGGTAGCAGACAGCCCCCAGGTATCGGTGAGTCCGTCCTTGGTTTCACTGTTGGGCGCCACGCCGACCACCACATCGTCTTCACCCGGCGCCAGCTGGGCCCTCACCACAATGCCGCCCAGGTCCATGCTTTCCCAGTTCAGGCTATTGCTGTTACGGCGCTGGCCGAGAAAGACGGTGTCCATATCCGCCACGGTATCGTTGAACTGGTCGATCTTGCCTTCCGCCAGTTTCACCACGCTGTCGTAACGGCCGGCGAAAATCTTGCCCACCTGGGTGCCCAGGCCCAGAAAGCTGTTGCGTGTGGAAAAGGTGGCGCTGCTATCACCGTCCGCGTCGTAACCCACTTCCATCTGGTAAATCACCGACAGGCTGTCGTTATACAGCGGCTCTTCGCCTTTCACCCCCAGCCGGGAGTTGTTGCTGGACACAAACCAGGCGTCGGACAGATCATCCTGGCTAAAGACCAGGGCGCCCTCCGGATAATCACTGGTTTTATCCACGCTAAGATTCAGCTTGCCATAGAAGGTCGGCGCCGCCATGGCCCCCACAGGCAACATGGCCGTGGCGACCGAAGCCGCAAGTAGCATTTTTTTCACGTTAATTCCCCGCTCAATGTGTCGCTCGCAATTGATGACGACTATATGACTGTTTTGTGTCACCAACAAGAACGAGCAAGCACGGCGAGACCCTGGTGTTGCGTGTTGTGTGAACTCCGTTGTGGCCGCAGAGCGGCAAAAAGACGGCAAAAAAAAAGCCCCCTGGCGGGGGCTCAAAAAATACCGTCATAGCTTCTCCTGCCAATGGCAGGTCCCGAGCCTGATGACGATAGGCACACTCGGTTAATCCAGTGATCACGACAAGGCCGTAATCAGAACATAATCAGAACCAGCTTGGATCCATCTCCATAAAGGTGTCGTCGCCATTAATCAGCTGTTGCGCATCCCATTCCACCCGGGGCAATTCCCAGCGGAAGAAGTAACGGGCAGCCTGCAATTTTCCTTTCGCAAAAACCGCATCGTCAGGGTCGCTCAACGTGACTGCTGCATTAGCCTGGCGTAACCACATCCACGCCGCCACGGTGTGGCCCAGCAACTGCAAATAGGCATTGGCATTGGATAATGCCGCGCGCGGGCCGGCACTGGCCATTTGCTTGCCCACCGCCTGGGTGGCTTTTTCAATCAGGAGCAACATGGCTTGCAACGCATCCGCCATTGGCTTGCAGCGCTCGTCAGCGGTGGCCTGCACATCGGCCATGATTCGTTTCGCCAACAACAGCATGCCCTTGCCGTTGTCCATCCACACTTTGCGGCCCAGCAGATCCAGACCGTGCACGCCGGTCGTACCTTCATGAATCGGGTTAAGACGGTTATCACGCCACACCTGTTCCACCGGATATTCACGGGTGTAACCCGCACCGCCGAAGACCTGAATCGCCATATCGTTAGCTTTCAGACCAAACTCGGAGGGCCAGGTTTTCAATACCGGAGTCAGCAGATCAAGCAGCAACTCTGCCTCTTTGGCGGCTGCCTCTTCCCCGGTCTGGATCTCGTCAACCAGACGATAGCCGTACAGACTCATGGCAATCGCCGCTTCCGCATAGGCTTTCTGGGTGAGCAGCAACCGTTTCACATCCGCATGCTCAATGATCGGCACCTGCGGCTTGGAAAAATCCGCATCATCCGGGTGGCGACCCTGTACCCGGTCACGGGCATAATCCAGCGCAAACCGGTAACCCCGATAACCCAACAGCCCGGCACCAAACCCTACGCCCACCCGCGCTTCGTTCATCATCTGGAACATGTAACGCAGGCCCTGATGGGGCTCACCCACCAGATAGCCATGGCAATCATCGCCGTCACCAAACGTCAGGGCAGTGCTGGTGGTGCCACGGTAGCCGAGCTTGTGAATCAGCCCTGCCAGAATCACATCGTTGCGTGCATCCGGGTTACCGTCGTCATCCAGTCGATATTTGGGCACCACAAACAGGGAGATCCCCTTCACCCCTTCCGGGCCACCGGGAATCTTTGCCAACACCAGATGCACGATATTTTCTGCCAGTTCATTTTCACCGCCAGAAATAAAAATCTTGTTGCCCTTGAGCCGATAACTGCCGTCATCCTGGGGCACCGCACGGGTGCGGATATCAGTAAGGGAAGACCCCGCATGGGGTTCTGTCAGAGCCATGGTCCCAGTGAAACGCCCTGCCATCATCGGTTCCAGGAACCGGGTTTTCAGGGTCTCGCTGCCAAAGTTACGAATCACATTGGCCGCTGCCGCCGTCAGAAACGCATAGCCGGTAGAGCTGGGGTTCACACAGGTGAACATGCCTTTACAGGCCGCAGCGGCAATCTCCGGCAGCTGCATCCCGCCTTCTTCAAAACTGGCCCGGGAGGATAAAAAACCGGCATTGATATAGGCATCGAACGCTTCTTTGACTTCCGGGCGCATCACCACTTTGCCATCCACGAAAGTGGGCTCTTCCTTGTCGGACAGTGCGTTGTGGTTGGCGAATTTTTCCCGCGCCAACTTTTCAGCTGTATCCAGAGCCGCTTCAATGGTCTCACGGCTGTGATCTTCAAAACGCGGGCGGGCAAACAGGCTATCGGTGTCCAGCACCTCAAAAAGCTGAAAGCTCAAATCACGGCGGTCGAGAATCATATCACTCACAGTAGCGCTCCGGTTATTTTGGACAACAGCTTGCCATCGTTATGCCGTGTCTGGCATTGTCGCCTATGACTAATTCATGGTGGAACACGACATATGTTCACGGTAGCAGTACTGGCCTTTGATGGCGTCTTCGCCTCTGCTCTCACCGGGGTGGTGGATCTTCTCAACCTGACCGGAGTGACCTGGAACCGGATTCACGGACAGCCTCTGAACCGGCAATTCAAGGTCCAGGTGGTGTCCCGTGGTGGCAACCCGGTGCGCTGCACTAACGGCATCCGCATGGCAGTGGATTGTTCCCTGGAGCAGATGGATCAGGCCGACCTGGTGGTGGTTCCCACCATTGGCGGCAAAATCGAAACCGTGCTGGCCCAGGAACAGGATGCACTACCCTGGTTACGTTTTCTGCATCAAGGCGGCGCTGATCTGGCCAGCAACTGTACCGGTGCTTTCCTGCTCGCTGAAGCCGGGCTACTGGACGATAAAACCGCGACTACCCACTGGGGATTCAGCCAGGAGTTTCGCCATCGCTACCCACAGGTAAACCTGAATGAACGGGAACTGATTACCCGTGATGGCAACATTTTCTGCGCCGGTGGCGGCACCGCCTGGCGTGACCTGACCATCCTGTTGGTGGAGCGCTTCTGCGGTGCGGATCTGGCCCGGGAACTGGCCCGGGCGTTTGTCATTGATGTGCGAAACGATCTGCAAAGCATTTACGCCGGCCTGCCGGCACATACCTATCATCAAGACGACCAAGTGCAGGCCATCCAGGGCTGGATTCACGAGCACTACAAGGAAAACACCAGCCTGGGGCAATTGGCCGAACGGGTGCATTTGAGCCCACGCCAGTTACAGCGCCGGTTTACCACCACACTGGGCGAGCCGCCGTTGCAATACCTGCAACGGGTGCGCATTGAAGCCGCCCGCAAAATGCTCGAGCGCGGCACCAATAACCTGGCCAAACTGTCTGAACAGGTGGGTTATCAGGACGTGAGCAGTTTTTCGCGGTTGTTCAAACGGCACACCGGCCTGTCCCCCAGCCACTACCGGCAGCGTTTTGCCCGCACCGGCGCCCTGAACGACTAGTCCTGCCGTTTGTCATCTGCCTGATTGCGCAGCAGCAGGAAACCCCTGACAGTGGAAGCCTGGAGCCGCGTGAAGATTGTTGACGGAACCTTGACGCCCCCGCGCGGAATATACTCACAGACAAACAAGGAGAGTCCTGTGAACAACCTGTCCATCCTTCTGGTAGAAGACCATCGGCAACTGGCCCAGACCGTATTGGAGTACCTGGAGCAGGAAGGCGCCAGTGTGGACTACGCCGGCAACACTCGCCTTGCCCGGGAACTCGTTCAGGAGCATCACTATGACCTGATGCTTCTGGATGTGATGCTGCCCGGCGAGGACGGCTACAGTTTCTGCCAGTACCTGCGCAAGGAGCTGGCGCTGGATATGCCGGTGATTTTCATGACCGCCCGGGATCAGCTGGAAGACAAACTGGAAGGGTTTGATCGCGGCGGCGACGACTATATCGTCAAGCCCTTCGCACTGCCGGAGCTGTCAGCCCGGGTGGCTGCGCTGGTACGCCGACAACGCAAGGAAGTCACTGCCAACACCTTGCAGATTGCCGATCTGGAACTGGACCCGGCCCGGCAGGAAGTGCGTCGCGACGGTCAGTTACTGAAACTCTCCCCCACTGCCTTTCGCATTCTGCGTATCCTGATGCGCGAATCCCCCAAAGTGGTCAGCCGGGAACAGCTGGAACACGAACTGTGGGGCGACCTGGTGCCCGATTCCGATGCCCTGCGCAGCCATCTCTACAACCTGCGCAAAGCGGTAGACAAGCCTTTCGATATTGCCCTGCTCAACACCCTGCCGGGCGTTGGCTTTAGCATTCAGGAAACAGCACAACCGCACAGCAACGCGCAGTAAACTTGCACTTGGATGGGCTCGGGGCAGAGAATAGGCAAAAAAGCGATTTTGCCTATTTATGCCAGCCAACCGTACCGACACTTCGTTAGCCAGCTATTCTTCCTGCCAGGAATTGCTGGACGCACATCTAGCCCAACTACAAAACCGTTTTGGTATGGCGCTGTGGATGATCACTCGCCTGCGCACCGATGAGTTGGTGGTATTGCGCTCCCGGGATAATTACTACGGCCTGAACCAAGGCAACCGCCTGCAATGGGAACAAAGCTATTGCGCCAAAATGATGGAACTCGGCGCCCCCCGCATTGCCGCCAACGCACAGCTCAATCCCGACTATAGCCATGCCCCGATCAACAGCGATCTGACCATTGGTGCCTATATCGGTCTTCCCCTGGTGGACCGGGACAACCAGCTGTTCGGCACACTTTGCGCCCTGGATCCGGAGCCCCAGAACCCTGCCCTGGAACAGGCACTGCCCGCCCTGCAGCATGAAGCCCGGCTAATCAGCTTCCTGCTCGCCAATGCCCTGCGGGACGCGCAGCAACAACGCATCAGTATTTTTGTGGAACACCCGGATCGTTGCCCACAGACCGGCCTGCCCGGTCCGCAGGGGTGGGCGGATATAACGAATGAGGAACAGCAACATTGCCGGGATTTCGGCACCGAGTCGTGCGTGCTTTTTCTGCACGCACCGGAGGAGAGTGACAGCCTGATTATCGCCGATTCCCTTGCCGCCCTGTTGCGCGAACAGGACAGCGTTGCACACCTGGGCGACAATCATTTCGGGATTCTTCTTGCCGACGCCGATACCAGCAAGGCAGAGAAAGTCATTCATCGCGTCCGGGACGCACTGAATGCCAAACAGCTACTGGTACAGATTGAACAGCAAACGTTGAGCGCGCTCTGATACCCGGTTAAAACTGAACCCGCACTTCCGTGCCCTTGCCCGGTTCACTGGCCACCATCAGCTCCCAGTCATAGCGCTCACACAGGCGTTGCACAATCGCCAAGCCCAGGCCGTGGCCACCTTCCACGCTTCCGCCCCGCTCAAACGGCTGCATGATGCGCGACAACTCATCCGCATCCATGCCCGCACCATAATCCACCACCTGCACGGCCTTATCCATCACCACGATGGTGACATCACCAGAGCCACTGTAGTTAATCGCATTGCGGACCAGGTTCGTCAGCACAATGGTGAGCGCCGCCTCAGGGCAGTTCACGCTCAGTAGCGCCGTCTGCCGGACCTGCAAGCGGATTTGCTTGCGCTCGGCCAGGGGGTTCAGGCGTTCAATCAGATTCACCGCCAGATCATTGACGATCACGTCCTCACTCTGCTGGCTATGCTGCTCCGTGCGCGCCAACATGAGCAATGTCTCCAGGGTGGCTTCCATGTCATCGACGGTGTCGTCCATACGCCGAATCAGAGGGCGGTCGCCCACTTGGCTCACCAGTAATTCCAGGTTGGCGCGAAACACCGCCAGTGGCGTGCGCAATTCGTGGCTGGCATCACGGGTAAACTGGCGCTCACGCTCCACAAACGACACCAACCGGTCCGCATAGCCATTCAGTGCCGCCACCAAAACCGCCACTTCGCTACCCGAATCCGCCGATATGTCGCTGAGATCCGGGCGAGCCACACTGGGGTCATTCACCGGCGTTTGCCGTAATGCATCAGAAAGCTGGACCAGGGGGGAAAGTAAATCGCGGGATTTTTTCCAACCGAGAAACGAGGTGATGTAAATCACCAACAGCACCCCGGTTAACGGCAGAATGCCGAACAGGAACGCCAAGACCGACACGCGCTTTTCATCAAAAATCAGGTAAAGCCGCGCGCCGTCGCGGTGCTCGATATACACAATGGGCCGCTCACCGGCCAGATCCACCCGCTGATAACCGTCAGGCAAATTCGCCAGTACCTGGGGAATCGTATCCTGCACCGCCTCACTGTCCAGCAAGCCCAGCAGATGGCGGGTGTTGGGACGCGGCTGAGTCGGGTTTACCTCCACCAGCGACCAGTAGTGGTCGGCTTCCTTGATCAGTGCCTGTTTGACCAGCACATGCTCAATAATATTCGCCGTCGCCCATACGCCCAGAACGGTGGCCAGGCTGATCAACAATAGCTGAACCAGATAGACGCGGGTAAGACGATGTTGAACGCCGGTTTTTTTCATGCCTTGCTCATTTTATGGCTATTCATGGTCGCCCGCGATAACAGCGCTCAATTCGCCACAGGCTTGGCGAAGCGGTAATGCGCAACGAACCACTCTTCGCCTCCACCATAGTTAAACAGCTCCGCACACGCCATGAAAAACATGCGCCAGCGTTGCAGCCAGATCTTGCCCTGGCCTTTACCGTAAATTTCATCCAAGAGCCGAGTCAGCGCGGCCTGCTTCTCATCGGCCAGTACCAACCAGGCCTCCAGAGTGCGGGCATAGTGGGTGCCGTTCACGGCCCAGCGCTGCTCCTCCTGAAGATCACCGGCACAATGAGGCAGCCAGTCGTAAGCCGGCATCATGCCACCGGTAAAGAAGTACTTGGCCATCCAGTCCTTGCTGCCTTCGGTCTCGAAAAGGTAGGTCAGATCGCGATGACAGAACACGTGAATGAAGAGCTTGCCACCCGGCTTCAACCAGTCATGAATACGCGCCATCAACGTTTTGTGATTGCGCATGTGCTCAAACATTTCCACCGACACCACCCGATCGTAGGGCTGCTGCGGCTGATACACAGAGGCATCCGCGGTGATCACATCCACATTATCCAGACCCCGCTCTGCAGCGCGCCCGAGAATAAAAGCACGCTGGGACGACGAGTTGGAAATCGCGGTAATCAGGCTGTTGGGATACTGCTGCGCCATCCACAACGTCAGAGAACCCCAGCCACACCCCATTTCCAGCACATCCTGGCCATCTTCCAGCTCTGCCCGCTCACAGGTCATCGCCAGCATCACCCGCTCTGCCTCTTCCAGGGTACTTGAGGGATTCGGCCAATAGCCGCTGGAATACTTCAGGTAGGGCCCCAGCACCTGCTCATAGAAGCGGGCATCCACTTCATAATGCTGCTCATTGGCCTCGTCCTGGCCCACCGCAACAGGCCCCTGTCGCAAGGCCTCTTCGAACGTCTGGCGGTTACTGCGTTGTTTTTCCTGTTCAAGGCGCTGCCCCAGCAGACGACGAATACCAAAACGCACCAGTCCATCGGGCAGCAGCCCCGATTCCGCCATTTGAATCATCATGATTTGGGTCTCCAGGGAAAGAACGCACTCGTCGTGCGCTGATAATCACGGTAGTCATCGCCGCGGGATTTGAGCGCCTGTTTTTCGGTATAGGGGATGCCTGTGACGAACCACAGAAATACGAACATGGCCAGGGGCAACAGCCACAGCCAGCCCGCGTACGGCGCACCGATGGCCATCACGGGGTAACTGACCCAGTGCAACCACTCGCAGAAATAGTTGGGATGGCGACTGTAGCGCCAGAACCCTTCACGGCAGGTCTTGCCTTTGCTGTCAGGCCGCTTTTTGAAATCGGCCAACTGCTTGTCTGCCAGGGCTTCCCCGGCGATGGCCAGCAAACCGACAACAACGCCCAGCAAAACCAACGGCGGCGCAAACCGATCCTGCTCGCCCACCACCCAGAACGTGAGCGCAAAACCCCAGGCCAGTAGCGCCTGGCCCCAGAAGAAAACCAGGAACACAGGCTGCGCTTTACTGCCCAGCACCTCGCGCATGGCCGCGTAACGGCCATCTTCAGCGCTTTCCTGACTCACTCGCTGAAAAATATGGCTACCCAGACGCAGCGACCACAACAATAACAACACCCCTGCCGCCAATCGGGGCACCAAGGCACCGTTTCCGGTTACCAGAAAACTCACGCCTACAATGCCCACCGACCAGGCCCAGAACACATCGACCCAACCGGCGTTGCGGGTCTGGCGTTGCTGTAACCACAGCACGGTAGCAACAATCAGCAAGGCGATAAGCAGCAAGTAATGGATTTCAGGCATGTTCGGTTTCCTGTTTTGTCATCGTCGCAACCTGCGCCAGCAACGGTACCGCTATGGCCCAACTGACACCGTAAACGGTAGCCAGCAACAGCCAACCCTGTGGCGCGGTCGCTGCCCCCAGGCGAATGCCCATGGTGACGGAAAAGACGCCGCCCAAGGCACCAAACAAGGCCGCCAGCACCGGCCGGCCACACAGCCAGTTCAGGCTATAGCGAAAACTCACCGCAAAGCCCAGCCACAACGCCCAGACCCAATGCGGGGCCCACCAGTGTTGCTGCCAGTCGCGGTACTGCAACACATCCGGCAGCAACCACAACGGCTCCATCAACAAACACAACAGGCCACCGGTAGCGATCAGCAGCAGGTCCTGGCGCCACTGGCGTGTCAGCGTTACTTGCGCGGCGACCATGGCAATCAACACGCCCCAGGCCAGCAATCCCACCCCCTGCGCCGCCCCCATCACAGCGGCCGCCCAGAGCAACTGGAACGCGAAAAAGTTAACGATGACCGCACGTGTGGGGAAATTCATAGGCTTACGATGCAGCATCCCTCGTCAAAGCGCTGTGAATCGTGACGCCAAGCCTGCGCCCTTACGACTCCATACAACACTGGCAATTTCAGCTTCACAACCGATTCACCACAGACCAGACAGAATCCAACCATGAATGCTTTCAGCACATTATCGTTTTCGCTGCTTCTGACGCTGCTTTTAACCGCCTGCAGCAGTACGCCCAAAGGGCCTTACGGGTATACCGACCGGTATCAACAGGCGCTCACGTCTGCCCCCAGCGGCCACCCGGTTGATTCGGCGACAATCGATCGTTTTATTGCGTTCTTCAACCCGCTGGATGCCAACACCGTTCCCACACAGATCGACACCATCTATGCCGACCCCCTGTATTTCAACGACACCCTGGTCACGCTGACACAACGAGACGAGTTAGCCGCGCATTTACAAGCCACCGCCGAAGGGCTGAACAGCATGTCCCTGACCGTCAACCACATCATTAAAGACGGCAGTGATGTGTATCTGCGCTGGGTCATGGAGGCACGTTTCAGCCTGCTCGGCAGCGAACGCCTGTCTTACACCATTGGCATCAGCCAGCTGCGTTTCAACGCACAGGGCCAGGTCATTTTCCAGCAGGATTTCTGGGACAGCAGCCAGGGCGTTGACCAGCACTTGCCCGTAATAGGACCGATGACACGATGGCTAAGAGAGCACGACTAATCCCGGCCGGGCTGCTAATGGCTGCTGCGGCAATCGCCTCACCAGGTTACGCGAGCGAAAGCGAGCAACCCTGGCAGGTTTGTACCCGCAGCGATGTGAAAGCCCTGCGCTTCATCACGGTGGGCGAAGCCACCCTGTCCCGACACGACTGTCAGACCGACGACCTGCTGTCACCACCGTTGCGGCTGACCTTCCGCTATTTTCGTGACGTTCCCGGTGATGCCTTTGCCAAAGCCGCGCTGAACTTTCTGGAAAAAAACCTCCAAGCAACGGAATTCGACCGATACCAGTCCCGTTTCCAGGCATTCAACAGCCATTATCAGGACATCAGCGATGGCGACGCCTACAGCCTGACCTATCGCGAAGACGGCCTGACGCTGGCCCTCAATAACCAGCTCCTTGCCAGCGAAGCAGGCACCACCTTTGCCCGCTACTACCTTCGCATCTGGTTTGGCGAGACCCCCTATTCCCAATCACTGAAGGAAAACCTGCTGGATCAGTGAGATACCCCGCCCCCTATTGCACGGCATGCAAGCAGACGTGATACTGACAAACATAATAATCAGCACGTTAATTGGGGATTATCGAGCATGGCCAAGCTTTTTCATGTGGTAGCGACGTCCGCCAGACTGGTCAGTCGTAGCGACCGCCGTTCCGCCCTGAAAGGCACCGCCGCCATCACCTTGTGCTCAATCCTTGTCTCCCTTGTGCTCACCAGCATCGGCATCATGCTGGTGGGTGAACGCGACTGGTTATCACCGCTGGTTCTTGCCGCCCTGCTCCCCCTGTTATTGGTGACGCCACCACTTTATCTGTTCAGCTGCCGGTTGATTGCGCTGGACAGGTACAACCACCAACTTCAACAGCTGGCCCGCGAGGATCACCTCACTGGCCTCTTCAATCGCCCCCACCTGCTGGGCATGCTGGAACGGGAACTGGCCCTGAGCCAACGACACAACTACACGGTTTCCATCCTGCTGATTGAAATCGAGGACTTCACCCAGCTACTGGATAGTTACGGACGCCACACCGGCGAAAAAGCCCTCCGTCTGTTTGCCGACTGCATTCGAGAAAAAATCCGCGAAAGTGATCTTTTTGGGCGGTTTGATGGTGCCCAGTTCCTGCTGGTGCTTCCCCACACCAATTTTGATGATGCCGCCCGCATGGGTGAAGGCCTGAAAGCCCTGGCCGGCAATCTCAAGCTTTCCAGCCCGAGAACCGCAGCCCAGCCAGAAGAAGCGGTTTCCGTATGCGCCCGTATCGGCGTTGCCAGCACCGAAAACAGTGGGCGCAGCCTCAACCCGCTGCTTAACGAAGCGGACTATGCGCTCTACCAGAACCGCAACGAAGGGCGTGACAAGAAGCCCTCTCCCCCCCCATCCGAAGGCATCGCAGAATAACGCCATCGCTTTCCGGAGCCCCTAGTATTAAGGGCTCACGACAGTCACGAGCTTTAATACTTTTACACTACAACATTACAAAAAAGTGTCCTCCCGCTACCAAATAAATTCCATATTTGTAAATTTTTTTATTAATCTGAGTAGTGAGGATTTACATGGGAGACAGGCTAGCCAACACTGGCCCAGTGTTTGATCTGCCTACTGAATAAGACAAGGAAGGAGCTTATGAACGCTAAACGCTTTTTAGCGGCGAGCATTGCTTGCGCATCTGTCACCGCGACCACCACCGTCATTGCTGACGAGATCCCCGAACAGTATTTCTACTTCGGCGGGCACATCAGTGAAAACTGGCTGGATGTGGGCGACCACATTGACCAAAACACCAGCGAAAACGAAGTTACCCTTCCCGGTGCCCAAATGGGTTACCGTTTCAACCGTGACTGGTCTTTTCAGGGTTGGTGGGAGCGTAACAACTCCAACACCGATATCGGTGGAGGTTCGGACATCAACATTGCACACGGCGCCCTGCGCAAACACTTTGCCGGCAACTCCGCCTTCGAACCCTATGTGGGTATCGGTGCTGGTGAACTGCGTTTTGAGCCTACCAGCAACAGCTCGGACGACAACGCCGAAACCATCGGTACCATGGAAGCCGGTTTCCAGACTCTCCTGCACCCGCATTTCATGCTGGACGTGGGCGCGCGCCCTTACTACAGCTTTGACGCAGAGCGCTGGGATGCAGAAGTCTATGCAGGCCTGAACTTCATCATTGGCGGTTCCAGCGAGAAAGAAGAGCCGGCACCGGTTGAAAATGTAGTCACCGACAGCGACGGCGATGGTGTACCGGATGAGCGCGATCAGTGCGCCAACACCCCGGCAGGCGCCCAGGTAGATGCCACCGGTTGTGAGCTGGATGATGACAACGACAGCATCGTTAACAGCATGGACGAATGTCCGAACACCCCTGCCGGTGCCCTGGTTGACGACAAAGGCTGCCAGCAATACCTGGACAAGGACGTAAAAGAAACCCTGTACGTTGAATTCGGCCACGATAAAGCCGAAGTCCGTCAGACTTCTTACCCGTCTCTGGAAAACCTGGCCGAAGGTATGCGTCAGTACCCGTCCGCCAACCTGGTACTGGAAGGTCACACTGACAGCACCGGTTCTGCGGCTTACAACAAGAAACTGTCCCAGCAGCGTGCAGATGCTGTGAAGACCGTACTTGTTGATCACTTCAACGTAAGCGCGGACCGCATCACCACCGTAGGTTACGGCGAAGAGAAGCCTATCGCTGACAACAAAACCAGCGAAGGCCGCGCCGAAAACCGTCGCGTGGAAACCATCATGAAAGCCACCACCAAGGAAGCGCAATTCCAGTAAGGAATTACGCTGACTAAAAAAGGGGCCGGTTTTTACCGGCCCTTTTTTTGTGCCGCGCTGTGGCCGCAACACGGTTCACGCAGGCATGTAACACGCTAAAAACCTGGCAGGCATGCGCGTTGTGGGAACAAAGCCGCTAACCGGTTTCGCCCAACCTCACCTATCGCTACTTTTTCCGGCGTTCAGCAAAAAAACCTTTGAGCAGTAGCGCACTCTCTTCTGCCAACACGCCCCCCTCCACGCCCATCCGATGATTGTAGAAATCCACCGACGGCAGTTGTAGCTGGCTTTCGCACACCCCTGCGCGGGGCTCACTGGCGCCATACACAAGCCGGCCGATGCGCGCATGAATCATGGCCCCAAAGCACATGGTGCACGGTTCCAGGGTGACATAGAGCGTACTGCCACTGAGCCGGTAATTACGCTCGGCTTGCGCAGCGCTACGCATGGCCACTATTTCCGCATGGGCACTGGGGTCGCTGGCGATAATGGGCTGGTTATACCCCTCGCCCAGTAACTGGTTATCCCGGACAACCAGTGCACCCACCGGCACTTCCCCCCGATCTGCCGCCTGCCGAGCCAGCGCCAGGGCCTGTTGCATCCAGTATTGATCGTCCACCCGCTCTCCTTATCCCGTCTCCATGCCCGCAAAACACACACACATGGCATCGCACAGACGAAGTGTACCGCAAGCCCTACCCGCACAGAACGAAGCGTCCCATTCCGGTCGGCGCTGCCCGCCGCTGGCGTAGCCTCTGCTTTTCATTACAATCAGGGCACCGAACATATTGAGAGCTGTTATGACTGTCATTGGCACCCCTTTCACCGACAACGCTACCCGCGTCATGCTGCTGGGCTCCGGCGAGCTGGGCCGCGAAGTCGCCCTGGAACTGATCCGCTACGGTTGCGAAGTCATCGCCGTGGATCGCTATGCCCACGCCCCCGCCATGCAGGTGGCACAACACAGCCATGTCATCAACATGCTCGATGGCGCCGCCTTGCGGGCACTGGTCGAACAGGAGAAACCGGCGTTGATCGTTCCGGAAATCGAGGCCATTGCCACAGACGAGCTGGTCAAGCTGGAAGCGGAAGGCTACACCGTGGTGCCCACTGCCCGGGCAACCCAATTGACCATGAACCGTGAAGGCATTCGCTGCCTGGCCGCAGAAGAGCTGTCACTGCCCACTTCGCCCTATCGCTTTGCCGATAACGAAGCGGACTATCAGCAGGCCGTGCGCGAGATCGGTTTTCCCTGCGTGGTGAAACCCGTCATGAGTTCCTCCGGCAAAGGACAAAGCACCCTGAAAAACGACGCGGACGTTCTGCCAGCCTGGGAATACGCGCAGTCCGGCGGCCGCGCCGGTCAAGGCCGGGTCATCGTGGAAGGCTTTGTGGACTTCGACTACGAAATCACCCTGCTGACGGTTCGCCATAAGGCCGGCAACGAGATCAAGACCAGCTATTGTGCCCCCATCGGCCACCGTCAGGAAAACGGCGATTACCAGGAATCCTGGCAGCCCCAGCCCATGAGTGAAGCGGCACTGCAACGCTCCCGCGACGTCGCACTGGCGATTACCGACGCACTCGGTGGTCTGGGTATCTTCGGGGTCGAGTTGTTTATCAAAGACGACCAGGTGTACTTCAGCGAAGTGTCTCCCCGCCCCCACGACACCGGCCTGGTGACACTGATTTCCCAGACCCTTTCCGAATTCGCCTTGCATGCCCGGGCCATTCTTGGTCTGCCAGTCCCGGAAATCGAGCAGCGGGGCCCCTCAGCATCATCCGTATTGCTGGTACAAGGCCAATCTGAGGCCATGCGTTACCATGGCCTGGACACCGCCTTGGCCGACACGGATACCGAAGTGCGTCTGTTCGGTAAACCGGATATCAACGGCAGTCGGCGCCTGGGCGTTGCACTGGCCAAAGCCGACAGCATTGACGCGGCACGCAACAAGGCAAACACCGCCAGCGCCGCACTCAACGTCGACCTGTAACCCTTAAAGGAATCGCACATGCAGAATCAGGATACGCACAGCAAGGTGATCGGTTACTTACTCTGGATCTTCGGGTTCATGGGCGCCCACCGTTTTTACTATGGCCGCCAACTCACCGGCACACTCTGGTTTTTTACTCTCGGGCTATTCTTCATCGGCTGGATCATCGACCTGTTTCTGATCCCCGGCATGGACGACGCGGCAGATACACGCTACGAAGCCGGTAGCGTCGATTACAATATCGGCTGGATTCTGCTCACCTTTCTCGGCATTTTCGGCATTCACCGCTTCTACATGGGCAAGGTCATCACCGGCATTATCTACCTGCTGACTGCCGGCCTGTTCGGGCTGGGGATTCTCTATGATTTCTGGACACTGAACGGCCAGATCGCTGAGAAAAACCGTCTGGTCTAACGCCTGTCGGACGCCTGATGCTGGAAGCCCGATGCCTGACGAAGAAAAGCACTGACGAAACCGTCTTGTCTTTTAGTGTCCTGCATCGGGCATTATCCATCCAGCGTATGAATCAGTTCTTCATGGCGTACTTGCCCGCCCCCAGAAAGACCAGCGCGGCAGCGGTGAACAGATAGAACGCCTGCAACTCGATTGCCCAGCCGCCAGTGTTGCTCAGGCTGAACAACTCACCCATATGCGCCAGAACCAGCGCGACCAGCATATTGCCAACAATCAGCGCGGCACCAATACGGGTCTGATAACCGATAATCACCATCACCGGCGCAATCACCTCGCCAATGAACACGCCGTAGGCCAGGAACCCTGGCAGGTGGTGTTCCGCCAGCACACCGGCAATCCAGCCAACCCCGGCATGCAGCTTGTGCACGCCATGCAGCAGCAGCATCAAACCCAACGACAGGCGTAAGATCAACTTCCCGATATCCGGATTATTCAGCATGGTCAGGCTCCAGCAATTGCGGTTTTGGAAGCAACCATTCTTCACTGTCTCTCTGAAAAAGAAAAGGCCGCCCAGAGGGCGGCCAATCCGTTACCAAAGTACAATTTTTCAGGTCTGCGCTAGGTGGGTGTCCCCGTTACGCGGTAAATATGGCTATCGTTCATACTGCTGAACAGGGCGTCCTTTATCTTGCGCACAGCATACACCCGCTGCGCCTCGATACTGGCATCCTGCACGCTCTCGGCGATCAGTGCGGCAGCCACCGTACTGTTACCGTTCACGCCATTGATCTGGACCTGAAGGTTCTGTTCGCCGGCCGCAGTGCGGCCCTGCACATCCAGCCTGACCAGCCCCTGATTAACGATAGTACCGGCACCGCGCCAGACATCGGCAAAGTCGATGGCATTAATGGCAAGCCGGGCATCACGCTCCTGGTTTCCATTCATGTTGCCATAGGCGTTGCGGACATCGCCCATACGTTCTACCTGTAACATAGTCAGCTCCTAGCGGGGGTTAACCACCCAGTTAGTGCCCAGGCCAATCACCGTGCCCCAGTTACTGCTGGAGGTGCAGGTAATGGTTTCGCCATCCACTTTCACCGTGCCTTTATCGCTGTCGGAACCCCCGGCACCACCAAACTCAAACGGTCCGATGAAGAAGCCACCTTCACCCTTGATGGTTTCGGTCACTTGCTGGGCAAACTCGGAACCGGCATTGATGGTGATGGTTGGCCGATAACCGACAATCATTTGTGAAACGATACGTGCCAGGTTGCCGCCCTTGCCAAAGTAATAGGCATCGTCGCCGTTCTTGAAACCGGAATGACCCGGCATGAACGGACCATTCAGGTAGTTGGCCGGCATGGCCGCGTTAAACCAGTTGCCCGGGGTCACCGTGACGATGGAGACATCTTCAAAGGCAAAGCTGATGTCGTACTGGCTGGAGAAGTGCTCTGTCGACACTTTTTTGTATTCGCCCCCGGCTTCAAAGCCAAAGAAATCGAACAACCCGCCCAGTTCTGTTTCACCATAGACGGTGCTGTCTGACCATTGTTTGGTGGACGAATCCAGAGAGAAGGTTTTGGCGGAACCGGCGGTAGCGGCTCCACCGAAGTTGTTACCGGTGATCCGGTTAACGTAGTCCCAGGGGGTTTCACTGATCTGAAACGCGGATTGATCCTTCACCGAGTTGCCATCCTGGCCCACAACCGTCACCAGGTTATCGTCATAGCGCTTGGTCGCCTCACTGATCGGGCCTTTCAGCTTCTGCATGTATTCCGTGTAGTTGCTGTTGGCTTCCTTGAGTTGTGCTTTTGCCTGGTTCAACTGCGATGCGGAGGCCAGACCTTCATTGGCCAACCAGTCATCGAATGACTCGGTGCTGCTGGTTTGCTGTTTGAAGTTCTGATAAGCCACATTCACGCTGGACTGGATCTGAAACAGGTTGTGCGAAGCATCCGATATCTTCTGCTGCAACGCCTGGCCGGCTTCACCGCCATCGGCCATAAGGAAGTTCAGAAACATGCGGTACTGGTCACCGAATCCCTGCTTCATGCCGTAGGTATTCGGATCCACCTGCGGGCTGGCAGGCACAATATTGAGAAACTGTACTTGCTGATACGGCAGCGAGCCCATCGGTGGATTCTTGCCACCCCAGTTCCACGGGGTCGGCCCGGTCAACATTTGCGGTACGCCTTCGATCTTGATCTGATCCTGGAAGGCGGTCATGAATTGTCCCCAAAGCGTTTTCGTCATATCGCTCATAATCATTCTCCTGATGATGTTTTTTATCGGGCATTTCCATGCCTCACGATGTGCCATTTGGCGCAATCAGTATCAGAGCGAAATATCAGCGTTGGGAAATTATGGATGGTGATGAAATCCATAATCACAGATGCATTATCAGCGATGATCACAACCATCATTAACGATAATGAATCGGGTAAAAATTACCGGGTAGGATGGAGGCCACCCGGCAACCAGGGAAGCGATCCACAGCGTACCTTGGGGGGAGCCGGCAATAAAAAGAGAACAAGGACGATTCATGAGCCTCGACACATCGCTGGTACCCGAGACCCTGCTCAACGCACAACGCATCATTGCGCTACCTGAAAACCCCGACCACCTGCCTGCGGTGGACTGGAAGAAACTGGGCGCTCCGGATAACCGGATTCCCCACATCGAAGAAACGCCCAGTCATCAAGCCGATTCTCCCTTACCCAAAGCCGACGTGGTCGTGATGACCTGGACCCTGGCAGAGTGGGCCGCCATGAATCAGGTACTCACCAACCGGCGTGATCCGCTCACACCGGATCAGCTGCACAGCCATGAATGGCAGGAAGGCTGGCTGTCTTACCAGCGCGACTACTACCAGATTTATCAATATATGGTGGATGTCTCCAAGACCTTCCAGGGCGGCGCGCCTTCGTTGTACAGCGAAAGCTGGGGTAGCTTCCGCCAGGTCCGCATCGGCGACTTGAACGTCTTGCTGGTCAAATCCGGCATGCACCTGGCCCAGGATGGCAGCCAGCTTCCCCTGATCCGTTTTGTTGAACAAATCTGCCAGGAAGCCCAACCCTCATTGCTGTTATCCATCGGTACTGGTGGCGGCGTACGCAGCGAAGACGCCCTGGGCAGCGCCCTGATTACCAACCAGGCCTATTTCCATTGCCTGAAACACTTCGCCAATGCCCGTTTCAATCACAGTACCGTGACGTCCAGCTGGCAGCCGGATAACCGTTATCTCCCTCTGGCCCAGGAAGGAGTGCTCCACACCCGTGGGCCGCAGATTCTGCCAGTGAGCCCACAGTATCCTGCAGGCGCCCATATCGACCCCGACCCGGCCGCCGCTCAACTGAAAGTGGTCACAGAACAACCCATCATCACCACCGACACCTTCCTGTTCGGCACCACCGATAACGGCCTGGAAAAACTGGGTTGCATGGTGGAAATGGACGATGCCGTGGTCGGCATGGCATGCCAGCAACAAAAAACGGCCTTTGGCTTTGTGCGTAATGTGTCCGACCCGGTTATCAATGGCGCCCTGCCCGCCTCCCTGCAGGACAGCTGGGCCGGCTACATCTACCGGGAGCAGGGCCTATACACCAGCTACAACGGCGCACTCGCCACCTGGGCCTTGCTGGCCGCCGAAGCCGACCGAAAGGAGAAAGGACAATGAGTACAGCAATTCAATGGTTTTCCGTGTGCGCACAGGAACAACGGGACCAGGTAACCCTGACGCCACTGGCACCCTTCAGCGGCGAACAGATTCTGGGCAACGCCAGTAGCCTGTGTGCACGAGGCAGCGAGCTATTCATCAGCCAGCACAATGGCATGCTGTCCATGGTGTTGGTGGATGAAAAAGCACACAGCTTTAGCCCCGTTATCGAGCTGAATGCGGAGAAACCGTATCAACAACTCAGCCCTTTTATGCTGGGTAATCAACTGCATCTACTCGCCTACAACGAGTCAGACGGTATTTTTGATTTCTTCCGCGTGATGCCGGACCACTTCGCACACCAGTATCGCTTCCAGAAAACCTACGGTGACATCACTACCGGATTCACTACCGTACATGCCTTTGCTTACCGGGATAGCTGCCAGTTCATGGCCTACAATAAAAGCACCGGCACCAGCCGCCTTTATCAACTCACGGTGCCTCCCAACACCCCGCTTGGCGTGGCCATGACCTGGCATAAGGAATGGGCAAAAGGCTGGGAAAATTTCAGCTTTTTCACGCTCGGCGGGGAAAACTTTTTCTTCAAGATGAACCCGCGCTACAACGCGGTGAACATCGACCATTACATGGACGACCCTTCCCAGGGTTCGCACCCGGTGGGCACCAAGCTTCCCCTGTCCATGGACACCACACAGACCGCCACGATTGCCCTGCAGGAAGGACCCGGCTTTGTCGCCTACGAGACCGGTAATGGCCAGCTCACCGTTAATCGTTTTCACACGGACTGCCTGGGCTGGACCTGTCAGGCCAAACAGGCGGTGAACGCCGCAAGCAGTCGACTGCTGGTAATCAACGCCACCCAGGGGCCATTAATCGCACTGATCTGATCAGTGAGTCATGTCGAAAAACCAGTCGATTACCTGTTCCACCCGGGATGGGTAATCGTGGCCTTTGATAGTGGTGATATAGATATTGTTCATCAGTGGCTTGCCCGTTTCCACGCGATGAAGGGTCCCGTCTTCCAGCTGTGAAGCAACGCAATGGCTGGGCAGCACCGCCACACCCAGGCCGCCCACCACCATATCAATGGCACCGTGAATTGAGTTAATTTCCCCGGCATAGGTCAACGAATAGGCATTCAGGTTACAGCGCTCCGGCAGAGCATGCTTGAGCCAGCGATCATAGTAATACCCTGAGCCGGGATAATTGATGAACGCCTGCTCCAGTATCACGCTTTCACTGGGCCGCTTGCCATCAGGCGGGTCACGGCTTACCAGCACATATTCTTCCTGACAGAACAACCGGTATTCCAGCAGAGGGTGGTCATTTTTTTCCGTCACGAAACCAAAATCGGCCCGGTCATCCAGCACCATCTGCACCACGTCCTGGGTGGATGTGAGCGTAATTTTCAACTCGATATCCGGGTGCGCCAGGCGCCGCTCCAGCAACATGGGAAAATGCGGTGACATCAGACAACTGGGCGGCATGGCATAGGACACCAGCCCCACAATCCGGGTTTCCATGGCATGCACTTCATCCATGAACTGCTGGGTAGTGAGCATCTGATGCCGAATGTACTGGGTCAACGCATCGCCCGCATCGGTGAGCACCACCTTCTTGCCGATCCGCTTGAACAAGGTGACCCCAATCTGCTCTTCCAGCTTGGCAATATGCTGACTCACGCCAGATTGCGTCATGTGAGCCCGCGTGGCCGCATGGGTAAAACTGCGTGTTTCTGCCGCCGCCATAAAGGCCTTGAACAGGCGCGTGTCCAGCAGAGTGAAATCCCGGTTGGAAAAACCCATCAGCCAGCCTCCTCCGCCGGCGCGGGCACCGCGGGGCTGGTGGCGAACTGCAGATTCAGGCTATCACCTGCCTGCACATGGAGCCCGGCATAGCGAGCAAAGGGGGAAGGTGGCACAGAGCAAGGCACGGATTCGCTCAGCAACGCTCGTTCGCCCAGCCCTTCGGCCAGTGGTTGCGGATTACCAGTCCAAAGCGACCAACAAACACAGAGATCATCGTCCAGATACAGGAACGCGCCAGACAGCCCCTCTGGCATAGCTTTCAGCAATCCGGCAAAACGCTCACAAACCGCGCCCCGGAAGGCCTCTGCGGTTTCCTCCGTGCGCACCGCGACTTCACTGATAACCCGCCCGGATTGCCAACTCTCACCGTGATCAAGAACCTGCATGGCCCCGGTCTGGGATGGGTCACCGCGAAACTGCGCCGGGAATGCACTGTGGCTGGCCGGCCGGCCCGCCTCTGTACTGAAACTGAAAACCGTACTGTGCAGCGATGCATAGGCACGCCCGCCACAGCTTTCATGGCACGCCGCCTCGTAGGTCGCCGGGTCCGGATAAAACACCAGCGCAATTTCGTCCGGCACCACCGCATGGCGGCTGGTCGGTACGATGGAAGGGATATAAGCCTGCAATCCCAACGGCCCCATAAACTGAACCGTGGCCGGAATAAAAATCTGGCCAAGCTGGTCATACAGTTTCTGACGATGCGGAGCCGGAGCCAGTGTCGGCAAGGCATAGCCCAGCCAGACGCGCACCGCCCGTCCCTGTGTCGACGTTTCCATGTCGTTAATCTCCTTACTGTCTGCCGGCAATCGGCTGACATAAATACGGGGTAAAGACTGACATGAAGAAAGCTAAGCAACAAGATGAATATGCAGCGACATAATGCCTGTACTGCGCAGAGCATGAAGAGGCCTGTATCCTGAGGTACGGGCACATTGAGCCTCACCCTGCGACCCCGCATACTGGCCATTTAACCATCGGAACTCGTCATGCCCACGGTAACAGTTTGGGAAACGCCCAAGGCTGGCAGCCTGGCCAATCTGGTTCAAAAGCAGCGGCCATTGCCTCCCCTGTCTCTCGGGCATGTCCGGGTGCAGGTTCATGCGGTGGGGCTGAATTTTGCGGATATTTTCGCCCTTACCGGCCTTTACTCCGCAACCCCGGAAGGCGCCTTCATCCCCGGGCTGGAATTTGCCGGCACAGTCATCGACACAGGCACAGATACCGACAATACCGACAGCGCCTTCCAGGTTGGCGACCGGGTGATGGGTGTCACCCGGTTCGGCGGTTACTGCTCCAGTGTTGATAGCGAACCGGATTACCTGATCCCCCTACCCGACGACTGGAGCTTCGTTCAGGGCGCCGCCTTCCCGGCCCAGACCCTCACCGCCTGGTATGCCCTGACCACCCTCGGCGCCATCCAGACAGGGCAACGTGTACTGATTCACAGCGCCGCCGGCGGAGTCGGCCTGCAGGCCATGAAACTGGCGACCCTGCTGGGTGCCAACCCGGTTGGAACGGTAGGCAGCCCCGACAAAGCCGCGATGCTGCAGGAAATGGGTTTTGAAAATGTGCTGATACGCCAAGCGGATTTTTCCCGACAACTCACCGAAACCGGCCACCGTTTCGATCTGGTGCTCGACGCCATCGGCGGCACCGTCCAGCAAGCCAGCTTTGCCGCACTGAACCCCATGGGCCGGCTAGTGGTTTTCGGCGCTGCGGAATTCACCCCCACCGGCAACCGCCCCAACTATCTCAAAGCCGCCTGGCGCTACCTCCGCCGCCCCCGCTATGACGTTATGGATATGATCAGCAGCAACCGGTCGGTGATGGCCTTCAATCTGATCTGGCTATGGGAGCAAAAAGCCAGCATGAAGGCCTTGCTCAGCGAACTACAGACCATTGCCCTGCCCCCACCCCATGTGGGCCATCGCTTTGCCTTCGATGATGCTCATGCGGCGCTGGCACTGCTACAGTCAGGTAAATCGGTGGGCAAGGTGGTGCTGGAAATTTTGTGACACCAACAGCGCTGAATTTCTAACCTATTTAAACTGCCACAACGGTCACACCCCCTGACATTAACGTGATGGCCTACAGCACTGTCCGATATATCGCACATTCCCGGCCCCGGCGATTCCTATACTCCTTGTGACACCGGTATCAAACCGGACCAAGACCACACAAGGGGGAACTATGAAACTGACGTTAATGAGCCTTTTGCCTTGCATTCTGGCCCCTGCCGTTGCCACAGCCGGAGGTACCATTCACCTCAACAGCGAACCAGGGGATTATATTGGAGGCGGGATTACGCAAACGCTCTCTGACAGTACCGGAACCATCAGCCTGGATTACACACAATCCCGGCTGACTCTGGGCTACGAAGACGCGAACACCGACCTGGACATGATTTTTTCTTCACCGGACAACCAGGTACTGGAAGAAGAGCACTATTTGAATGCACAACGAAATGCCTTTAAAGGTGCCTTGCGAGCAGGCCTTTCCGTTTCCATGGATCACCGCGGTTGCAACACCATTGACGGTGACTTCTTCATTCATGAACTGGATCTCGCGGCAGCGAATCCGGTCATAGCACTGGACTTCGTACAGTACTGCGGCAATAACGATGCCCCGCTAAACGGCAGCATCCGCATCAACTCCACTCTGCCAGAAAATTTACCGCATCCGGTTGCGGTTATTGAACGCCCCATGCGCCAGCTAATTGACGACACCTCTGTAACCCTGTCTGCCGAAAAGTCGTATTCCGATAGCGGTGTTATTGCCGGCTACCAGTGGGAGCAATTGAATGGCCCCGCAATTACGTTGACGAACACGAACAGCGCAACACCGTCTTTTACCGTTCCTTCCCTGCCTCTGGATGGCGAAGAGCTCACGCTAAAACTCACCGTCACTGACAGCCTTGGGCAAAACAATTCCCAAACACTAACGCTGCCACTGGTGAGTAAAAGTGCGCCATTAACCTATATGCAGATAAACAGCCCTGAAGGTGACTATATCGGGCAAGGCAAGCAGCTGTACTTCGACGATGCTTTCAGTACCTTCAACCCCAGCATTAACTATGACAATGGCGTGTCCGTACACATTGATGATGGCGATAACTGGCGGGCGGATTTTGCCGCGCCCTACAATGCGGCGTTACAACCCGGCAACTATCAGGCTGAGCGCTTCCCCTTTCAGAGCGATGGCCTTGGTGGACTCAGCATTTCCGGCGACGGCCGAGGGTGCGACACGCTTTCCGGTGGCTTTACCGTTCACTCCATTGAACAACAGGAAGACCAGGTCGACAGCTTCATGGCCAGTTTTTCCCAGCACTGTGGAGGCACTCAGAACCCTGCCCTGCTGGGAACCATTGCGCTTAATGCTCGCCACCCCAGCGTACCAACAGCTAATGCTGGCCCTGGATTCTCAACAGGCCAGAACCAGACATTCACCCTGCACGGGCAATTCTCTTCCGACGACAGCAACATCACAGAATATCAATGGACACTGGATCAACCTGATATTGATATTACCGGCGCAGACCAGGCCGTGGCACAGTTCGAAACGCCCAACCTTGATGCCAATGACGATGACATCATCATAACGGCGACGCTTACCGTGACAGATGACGAAGGGTTCAAAGACCAGGACTCGACCACGATCACCGTCTCCTACCAAAACAGTGCCCCCCAGGCCAATAACGACAATCTGTCTATCGGCTATTGGGGCTGGCAGTACCTGAACCCACTGGAAAACGATACCGATGCGCAAAACAACATCGACCCCGCTTCTCTTGAGATTACACAAGGTCCGAATCGGGGCTACGCAGAGAACCTTGGAGATGGCCAGCTACGCTATTTTCCCTTCTTCTTTGGCAATAAAACTGACTCGATTACCTATCGGGTGAAGGATCAGGCGGGCGCCTGGTCCAACACGGCCATCATCACGCTTAGCCACTAAGACACACGGCGGGACCCTGCCCCGCCATCTTGCTCGCTTTCAACAGCTGCGAAGAAACCCCTTCAGATCTTTCTCACTCTCCGGCCGGACAATACGCCCGGTTTCTTCACCGTCCCTGATCAGAATCAACGTCGGCCAGAGCTTCACCCGGAAACTACGCCCCAAGGGCCTTCCCGGCCCATCCGCTATTTTTATATGCTCAAGATCGCAGTGCTCCGCAAGCGCCGCTTCGATATCCGGCTGGGCCGCAATGCAGTAACCACACCAATTGGCGCCGAATTCAAGCAGTCTCAACCCGTCACCCTGATCCAGCTGCTCGCGGGTAATGCTCTCATCTTCGTACTCACGCACATACGCCATCACCGTCTCCAACAAACTCGCCCGCTACCGGCAGACATACCGGCAAGTCTTATGCTTAGATGTTCCCATCTGTAGAGAACCCACTGTAATGATTCCCCTGTGGCAGACAACCAAGGTGACCTTGTGAGCGAACCGGTTTTAACAGAACAACGAGACGGCCTTTATATCATCACCCTGAATCGCCCGGAAAAACGCAACGCCGTCGACCGGCCCACCGCCGATGCGCTGCGTGCCGCCTTCGACCACTTTGAGCAGGATCCGACTCTGCATGTAGCCATCCTCCATGGCGCTGGCGATAATTTCTGTGCCGGTGCCGACCTGTCTGCCATGGGCGACCCGGCACTGCGAAATGAGGTGGAAGCCACGGGGACAGGCCCCGGCCCAATGGGGCCGTCGCGCATGCTGTTAAGCAAACCGGTAATCGCCGCCGTATCCGGCTACGCGGTCGCAGGAGGACTGGAACTGGCCCTGTTCTGCGATCTGCGCGTGATGGAGGACACCGCCACCTTCGGCGTGTTCTGCCGGCGCTGGGGCGTGCCTTTGATTGATGGCGGCACCGTCCGCCTGCCCCGCCTGATCGGCCATAGCCGCGCCATGGACATGATTCTCACCGGTCGTCCGGTTAATGCGGAAGAAGCCCTGCAGATTGGCCTCGCCAATCGGGTAGCCCCGGAAGGCAAAGCACTGGACGAAGCCATCACCCTGGCCCGCCAGATCGCCGCCTTCCCACAACGCTGCCTGCGCGCAGACCGGCTATCCGCCTACCAACAATGGGACAAGGACCAGGAAACCGCCCTGCGCGACGAAGGCGCCGGGGGATTCCCGGTAGTATTCGAAGAAGCCCTGGCCGGCGCAGAACGCTTCGCAAGAGGCGCAGGCCGCCATGGGAGCTTTGAAAAAGATGACACGTAAAGCGTCTTAAAGCAGGTCGGATTTACCCAAGGGCACAGAGAGGCCGAAGGCCGTAATCCGACGCCCAACAACGCAGCCAGAAAGAAGACAGATTGTCGGCTTACGGCTACGCCTAAGTCGACCTACGAAAACTTACTATAAGGGCCGCCCACAAAAAAGCCGACTATTAATGCCGGCTTTCTTGCTACAGCTTGAGGGTTAGTCGATTAACGCACCACCACAAAGAACACGCCGCCGTTGCGGTTAACCCGCAACAACAGGGCCGCTTCTTTATCGCCCACGGCCTTGCGTAACTCGTCCATGGTTTCCACGTCCTGGCGGTTCACGTTGATGATCACGTCACCGTTGCGCAGCCCGGCTCGCCAGGCCGGGGAGCCTCGCTCTACTTCGTCGACCAGCACACCGGCGTCGGCATGTTGCAGCTCGCCCTTGCGCAGGTCGCGCAGGTTGGCGCCTTCCAGGAATTTGGAAACAGCTTCACCACCAGCGGTTTCCCGTGATGATTCACTGATCACGGCGGTGACATCTTTTTTCTTGCTGTCACGCAGGATGCTCAGGGTCACTTTTTCGCCCACCGGCGCCATGCCCACCTTGTTACGCAGGTCCGCCGCACGGTTTACTGGGCGGCCGTCCACGGCGGTGACCACATCACCGCTTTTCAGGCCGGCTTTCTCTGCCGCACTGTCTTCTACAACCTGGGTGATCACCACGCCGCGCTGGCGCTCAACACCAAAGGCTTCCGCCAGTTCTGCGGTCAGGTCCTGGATGGTGACGCCGAGCATGCCGCGGCGCACTTCACCGTGTTCGATCAGCTGCTGCATCACGTTCTCGGCCATCTCGGTGGGGATGGCAAAACCGATACCCACATTGCCACCGGCCGGCGCCAGAATCGCCGTATTGATACCCACCAGCTCACCACGCAGGTTGACCAGTGCACCACCGGAGTTGCCCGGATTAATGGACGCATCGGTCTGGATAAAGCTTTCATAGCCTTCAATGCCCAGCCCTGTGCGACCCAGCGCGGAAACGATGCCGCTGGTCACGGTCTGGCCAAGCCCGAAAGGGTTACCAATGGCGACCACGAAATCACCGACCCGCAGGCCAGTGGAATCGGCGATGGCAATTTGGGTAAGGCGTTCCGCGTCTTCCAGTTTCAGGACGGCCAGATCCACTTCCTCATCCACACCCACCAGTTCCGCCGACAGTTCACGGCCATCGGTGAGCGTGACTTCGATATTATCGGCGTTCTTGACCACGTGGGCGTTGGTCAGCACATAGCCTTCCGCAGCATCCACAATCACCCCGGAGCCAGCGCTGGCAGCGCGGCGCTCGGAGGGCCGCTGGCGTTCCGGCATATTGAAGAAGCGACGGAAGAAAGGGTCATCCATTAACGGGTTACGCGCCGCCCGCACCCGGGTTTCAATGGCAATATTCACCACCGCCGGCGAGGTTTTTTCCAGCATGGGCGCCAGCGAGGGCAGCGCGTCCCCTTCGGCCGTGACAGCAGGCAAAGCCGCCTGAACCGGGGAAAAGGCAACACATAACAGCGTCAGCACCCAGACGACGGGAAGGATTGGTTTTTTTTGCGTAGACAACGTTTTTTCAAACAACGGTTGTTCCTCCTGTTTCAAGGAAAGCATCATCGATAAAAGGGATGATGGGCTAAAAGTCCAGTACCGGATGCCACCCAGAAATGCCCGACCCGCAATCGCTGGTACCGGGGATTAGGCGTCACCCACTTTTTTCTGACCAGCGCAAGCGTCTACGGTTCCGAAGCAAACAGACGAACGCCGTTGTACTCCCGCGATTCCCCCAGATCCGGCCAGGTACAGGACTGCCACTCCCCCAGCAGCCGGTAGCCCGGCGGGTTCAGGTCCGGCACCCGGGAATCCGCCAGCAGCACCGCACCGGCAGCCTGAAAGCGAGCCAGTAACGGCAGGTTATCGCGGTCATAGAGAATATCTGCGGCTGTCACCAGGTCCGCCTCTGCCAGGGAGGAGTCCAGATCATTGCTCAGCACCACCTCGACGCCGTTCTCCCGGGCGTTCATGGCCGTGGCCGTGAGCGCATCCTCGTCCAGATCACAGGCGATGACCTTGCGTGCCCCGGCCATGGCAGCGGCAATGGCGACCACCCCCGAACCCGGGCCCACATCCACCACACAACGGCCGGCCACCTGCTCGGGATTATCCAGCAGATACTGCGCCAGCACCTGCCCGGAAGCCCAGCAGAACGACCAGTACGGCGGCTCTTCCATGATTGCATTGACCATTTCCGGGTCCAGCGCCTGCTCCGGGAACAGCTCATCCAGTAGCCACAGGCGCAGGGCGGGCGTTTGTGGCAATGCCTGGCACGACAGGGACACCGCCGGTAATACGCGGTGGAGCCGTTCGTGCAAGGCGTTGAGGCCTACTTTTTCCTGTTCTGTTGTCATACTCTAGGGCCTACTTTTCCTATCCGAAATCGTCGAAGAGAATAACAAAATGACCGGCAGACAGGGATGGATTGGCGTTATCGCGCTACTGCTCAGTGTGACCAGCCCCCTCAAGGCACGGGAAATCTGGACAGACGGCGTACCCGACGCCTATTTCAAACATTTCGTGGAGTTCTACAAGGCCGACCCCAGTGCCATGGGCCGCTGGGCCACCGGGTTGACTCGCATCTCCACCGCACAGCTGGATTACACCCTTAAAGCACTGGATACCACCCAGTTCACCTACCTGTACCCCATGGAAATCAAGGGCTACGACCTGCTCCGCCACAACGGCATCCCCACCGAGGAACTGTCGTTAATGGCCGTGCGGGCCGGCAAGCTGATTCCCGTGCCCTACCAGATCGACGAGTTCGACAAGACCGGCCTGATCTGGATTGAGGGTGAAAACGACAGCAAGGCGGAAGGCGAGCCCGGCATTTTTGACGATTTCGATGAACTGGTTTTCATGTTCCGCGATGGCGGCTGGGACCGCTTCGATCCGGCGCAACACACCCTGGCCGAAGGGCAAATGCTGGAAGAAATCCGTCTCGACTCGCCGCGTAACAAGCCCCGCTATCTGTATCTGGTGCGTAATAACAGCGAACGTTCACGGGCGGATTATGTGGAGGTGAATCTGGACGAAGGCTGGATCCAGACCACCCTGATGCGCATGGAGTATGAACCCAGGGATTTCACCCAGATCCAGTCCATGGCACCGCGCCTGGGACCCCACAAAGACGAAAATGTCTTTGATAATGTGTATGTGAATATCAGCACCGGCATCCTCAACCAGAACCTGCGCGTGGACCTGGATACCCGCAAGAACATCAAAGCCACCCCCCTGGCCGTGCGTGACGGCGCCGTGCGCGCCTCCATGCTGGTCAAGGCGCGGGTCTGGTATGCCTACCTGCCCACCTTTTTCAGCCAGAAATTCCAGGTGGATTTCTACGAACAGTCGGTGACTATTCCCTCCCGGTTCGCCATCGGCAGCATGAAGGTATTGAAGTTTTTCCTGATGTTCCTGCGTGAGCCGCGCATTCACTTTGCCATTGATTTCCAGAACCTGGATGGCGCCCGGCTGACCTTTGATTCCGTCTACGACGACAAACAGTACGGGATCGTGGACGGCACCATGAGCGACTTCGAAACCCGCATGAATGCCACCCGCCTGCCCGGCGACTGGCTACACCTGGATTCCAATCAGGGCTGGGAAATGTTCTTCAGCAACCACATGCCGGTGGTGCCCAACGGCCTGTTCGATGCCTTCCTGGATGGCGTGACCATGAACATGTTCTACGAGGATGATGCCAACAGCACCACCAAGTACGAGCGCGATCCCGGTGCCACCCCGCGGCTGGGTTTCCAGAGCGAAGGCATTCCCGATACGGTGATTGATCTGATGGGCGCGATCCCCAAGCTCGACTTCCAGAACATGGACAGCCTGGGCGAAGCCATTGTGGCCCTGGCCGCCGCCGAACAGGACGGCGCATTCGAGAAATACGATGAAGTGGTCAACAAGAAGCTGGCTGAGCTGAAAGCCGATGGTCGCATAGGCACCGTGGATGAGTTGGCCGATGCCTTTATTGCGGATCTGGACCGGATGAATTTCTCCGGCATCCCCCGCGACACCTTCAACCAGATCGTTCACCAGGCCATTGTCGACACCACCCCGGCGGTGGACCAGATTCATCATGGCCAGGTGTTGGCCAGAATGATCACCCTGGCCAACGATCAGGATATCGATATCCGCCGCCTGCGCTACGCCACCATGGACAACACCCTGTGGTTCCCGGCCTGGGTAGGCGAAGGTGGGGCCAGCGACTTTCAGTGGCAGGTCAGCCACGCCCCGACAGCGACGCCGCTGGGGCCAGTTGCCGTGCCAGCCAGCAAGCCTGCGCCTTCCCCCGAGGCGGCACCTGCAGCGGCCGCCCCCGCTGCTACGTCTCCGTCTGGGTCTTCTGCAACAGCGCCGTAAGCTCGGCGCTGTCTTTCACCTGCCCGTCTTCATCCAGCTCCGGATACGGCACCCCGTGGGCATCGCATAAACGGGCAATACGGGCATAGCCCCACCGGAAAAGCAGCTCGTGGTAGCGAGCGGCGTCCACACGTGGCTGATCATAAAACCCTTTCGCCCGGCGCTGCTCACAGGCTTCGGAAAGAATAATCGCCGCCGCCACACTCACATTGAATGACTCCACCATGCCCATCATGGGAATGGTCACATTCTGATCCACCACGCTGGCCACCTCGTCGCTGACGCCGAATTTTTCGGTCCCCAACAACAGCGCCGTTGGCCGGGTGTAATCCACTTCCCGATAGGGAATCGCATCATCGGACAAATGTGCCGCCAGCACCTGCACCCCCTGGCCCTGCAATTCACGGATCACGTCGGTGCTTTCATCGCGCTTATGCACCTGCACCCACCGCTGCGAGCCCATGGCCGTGCCCGCCGCCATGCGAGCCCGGTTCTTGGGCAACACCGCATGCACATCAAGAATCCCCACCGCGTCACAAGTACGCACTATGGCAGCGATATTATGGGGTTTGTGCACGCCGTCCATGATGACAGTCAGGTCAGGCTGGCGGCGGTCCAGGGTGTCGCAAATGCGGCGGTAACGTTCCGGGGTCATGGGTTTTCCTCGTGGCTGGCCGCGGATTGTATAGGCCCGGCCATGGCTGACACAATTCGCCCGCCTTGCCGATGGCTACAGTCAACAGCGCCACTGCCACTGCCCTGTTGAATCCGCTAGGCTTATGAGCTTGTTAAAACCACTGCCCTGGAGGCTCCATGACTCAACCCTCATCCCGCCGCCTGCCCCTGGAGGGGGTGCGCGTTATCGAACTGGGACAGCTACTCGCCGGGCCTTTTACCGGTACCCTGCTGGCCTACTTCGGCGCCGATGTGGTGAAAGTGGAACCCCCCGGTGGCGACCCGATTCGCGGTTGGCGCAAACTGGATGAGGACGGCACCTCGTTCTGGTGGCGCAGCCTGGGACGCAACAAGAAATCGGTCACCCTGGATCTGAAAACCGACCAGGGCAAGGCGCTGGCTCGCAGGTTGATGGTGGGTGCCGATGTGGTCATCGAGAACTTCCGCCCAGGCACCATGGAAACCTGGGGGCTGGGCCCGGACAGCTTTGCCACCGACAACCCGGGGCTGATCTATACCCGCATTTCCGGCTACGGCCAGACCGGCCCCTACGCCAGCAAACCCGGCTACGCCTCAGTGTGCGAAGGCATTGGCGGCCTGCGCTATGTGAACGGCTTTCCCGGCGAGCGCCCGGTGCGCCCCAACCTGTCATTGGGCGACACCATCGCCGGGCTGCACGCAGCGCTGGGCATTTTGCTGGCCCTGTTCGAGCGACAGAACAGTGAGCAGGGACAGGTCGTGGATGTGGCCCTCTACGAATCCGTGTTCAACCTGCTGGAAGGGGTGATTCCGGAATTCGATGGGGCCGGCGTCATCCGCGAACCCGCCGGCTCCACCGTCACCGGCATTGTTCCCACCAACACCTACCGCTGCGCCGACCGCAAGTTCGTGGTGATCGGCGGCAACGGCGATTCCATTTTCAAACGCTTGATGACCGCCGCCGGCCGCCCCGATATGGCTGAGGATACCGCCATGGCCAGCAACGCCGGTCGCGTGGAGCACGAAGAAGCCATCGACGCCGCGCTGGACAGCTGGTGCCGCAGCCTGCCCAGTGATGAAATCCTGGCGATTCTCGAAGAAGCCCGGGTGCCATCCGGCCCCATCTATTCCGTGGCCGACATGATGCAAGACCCGCACTTCCAGGCCCGCGGCCTGTTCCAGCAGGTGGAAATCAACGGCAAACCGCTCAAGGTCCCTGCCATTACCCCAAGGCTGGCCGACACGCCCGGCGAAACCCGCTGGCCCGGTGGCGAGGTGGGCAGCCATAACCAGGCCGTGCTCCGTGATGAACTGGGATTGAGTGACGCTGAATTTGCAGAGCTGCAGGCCCAAGGCATTATTGGCTGACGCAGGCGCCCGCCCACGGCGTCATTGACGGCAACGTAGCGACAGCGGTAAAAATAAAAGACGTCATCGAAAGCAGGATACCACCATGACCCAGATTCTCTGGATTGGCGTGTGTGTTGTTGCGGTGGGCTTGTTGGCCACCGGCCTGTATTTTCATCTCCGACGCCAGGCTCTCGGTTCCGATCCCATCCTGATCGGGAGTTGCTACCTCAGCGGCGCCGGCCTGCTGGCCGGCAACATGGTGCTGCCGCTATTCTGATCCGCGTGGCTCCGAATGCCTGATGAGAAAGGCCAAAAGCCTGGATAACTGGCGCTCTTGCGCGGCGTCTTTGGGGGGTTGCCAAGAGAGCACTGGATCGCCCATCCCGCGATGAGCCCACCTTTTTCAGCTCTCCACAGAGCCATGGCCCCGTCGGGCGCTGAGGTGCATATACAGGTTATGCATGACGCGCTGGGCGATCAGGCGAGCGCGGTCGGTCATCGGCCCGGCAAAGCGCCCCTCCAGGTTCGCCATAAAATGGCCCAGCCATCGCTCGTGATGCTCCCCGGTAAGCGGCTCGCGATCGTCCAGTGCACGATGCTTTGCCATCATATGGCGCTGATAGTCCTGCTCGCCCAACAGCATTTTGTACCAATACTGGCAGATGGTCGGCAGGTGCTGTTGCAGATCAATCCCCGCCACCTGCAGAAACACCGGTGCCATCACCGGATCCTTCAGCAAGCGCTGATAAAACCCGTGCACCATGGCATCAATATTTTCCCGGCAATCCAGATCAGGCAGGTCACTATCCCTGGCGAGCGATTCACCCGGGCGAAAAATCCCAACCGCCGTCATTCCACTCTCCGCGTGCTTGCGTGAAGCGTGTTGCCTGTAGCGTCTCTCGTTACCACTCAATCCGCCCGATGAGGATATCCTTGAACATGACAAAATCACCGGCAAGGCTGTACCAGGGATGCTTGAAGGTAGCTGGGCGGTTTTTTTCAAAAACATAATGCCCCACCCAGGCAAAGCCATAGCCCACCACTGGCAGCAACAGTAAGCCCCACAGATTGCCGGTCATGAACACGCCGGCCAGAACGCCGAACAGACCCAGGGTGCCGAAGAAGTGCAGCCGGCGACAGGTGGGGTTGCCATGCTCCTGGAGGTAATAGGGGTAAAACTCCGCGAAGCTCTGGAAATCAGATTGCTTGATGGTCTCCATGGGACCTCCTGTTAGGTGCTCTTGTTCTGATTGTTGATGATGTCATAGCTGTGGGCTGCCATCATTGTAGGCAGCGGCTGATGGGTAAACATTACGTCCCATTGTAACCCAGTCGCTACGTTTCAACGGGCCATTTTATTGTGATTTGACGCCAATCGGATGGCACAGGCAGCCATTGCAGTCCCCCCTTGATCATGGACAATGGCGTGCTTTCACAATAAATACGGTGTCGACCTTTATTATCGGCGCCCTGCACTCCCCATTTTTTTGCGAGACATTTATGGCTCTTCGCCCGCGTGTACGCCGCCTGATCAGCAAGCACGGCAACCCTATTCCCCGCAGCCTCGACGAGCTGATTCAGCACGGCGATGAAGCCCCGCTGGACAAGACCGGCATGGGTTCTGAACAAGTTGAATCCATTTGGCGGGCCACACGCAAGCTCTATCGCAGCGGCATGAGCCCGGCGATCAGCCTGTGCCTGCGCCGCCACGGCGAGATCATGCTGAACCGCAGCATCGGCTATGCCGACCCGGCAACCCAGCGCATCATGACGCCGGACACCCCAGTGTGCCTGTTCTCCGCCTCCAAGGTGGTCAGCGCCATGCTGGTACATCATCTGGTGGAACAGGGTCAGCTTGATCTGGACGACCCGGTGACCCGCTACCTGCCCGCTTACGGACAAAACGGCAAGGGCCGCACTACCCTGCGCCACCTGCTTACCCATCAGGCCGGGATTCCCCGCCCCCAGGAACCGGTAGAAGCCGACATTCTCTATCGGCCCCAGGAAATTATCGACATCCTCTGCGCCGCCAAGCCCAGCGGATTCAATACCCAGGCCTACCACGCGATAACCGCCGGCTTCATTCTTGGCGCCGTGGTGGAAGCCATAACCGGGGAATCCCTGAACGCCACCCTCGACCGGGTCATTCGCCAGCCCATGGGGATGAAGTATTTCACTTTTGGCCAGACCGGCGCAGAACGGGCCGTGGATGTGTCCACAGGGCTGCCCTTAAAACTGGTAGACCTGTTTCTCAGCTATGCAGTGGGCGGCAGTATCGATGAAGTGGTGGAAGTCACTAACGACGAGCGTTTCCAGCAAGCTATCGTACCGGCAGGCAACCTGTATGCCACCGCAGAAGAAGCCAGCCGTTTTTTCCAGATGCTGCTTAACGGCGGCCGCCATGGCGACCAGCAGATCTTCCAGCCAGACACCGTGGCCCGCGCCCTGGAGCCAGCCTACCATCGCCCCCGCTTCGACCGGACGCTGATGCTGCCACTGAACTTCTCCAACGGCTTTATGCTCGGCAACCGGGGCATGGGCATGTTCGGCCCCGGCGCCCCAAAATCCTTCGGGCATTTGGGCTTTATCAGCATTTACTGCTGGGCGGATCCGCAGCGAGATCTGAGCGGCGCCCTGCTGACCACCGGCAAGGGCGTAATCGGCCCCCACCTGCCGGCCCTGTTTGGCTTACAGCACACCATTAATCGGCATACCAAGTTACGCTGAACACCTGATGCCTGATGCCTGATGCCTGATGCCTGATGCCTGATGCCAATAATGATCGCAGTACGGCAACAAGCATCAACTACCCCATCGTTGTTGGTTTTCCTTGCATCATGCGTCCGGCGTCAAGCACCTAGCGTGTTTTCCGGCACCGGCATGCCCCGCTGACACTGGGTGCAGGTCACCACCATATCCAGGTGCTGCCGGCGGCCCTCCTCGCTCACCGCCCAGGGGCGGTTAATAAAGGGCGGCTGGTGACGAACGTGCTGGCGGTGGCCGCAAGACAGTAGCATGACCCAATCCCCCACCTCGTCCTGTTCAAACCCGTTGACCGTTACCTGAAAAGACATGCTTGCCTCCTCTGTCAGTCATTCCTGTTATACCAACATGGCGCCAAAAAAATGGTTCATCGCGGAATTGAGTGATCAGCCAGCTTCAGAGCTTGTCGCATTATCCCGCCCTGGCAGTCGCTGTACGCCGGATGCCCGATGACGGACGCTTGCATTCAAAACCTGAACCCCTGGCCGCCATACTCTGTGCGCAAAATGCATTACCCGATTATTGCCTGAATGATGTCCCTGACAATCCCCAAAATACCCGTCAAAAGAGATACCGCAATAACGACAGCCTCTCAGGCTATTGGGGTTACGTCAGGCATCCGGCGTCGAGCGTTTGGCAAAGTGCCGGGTATTCGCGATAAACCCATCAGATAGCGAGAAGCGTGTTATTCACTCTAATCCGCGAAGAGCCCAAAAAAAATGCCCGCATCAGCGGGCATTTTTTAAAGATCAGCAACGCCAGATCAAGCCAATTGAAGGCGCTTGCGTTCCGCTGACAGGGCAATAAACAGGCTGACGCACATCAACAACAGCACGATGGTGAACGGCAACCCGGTTGTGACAGCCCCTGATTGCAGAGCCTTCAGGGCTTCCTTGCCACCGCCATACAGCAGCACACCCGCAATCAGGCCTTCCATAACCGCCCAGAAAATGCGCTGGGGCACCGGTGCATCCACCTTGCCACCCGCCGTAATGGAGTCGATCACCAGAGAGCCGGAGTCCGACGAGGTCACGAAGAAGATCAGTACCAGTGCAATCGCCATAAAGGAAATGATGCCGGTCCACGGCAGATGCGCCAGCATCTGGAACATGGCCAGCGATGCATCACTCACCCCGTTGGCCAGTTCACCCACGCCGTTGATGGATTGCTCCAGCCCTGTGCCACCAAAAGTGCTCATCCAGATAATGGTAATCACCGTGGGCACCAGCAGTACCGCCACAATGAATTCACGCACGGTACGCCCCTTGGAAATGCGGGCAATGAACATCCCCACAAACGGCGACCAGGAAATCCACCAGGCCCAATAGAACACGGTCCAGCCATGCATCCACTCACTGTCTTCACGGCCAAACCAGGTACTCAGCGGAATGATATTACTGATGTAGTCCACCGCAGTGGTACCAAAGCCGGTGATGATTAGCATGGTAGGCCCGGCGATAATAACGAACAGCAGCAAAAAGACGGCCAGGCTCATATTGATGTTACTCAACACCTTCACGCCACCATCCAGACCACGCACCACCGAGAGCACCGCGACAGCGGTAACACCGACAATAATGCCAACCTGCACATTGATCGCATTGGGCGTATCAAACAGGAAATGCAGGCCGCCGGCAGCTTGCTGAGCGCCCAGACCCAGCGACGTCGCCAGACCGAAGATGGTAGCCAGCACCGCCAGAATATCTATGATGTGACCCGGCCAGCCCCAGCACCGTTCACCCAGCAGCGGGTAGAACGCAGAGCGGATCGTCAGGGGCATGCCCTTGTTATAGGTGAAGAAGGCCAACGACAACGCCACCACGGCGTAAATCGCCCAGGGGTGCAGCCCCCAGTGATACATGGTCGCCCCCATGGCCGTATGCCGCGCCGCTTCCGAGCCGGCTTCCACCGCCAGCGGCGTGCCGTACCACTGGCCATTCAGATAGGCCACCGGCTCGGCCACACTCCAGAACATGAGACCAATCCCCATGCCCGCCGCAAACAGCATGGCGAACCAGGAAAGCGTGGAGAATTCCGGTTTGGCGCTCTGTCCACCCAGGCGAATTTTACCCAGCGGCAGCACCGCCAACAGCAGGCAGAACAGTACAAAGAAATTGCCACTGACCATAAACAGCCAGTCGAAGTGTTCAATGGCCCAGCCCTTGGAGCCATTCAGCCAGGCGTTGGCCTGTTCCGGGAGGATCAGCGTGCCAATCACAAAGGTAAGAATCAGTACTGCACTGATAAAGAAGACAGGATTGTGCATGTCCATTCCCATGAACTGCACATTGTCCTGGCCGACGTCATAGTCGGTCTCGTAATTAATTTTCATTTAAGCTCCGTATTCCGTCTTGCTTTGAGGGGCAGTGTTTCTGCCTTTCAGCCAGTCGGTCCGGACGATGCGAGGAAACCGGGTTGGGTTCCTCTATAGCTTCACAGCCAGACATCACCTGAACGCGAAGCGACCCTTTTGGTCGCAGCCTTGATCAGATCGTCAATGATACGAATCCGCTGCAATCCCTTGGACAAGGGAGCCATACGGGGCCCCGGTAGCGTTTGGCGTCGCCAATAACGATGCTTTCATCAGTCTCTCCCTTCTTTATCGTCTTTAAACAGACTAAATAGTGATCGACCAATGTCAAATACCCCTCTGTGGCTATGCACCAGCACGCACAAAGCTCGGATCATCAGAGAGCAAGACATCAGTCAGGGGGTTGGCCGGGAAGAATCCAGCCAGGGCATGGGCGCAGTCAGCCCAGAGAGGAGGTGTTACACGTAGGTGGTTTCAGTAATCTCGACACAGGGTGGTCGTTCCTTTCGCCACAAAAGAGCATGCATGGTAGCACATCGTGACGATGCCTGCCTTTTCCCGCGCATCCCTGCAGGCACCAGCGGCAGAGATGCCCATAAAAAAACGGAGCCGAGAGCTCCGTTTTTTTATTACGCCTGAAGCAATCAGGACATGTTGGACAGGATCGCGCCTTTCACCGCATCCAGATCCGCATCGATGGTAACCATGCGGCTGTCCTGGCACTGGGCAATGGCAGTATCCGGGTCTTTCAGGCCGTTACCCGTCAAGGTGCAGACGATGGTAGAGCCTTCCGGAATCTTGCCGGCCTTGATGTCGCGCATGGCGCCACCGATGGAGGCCGCAGAGGCGGGCTCACAGAAAATCCCTTCTTTCTCAGCCAACAATTTCTGCGCCGTCAGGATTTCATGATCGCTAAGCTCGTCGAACCAGCCTTTGGATTCTTCCTGCAGTTGCCACGCCTTGTCCCAGGACTGCGGGTTACCGATACGAATAGCCGTTGCCACGGTTTCCGGATCGCTCACTCGCTCGCCACGCATGAACGGCGCCGCGCCTTCAGCCTGGTAGCCCACCATTTTCGGGGCCGCGTTGACGATGCCAGACTTGTGGTATTCGCTGTACCCCATCCAGTGCGCGGTGATATTACCGGCATTGCCCACGGGCAGGCAGTGATAATCCGGGGCGCGGCCCAGCTCTTCAACGATTTCGAAGGCAGCAGACTTCTGCCCCTGCAAACGGTACGGGTTAACCGAGTTCACGATGGTCACTGGCGCCTTCTCGGCCACCTGTTTCACCAGTTCCATGCCCTGGTCGAAGTTGCCACGGATCTGCATGATCACCGCACCGTACATCATTGCCTGGGCCAGTTTACCCATGGCAATTTTGCCTTCCGGAATCAGTACAAACGCGGTGATGCCCGCACGAGCGGCATAGGCAGCAGCGGCCGCAGACGTGTTACCGGTGGAGGCACAGATGATGGCATTGCTGCCCTCTTCTACGGCCTTGGTCACCGCCATGGTCATGCCCCGGTCCTTGAACGAGCCGGTGGGATTCAGGCCTTCGTATTTGACGTAGATATCCACGTCCTTGCCCAACAGCTTGGGGATATTCTTCAAGCGAATCAGCGGGGTATTCCCCTCGCCCAGGCTGATGATCGGCGTGTCATCATTCACCGGCAGGTGGTCACGGTAACGGTTGATCAGGCCGGTGTAACGGTCACGAAAAGGCATGGTTTTGGTCTCTGCTGCTAGTGTAAAGCCTCTAAGCCAGGCTCTGCGGTTCTTGAATGTGGTCACTTTAAACGGCGCGCCAGAAGCCAGATGCATGAAGCCGGACGCTCAAACAGCGACGTCCGGCATCGGGCGTCAAGCGTCCAGCGTCTCTACCCTGATACGCATTATATCGCTATCTACGGCCTCAAGGGCACCGATCTTGGCCAGAGCAGCGCTCATGTCACCCTCGCGCACCTTGTGAGTCATCATCACGATGGGCACCAGGCCCTGGTCCACTTCACGCTGTACCAGTGCATCAATGCTGACATTGTTATCACTGAGGATGCGGGTCACGTCGGCCAGCACGCCGGTCTTGTCCTGCACATGCAGGCGCAGGTAGAAGCTGCAGGACACGTCATCGATGGTCAGAATCGGCTCATCGGACATCTGGTCGGTGTGGAAGCCCAGATACGGTACCCGCTCGTCATGGTCCACGGTCAGTGCGCGGCCCAGCTCAATGATGTCGGCCACGACAGCGGAAGCCGTCGGCTCGGCACCGGCGCCTGCGCCGTAGAACATGGTGGGACCCACCGCGTCGCCATCGATCATGATGGCGTTCATCACGCCATTGACGGCAGACAGCATGGTTTCCTTGGGAATCAGGGTCGGGTGCACACGCAGTTCGATGCCGTTGCCGGTGTCCTTGGCGATCCCCAGGTGTTTGATGCGGTATCCGAAATGCGCGGCGCTGGCCACGTCTTCGGTGGTAATCCGGCTGATCCCCTCGGTGTAGACCTTGGAAAACTGCAGCGGAATACCGAACGCAATGGAGGCCAGAATGGTCAGCTTGTGGGCGGCATCAATACCTTCCACGTCGAAGGTGGGGTCCGCTTCCGCGTAACCCAGCGCTTGCGCTTCTGCCAACACGTCATCAAAGGCCCGGCCACCCTCTTCCATTTCGGTGAGGATGAAGTTGCCGGTGCCATTGATAATGCCTGCCAGCCAGTTCACATGGTTCGCGGCCAGACCTTCACCCAGGGACTTGAGGATAGGAATCCCGCCAGCCACAGAGGCTTCGAACGCCACGTCCACGCCATTATCCTGGGCGGCCTGGAAGATTTCGTTGCCGTGCTCGGCGATCAACGCCTTGTTGGCGGTGACCACGTGCTTGCCGTTCTTGATGGCGGTAAGTACCAGCTCACGTGCGGTATCAATGCCGCCAATCAGCTCTACCAGAATATCGATATCCGGGTCTGTCGCCACCGCAAAAATATCGCGGGAAAGACGAATATCACTGGTATCACAGGCCGCGTTGTCGCGGCGGGCACCGATATGGGTAATTTCAATCGGACAGCCCACGCGGCGAGCAATATCCCGCGCGTTACGCTTCAGTACATTCACGGTGCCAGAACCCACCGTGCCCAGACCAGCAATACCCACCTTCACCGACTTCACGTGATTTCCTCTCTTTATGCAGGGGCGCACAAGGCGCAGCCTGTTAGCCCAGCAGCCCATCCTGACGGAACATCTTCTTGATGCCGCGCATGGCCTGCCGGGTACGTTGTTCGTTCTCGATCAGCGCAAAACGCACATGATCGTCACCATAGTCGCCAAAACCAATGCCCGGCGACACTGCTACACCCGCTTCGGTGAGCAGCTTCTTGGAAAACTCCAGCGAGCCCATGGCTCGATAGGGTTCGGGGATTTCAGCCCAGACGAACATGGTGGCACGGGGTTTTTCCACCGGCCAGCCAATGTCGCCCAGCCCTTCCACCAGCACATCCCGGCGCTGGCGATACATTTCGCAGATTTCGGCAACGCAACTCTGGTCCCCTTCCAGCGCGGCAATGGCCGCCACCTGAATCGGGGTAAAGGTGCCGTAATCCATGTACGACTTGATCCGGGCCAGCGCGTGAATGAGCTCTTTGTTGCCGCAGCAGAAGCCCACCCGCCACCCGGGCATGTTGTAGCTCTTGGACAGGGAAAAGAACTCCACCGCCACATCCTTGGCGCCTTCCACCTGCAGAATGGAGGGGGCCTTGTAGCCATCGAACACGATGTCTGCGTAGGCGATATCGTGCACCACCCAGATCTGGTGCTCTCGGGCAATGGCCACCACTTTCTCGAAGAAATCCAGCTCCACGCACTGGGCCGTGGGGTTACCGGGGAAATTCAGCACCAGCATTTTCGGCTTGGGCCAGGATTCCTTGATCGCTCGCTCCAGCTCCACAAAGAAATCCACCCCTTTCACCATGGGCACATGGCGGATATCCGCGTTGGAAATCACGAACCCGTAGGGGTGAATCGGGTAGCTGGGGTTCGGCACCAGCACAGTGTCCCCGGGGCCCATGGTGGCCAGTGCCAGATGCGCCAGGCCTTCCTTGGAACCAATGGTGACAATGGCCTCGGATTCCGGATCCAGGTCCACGTCATAACGACGCTGATACCAGTCCGTCATGGCCTTGCGCAAACGCGGGATCCCCCGGGACTGCGAGTAGCGGTGGGTATCGCCCCGCTGGGCGGTTTCTGTCAGCTTATCGACAATATGTTTTGGCGTGGGCTGATCCGGATTGCCCATGCTGAAATCGATAATATCCTCACCCCGCGCTCGCGCTGCGGCCTTCATCTCTCCAACAATATTGAAGACATAGGGCGGCAAACGACGGATTCGCTGGAAATCGGTTTCCACGACAGCACCTTGGGTGGGAGTAAAAGAAGGCCGACACATTAACGGCGCAACCCCGCGTCGTCAATGTGTCGGCACCGTCTTTACGGCAGCAAAGCACCGTAATACGGGGGATACAGGCGAATCAGTCCAGTCGCTTGAGCATATCTTCGGGGGTCAGATAGCCGCCCAGCTGCTTGCCTTCGGTGGTGTAAATCGCCGGTGTACCGCGCACCCCGAATGTCAGGCCCAGCTCATATTGTTCATCAACCGGCTTGGCACACTCGCCCAGCTCTGCCTTGTTGATCGTGTCGTTGAGTTTGGCATCCGACAGCGCCTGCTGGCGGTCTTGCGCACACCAGATATGACGCATGGAAGCTGCCGCCTCGGTGGTCGGGCCGCCGCGGGGGAACGCCAGGTAGTGGACTGTCACGCCGGACGCCATGTACTCGTCGATATGGCGATGCAGCTTGCGGCAATACCCGCAGCTAATATCGGTAAACACGTACACTTCCACTTTCTCGTCTTCAGCGGCGTAAGTGATCATGTCGTCCTTGTTCAGCGTCTTGATACCTTCAGCGCGAACCTTTTCCAGGCGCTGCTCCGCCGGATTAACAACCTCACCGTCTTTCAGCTCAAGCAACTTGCCGATCATGATAAAACGGCCGTCTTCGCTCATGTAAACGGTTTCACTCCCGTTTACTTCCAGCGCCAGCATGCCCGCCATGGGTGCAGCACGCACATCACTGACCTCAACAGCAGGAAAGGCTTTCTCGAAAGCCGCTTTCGCCTGTTCACCATCGATCTCGGCGTTACCCTTGGCGGTTTCAGAACTGGCGCCACATGCGGTCATCAGCCCCAACAATACAAACAGCAAAACCTTTTTCATTGTGTCGTTACTCCTTCTCTTACCTTTGAGAACCCGCCAGCTGGCTCAGGTTCCCGATCGGGGGTGATGTTTCTGGTAGACGTCTTGTAACCGCTGTTGTGCCACATGGGTGTAGATCTGGGTCGTCGACAGATCCGTGTGCCCCAGAAGCAGCTGTACCACCCGCAAATCCGCGCCGTGATTCAGCAAGTGCGTGGCAAATGCATGCCGCAGTGTATGGGGGGAGAGCTTTTTTTGCACCCCCGCGACCACTGCCAACTGCTTGATTCGATGCCAGAATGTCTGCCGTGTCATACAGGTGCCACGACGGCTGGGAAAGAGCAGATCCTGATTGCCGCCCTGCTGATCCGCTGCCAGCAACTGGGGGCGCCCCTCCTGGGCATAACGGCCCAGCCAGTGCAGCGCTTCTTCGCCCAGTGGCACCAATCGCTCCTTGTCACCTTTGCCAATCACCCGGATCAGCCCCTGGCGCGGGTTAATCTGGCTCTGGGTCAATGTCACCAGTTCCGTCACCCGCAACCCGGTGGCATAGAGCACCTCCAGCATGGCCCGGTCACGCAGGCCCAGCGGCGTGGACGGGTCCGGCGCCGCCAGCAACGCCTCCACATCCGCTTCACTCAAGGTTTTCGGCAACGGGCGACCCAGTTTGGGTCGCTCAATCAGCAGCGCCGGGTCATCCGCAATGCGCCCTTCCCGCTTGAGCCAACGGTAAAAGCTTTTCACCGCCGACAGCTGCCGGGCAACAGAGCGTGCACTGAGGCCTTGCTGGTGCCGGTCAGCAAGGAATTCCAGCAATTGATAACGCTCACAGGCCAACAAACTCGCCCGTTGATGCTGCAACCAGACAGCCAGCTGGCTAATGTCCCGACGATAATTGGACAGGCTGTGCTCACTAAGGCCTTTCTCCAGCCACTGCTGGTCCAGCCAGCTATCAATCAGCCGACCATGCGCATCCGTTAGCTGCCTGCTATCCACCGTTCCCATTACGCCATCAGGCCTTATACAAAGAGAAAAAACAATGGGTTACCCAGAATGAACGCCCACACATACTGGCACGCCTTTTACTAAATATTACGCACAAGCCCACGGGCATAGACGACAAACCACGCGATTTAGGGCAACAATGGAGGCCAGTATAATGTTGATACATCGCCACCAAGGAGAGGAATCGTGGGAATTTTATCCTGGATCGTATTCGGTTTGATCGCCGGCATCATCGCTAAATGGATTATGCCAGGGAAGGACCCGGGCGGCTTTATTGTCACCACCCTGATCGGTATTGCTGGCGCCGTAGTCGGCGGCTGGCTGGGCTCCATTACCGGCCTGGGCGGTTCCGTCAGCGGTTTCAGCCTGGGCAGCTTTGTCACTGCCATCGTCGGTGCCCTGGTGCTGCTAGCCCTGTACCGGATGCTGAAGAAGAACTAGCGCGCCTGATGCCATGAGCGTCATGCATCCGGCATCCAGCGTCCGGCGCTCCAACAAAAAAGCCGCTTCCTTTTCGGGAAGCGGCTTTTTTGTTGGAGCAATCTACCGGGCCAGAGGTTGATTTCGCATGCCCTACAGCAAAGGCTAAACCAACATTCGCTCGCGGTAGAAGGAATCCGCAAACTACCGGATTTTTTCTTTGATCCGTGCGGACTTACCAGAGCGATCACGCAGGTAGTAAAGCTTGGCGCGGCTCACATCACCACGACGGTTCACCTGGATGGAATCGATCAGCGGGCTATGCAGCTGGAATACACGCTCAACGCCCACACCGTGAGAGATCTTGCGCACGGTAAATGCAGAGTTCAGGCCACGGTTACGACGGGCGATAACCACACCCTGGAACGCCTGCAGACGCTCACGGGTGCCTTCCTTTACTTTCACTTGCACGGTGACAGTGTCACCGGCGCCGAATTCCGGTACTTCGGTTTTCAGCTGGGCATTTTCGATGCCCTGGATAATAAGGTTCTTGCCACTCATGGCAGTGCTCCTAATCAGAGTTTTTTGCTGTATGCGACGGCTGCTCGGCGATGTATTCGTCCAGCAGCTGTTGCTCTTCGTTGCTCAAGCCCCGCGCCCGGCGGGCCTCCAGCAGGTCCGGACGCTGTTGCCAGGTCCGCCCCAGCGCCTGTTTAAGGCGCCAGCGGCGAATCAGCTCGTGATTGCCGCTGAGCAGTACCGGCGGCACTGCCTGCTCGCCATACACCTCCGGGCGGGTGTAATGCGGGCAATCGAGCAGGTTTTCGAAGTCACCCGAAAAAGAGTCCTGCTCGGCGGAATCCTGGTGACCCAGCACTCCGGGAATCAATCGGCTGACCGCATCGATCAGCACCAGCGCCGGCAATTCGCCGCCGCTTAGCACGTAGTCGCCGATGGATATCTGCTCATCCACCTCGGCATCGAGCAACCGCTCGTCTACGCCCTCGTAGCGCCCCGCCAGCAAAATCAGGCCGGGCTGCTCCGCCAACGCTGCGGCCTTGGCCTGGGTCAGCGGCTGTCCTTGCGGGGACAGGTAAATCACTTTCGCTGCCGGGTTGGCAGTGCGTGCAGCCTGCAAGGCTTTCGCCAGCGGCTCCACCTTCATCACCATGCCGGGGCCGCCACCAAAAGGGCGATCGTCCACGGTGCGGTGGCGGTCTTCAGTGAAATCCCGAGGATTCACCGTTTCCACCTGCAGCTGGCCGTTTTCCACGGCCCGCCGGGTCACGCCGAAGTCAGTAATCGCCTGCGCCATCTCCGGAAACAGTGTAACCAGAGTGACGGCAAACGGAGGCTTCGCCGCCATCATTTAAAAGTCCGGGTCCCAATCCACTGTCATCTCACCCTCTGCAAGGCTGATGGCAGTAATCACGTCATCCGGGAGCCAGGGAATCAGGCGTTCACGCCGATCCAGGCTATTGCTGTCACCGCGAACCACGACCACATCATTGGCACCGGTTTCCAGCATTCGCGTCACCTTGCCCAGGTCCATGCCATTCACATGCCTTACCCGCAGGCCAATCAGATCACGCCAGTAGTACTCACCTTGCCCAGACTGTGGCAGCAAATCCGCGGGTACGCCGATCTCCTGCCCCACCAGGGCCGCTGCTGCGTCCCGGTCGGCAATGCCTTCCAGTTGCGCAATCAGGCCTTTGCCCTGGGGGCGAAAACCGGTCACTTTCACCGGTTTCCACTCTCCACCCGGGCCACCCTGTTTCAGATGCCAGGGCTGGTACTGCTGGAGGTTGTCCATCGGATCGGTATGGGAATACACCTTTACCCACCCTTTGACGCCGTGCACCCCGAGGATGCGGCCGACGACCTCCAGCGTAGAGGACGCGCCCTCTTCAGAAGAGGATTGTCCCCGCTGTGCCATCAGGCTGCCTTACGGGCCTGCTTGGCAAGGGACTTAACACGATCAGACAGCTGTGCACCCTTGGCAACCCAGGCGTCCAGGCTTTCCAGGTTCAGCTTGAGAGGGATTTCACCGCCACGGGCGATGGGGTTGTAGAAACCCAGTTGCTCGATGAAACGGCCATCACGGGCGTTACGGCTATCGGCAACAACGATGCTGTAGAACGGGCGCTTCTTGGAACCGCCGCGAGCGAGACGAATAATTACCATGGTTTACGTACCTTTTTATCAATCCGGTTTCCCGGCCCGGCCATCGAAAAGAACGGCCTGACCATCGTATCCGCTTGAAAGCCACCCGTGAAAAGCACGGAGAGGCCGCGAAGGGCGCGAATTATACAGGCAGTTGCAGCCCGCAACAAGCACTTCGCAAATACCAAACGCTCCGGAGCACCTGTAGGAGCGGCGCTTGAGCCGCGAACCGTGCGATAGCACGACAAAGCCCACCAATTACCTCGCTGAGGCTCGGATTCGCGGCTCAAGCGCCGCTCCTACAAAACCCCTTACCCCAAACGCAACGCGGGCAGAGAGGTGGAGTCCCCACCCGCTCTGCCCGCGTTGTTGCGTGAAGCATGCCGCGTGATGCGTGCACGGCCTCACATCGGCGGCATGCCGCCTGGGCCGCCCATGCCGCCCGGGGGCATGCCACCACCCGGACCACCCTGGCCGCCGCCCATCATGCCTTCCATGCCTCGCATCATGTTCTTCATGCCACCCTTGGTGCGCATCTTCTTCATCATCTTGGCCATCATCTTCTGCTGCTTGATGAGGCGGTTCAGGTCCTGAATCTCCAGACCGGCGCCAGCGACAATGCGCTTCTTGCGAGAGCCTTTAAGCAGATCCGGGTTACGGCGCTCTTTGGGGGTCATGGAATCAATCAGGGCTTCCATGTGCTTCATCTGTTTCATGGCGGCCGGATCCTGGGCCGCTTCCATCATCCCGCCCATGCCCGGCAACTTGTCGAGCAGGCCGGCCATGCCGCCCATATTACGCATCTGCTGGAACTGGTCCTTGAGGTCCTCGAAGTCCATCGCCTTGCCTTTCTTGAACTTCTTGGCGATTTTTTCGGCTTTCTTCTTGTCCAGTTTGCGCTCGGCTTCTTCCACCAGGGAGAGCACGTCGCCCATGCCGAGAATCCGGCTGGCGATACGATCCGGGTGGAACGGCTCCAGGGCATCGGTCTTCTCGCCCATACCGATGAACTTGATCGGCTTACCGGTGAGCTGACGCACAGACAGCGCCGCCCCCCCGCGGGAATCACCGTCAGCCTTGGTGAGGATCACACCGGTGAGCGGCAGCGCTTCATTAAAGGCCTGGGCGGTGTTGGCCGCATCCTGACCGGTCATGGCGTCCACCACGAACAGGGTTTCCACCGGGCTGATGGCCCCGTGCAGGCGCTTGATCTCGCTCATCATGTCTTCGTCGACATGCAGACGGCCCGCAGTATCGACGATCAGCACGTCCATATAACGACGGCGGGCTTCTTCCAGCGCCGCATTGGCAATATCCACCGGATCCTGGTCGCCGGTGGACGGGAAGAAGTTGGTCTCCACTTCCCCCGCCAGGGTTTTCAGCTGCTCGATAGCGGCCGGGCGGTAGACGTCAGCGGACACCACCATGACTTTCTTTTTCTCACGCTCCTGCAGGAAACGCGCGAGCTTGGCCACGGAGGTGGTTTTACCGGCACCCTGCAGGCCCGCCATCAGAATAATGGCCGGCGGCTTGGTGGCCAGATCCAGGGCGTCGTTGGCATCGCCCATGGTGTGAACCAGCTCGTCGTTGACGATCTTCACAAACGCCTGGCCCGGGTTCAGGCTCTGCAGCACTTCTTGCCCCAGGGCCTTTTCCTTTACCTGCTCGACAAACTCTTTCACCACCGGCAAGGCCACATCGGCCTCCAGCAGTGCCTTGCGCACTTCGCGCAGGGTGTCGCGGATATTGTCTTCGGTCAGCGAACCCTGACCTGCCAGGTTTTTAAGCGACGATCCCAACCGATCGGTGAGATTCTCGAACATGGGTCTACCTCCAAATGCACCATGTCTGCGGCCAGGCGTGCTTGCCGCAGTGACAGGGGCGCGATTATAGCCTTCCTTGGGCACCAACGTCATGGGCCATGGCCTTCAGCAAGATGCCCGCAGCACAAAATGAGAATGATTGTTGATAGATAACTGGCGGCTATGCCAGACTTCGGCGGGCTTGGCCCGCAATTTTCGGGCACCTACTTCGGATAACAACGACTTATGAACTTTTCCGTGATCACCGGTTTCGCGGCGTTTGTTTTGTATCTCGCGGCCTGCCTGATCCTGTATCGGCAATTCCGCGGGCAGACGGTACCGTCCCGGGCCAGCATCCTGATACCCGGCACCCTGGCCGTTATCGCCCATGCCGCCAGCCTCTGGCAGGTGATGCTCACCACAGCCGGGTTGCAGCTGGGCCTGTTTCCGGTTGCCTCCGCCGTGGCCATGACCGGGGCCGCCGTGGTCGTCGTATCCAGCCTGTATCGCCCTTTCGAGTGGATTTCAGCGTTAGTCTACCCTTTTGCCGCGTGCACCATTCCCGCCATGCTGTGGGTCAGTACCGGCTACACTGCCCACCCGCTGGCCCACGGCCTGGGGGTACATGTCCTGTTTTCCATTGTTGCCTACGCTGTGCTGGCGCTGGCCGCCTGCCAGGCGATTCTGCTCTGGATTCAGGACCGTCAACTCAAGAGCGGCCATATCCGTGGCGTCATGCGGCTTTTTCCACCGATTCAGGTCATGGAGTCCATGCTGTTCGAGGCGATCTGGCTGGGCGAAATCCTGTTGACCGTTGCCATCTTCAGCGGCTTTCTTTACGTGGATAATCTGTTTGCCCAGCATCTGATGCACAAAACCGTGCTGACCCTGGTGTCCTGGGTAGTATTCGCCACTCTGCTCGGCGGCCGCTATCTGCGAGGCTGGCGGGGGCGCACCGCCATTCGCTTCACCCTCAGTGGTTTTGCAGTCTTGCTGGTGGCCTTCTTCGGCAGTCAGCTGGTGCTGGAATTCATCCTGAAACGCTGACAGGCAACACCCCTCACGCAGCACGCTTTTGCGTGCCCGGCGTGGGCCTGATGCATATAGCTTACCTCTCTCCTTGACACCCCAACCCCCCGGCCCGAACAATAGCGGGCCGACTGGCGGATAAACGATATTTCCTTTGGATACCTACTCTGACGGGTGGCTGATTGGCGCCCTGATTATTCTGATTCTGGCCTCTGCGTTCTTCTCCAGCAGTGAAACCGGCATGGTGGCCATTAACCGCTACCGCCTTCGACATCTGGCCCGTCAGGGACAAAAAGCGGCCAGCCGGGTGGAAGCCCTGCTCAAACGCACGGACCGGCTGCTGTCCGTGATCCTCATTGGCAACAACTTCGTCAATAACTTTGCCGCCACCGTGGCCGCTATTCTGGCGATTCGCTGGCTGGGCGACAGCGGCGCCGCTGTGGCACCGGTGGTGATTACCATCATCATGCTGGTTTTCGCGGAGATCACCCCGAAAACCTACGCCGCCATGCGCCCGGAGCGAGTCGCATTTCCTGCCAGCCTGGTCCTCAAGCCGCTACAAGTTCTGCTGGCGCCGCTGGTGTGGATGGTCAACGGGGTCAGCAGCATGCTGTTGCGTCTGGCGGGCATTCGCCCCAACGAGCAGGATGAGGACCACCTGAGCCCGGAAGAACTTCGTACCGTGGTCAATGAAGCCGGCGGGCTGATTCCCGAGAATCACCAGAAAATGCTGCTCAACATTCTCGATCTGGAGACCGTGACGGTGGAAGACATCATGGTCCCCCGAAACGAAATGGTCGGGATTGATCTGGATGACGACATGCACGACATCCTCACTACCCTGCGCTCCAGCCAGCATACCCGGCTGCCGGTCTTCAACGGCGACCCGAACAACATGATCGGCCTGCTGCACCTGCGCAAACTCAGCCGCTTGCTGCTCAAGGAAGACATCAACAAGGCTGAGCTGATGCAGTACACGGTGGAGCCCTACTTCGTGCCGGAAGCCACCTCCCTGCACCAGCAGCTGATCAACTTCCAGAATGCCAAACGCCGCATCGGCATTGTCGTGGATGAGTATGGCGACGTGCAGGGCCTGGTCACCCTGGAAGATATTCTCGAAGAAATCGTTGGCGAGTTCACCACCGACCTGGCCGCCACCAGCCAGGACATCCATCCCCAGGACGATGGCAGCTTCGTGATCGACGGCTCCTCCACCCTGCGCGACATCAACCGCGCCCTGCAATGGGAACTGCCCACCGATGGCCCCAAGACCCTGAACGGCTTGATTCTGGAGTACCTTCAGGATATCCCCGACGCCAACATCTCGATAAAGATTGAGCAGTATCTGATCGAAATCTTGCAGGTGAAGGACAATATGGTGAAAGCGGTGAGAGCAAGGAAGGCGAGTTAAGTTGACAGTTGATAGTGGAAAGTTGACAGCTGCGCGATCAAAATTCCTGTTTTCTTAAAGCAATGAGGCCGCGCCCAACCTTTTTGAGCGCGGCCTCTTGCGTTTCAAGATAACCCCTACGGTTAACGCGCAGCTGTCAGCTGTCAGCTTTCCACTGTCAACTGCCCTTCAAACCCGATCCGCGATCGGCGACCCAACCCAGGCGAGAATATCGGCCTCGTAGCGCTTCACCAACGCACGCCCTTCGGCGATGGCTTCCTTGGCACGGTGAAAATCCATCAGCGCGAAGTCTTCCAGCATTGGCACCAGCGTCACTTCAGGCGGATCGCCAGCCATACGCGAGCGGGTAATGCGGTCCTGCATGATATTGATGCTGGACGCCACCACATCGAAAAAACCCGGATCCTGACCGTCCCCTGAAGCAAAGTAATCCATCATTTTCTGCCAGATACTGCGCTCTTCAGCGGTGCCTTCCTCTCCCTCTGCCTGGCTGCGTGTGTCCCGGGACAGATGGGCGCCCACCAACTGGGCATTGAGATTCACCGCGATCACCACATCTGCGCCCATGGCGCGAGCGGCAGACACAGGAACCGGATTCACCAGGCCACCATCCAACATCCAGCGCCCCTGCATCTTCACTGGAGAAAACAGCCCCGGCAAGGCACAGGATGCCCGCGCGGCATCCAGCATCCGCCCTTTGGTTATCCAGACTTCGCGGCCACTTTTCATGTCTGTGGCCACGGTGACCAGCTTCTTGTCCAGGGTCTCGATTTCCGGATTTTCATGGTGGTCCTGAAAGAAGCTGAACAGCTTTTCCCCTTTCACCATGCCGCCGGAAAAGCTGATATCCAGCAGACCAAACACATCCTTGACCGTCAGGGACTCCACCCAGTCGGCAAAGGCATTGAGCGTGCCGGTCACATAGGCGCCCCCTACCAATGCGCCAATGGATGTTCCGGCCACCACCTGTGGCTGCACACCGATTTCTTCCAGCGCCTGGATGATCCCAATATGCGCCCAGCCGCGGGCGGAACCACTGCCTAACGCCAACCCGACAACGGGCCGCACCGGCTCCTGGCTACCAATCTGTGTTGTCATGGCTTTTTCTCCTTGCGCACCACACAGGGGGCCGGCTCGCCGTTCATTCGCTGATCAATACGGCGAAACACCTCTCGCTTTTCGTCATCCGAGAGCAGCCCCCAGATGGAGATTTCCCCGCCGGTACGGAAACAGCCCACACAAATATCATCTTCATCCAGTGCGCAGATCGACACACACGGCGACACCAGTTGCCTGTCAGTCATGGAAGCGTTCGTCCACCTCCAGGTGTTGATCGAATTCTTTGGCATGGGCAACGTAATGCATGCTGCCCATGGTCAGCATGGCCTTGTGCCCTTCACCAATTTCCTTCACCACCTTGGCCGGAGACCCCATCACCAGGGAGTTGTCCGGAATTTTCATTCCTTCCGGCACCAGCGAATTGGCGCCGATAATGCAGTTATTGCCGATAACGGCCTTGTTGAGCACCACCGCGTTGATACCAATAAGACTGTTATCGCCCACGGTACAGCCATGCAGCATGACCTTGTGGCCCACGGTCACGTCCCGACCCAGCTTCATGGGTACGCCCGGATCCACGTGCAGCACTGCACCGTCCTGAATGTTGGTATTTTCACCGATTTCGATCACGTCGTTATCGGCCCGCAACACCGCGTTGAACCAGATACTGCTGTTGGCTTCCATGATCACCGAACCAATGACGGTGGCGTTGTCTGCGATCCAGTGACCACTACCACGCTGCTCCAGGCGGCGCTCACCAATTTTGTAAATCATTCGACTCCCCTTTGTTTTCTCATGCCAGGCAGAGGGTTAACAGGCAGAAAATTACTTCACCTCGAACTCAATGCCCGCATCATAGACGTGGTTGATCAGATCCAGAATCATGAAGGCGGTAAGGCCCCAAATGCGCTTGTCTTCATAGTAATAGCTGGGGATACGGAACTGGCGCCCAAACACGTCAATGGGGCTGGACAGCTCCGGGACCTCATCCAGAAAGAACTGCAAAGGCACCTGGAAAATCGTATCAATTTCACCCGGCTCGGCCTGCAGCTCCGCTTCCGGGCTGACAATGCCCACAAAAGGCGTCACTTTCATACCATAACGGGAGGCCAGCGGAGACAACTGCCCCAGCACATCCACATAATCCGGTGACAACCCCACTTCTTCCTGGCTTTCACGCAGGGCCGTCATCAGCAGATTCTTGTCGCCCGGGTCCCGCTTTCCACCGGGGAAAGCGACCTCACCAGCATGGGTCGGCATGGAATTGGAGCGAACCGTCAGGATAACCCGAGGCTCCGACACATCAACCAACGGCATCAGAACGGCAGCCTCGGGCAACGCCAGGGGCAATTCTGTGCGTCTGTAATCCGGCAAACGCTGCCTGAGCTGCTCAAGCACACCCTTCTCCAATTCTCAAATTCAAACGGTAGTTTGAACAGCCAGAACGCCCTGGGCAAGCCTTGTCAAAGCCCATCTCCGACCACCGGTCACAAACTCACCCTCATTTTCTGACGCGGCAAGACATTGGCTTACACCAAACGAACTAACTGCCAACAGACTCTCAAATCCTTGTTCTACAGGCATTCCGCGGTTTTTTCTGAAAACCGCCCGGCCCAAAAACGCAATCTCTCCGCTTTTTATTACCCCACCGACTAGTCACGCCCTGAAAAATTCAGCACCGATGGCGAATGTCACTGCAGAAAAAATCGCGCAAGACTGAGTGCGTGAGGTTCAATTATCAGGGATGAAAATGATGACCGGGCACGCCATAGCCCGCCTTGTTCTTGCAGGACTCTTGTTGATTCTGGGAACACAGGCGATCGCTACCGACCTTTCATTTTTCGATGAAATTCCCGCCGGCAATAGCGCGGACATTGCCCAGGACGGTGCGGATCTCAATGCCACCATAACCCAGCAGGGAAAAAACATCGGCATCCTCCAACAGGAAGGCCTCAGCCATACCGCCTCGCTTCAGCAAAAGGGTTACGCCAACCAAGCCGACATCATCCAGCACGGCACGGCGCAACAGGCGGACATCACCCAGCTCGGCTGGGAAAACCTGGCAGTGGCAAGCCAATACGGCACAGGCAACAACGCCTCTCTCTTCCAGAAAGGCAGCCACAACACAATCACGCTCGATCAAAACGGCGATTACAACCGCGCCACCATTGCCCAATACGGGGTCGGCAATAACGCCGATGTGGCGCAATACGGTAACGCCAACGCTGTTTCGGTTACCCAGATCGGGGCCGGACTCCACGTCTCCATTCAGCAATGGGATTGAAATGGACGACGTTATTTTGCCTAAGACCTAGCCTAAACCTTGAGGAGATACACCCATGAAAACCTTGAAACCGCTTGCCGCTGCCATTCTGGCAACCCTGGCGACTGCATCCTGGGCTGCGAACAATTCAGCCACCACCAACCAGACCGGCGCCGGCAACACCGCCAGCACCGTGCAAAGCAGCACCGACGATGCGGTTGCCACGGTTGATCAAACCGGCAACAACAACAGCGCCGACGTCAGCCAGGCCAACAGCATCAACATGATGACTGCCGACATCGACACCGTAGGTGACGACAACGCTGCCACCATCACTCAGGATGACAGCTGGTTCGCCACTGCCACGGTTGAACAGGACGGCACGCTAAACACCGCCACCATCACCCAGGTTGCCATTTCCGACAACACCAATGGCACCATTCAGCAAATCGCAGGTAACGAAGACTCCGTTGCCAGCATCACTCAGACATCCGCCTTCTCCAGCGACGCGACCATCGTGCAAAGTGCCAGTCTGAACGCGGATGCCTCCATCACTCAAACCGGCGTCGACCACCTCGCCAACATCACGCAAAACAACCTGATTGGATCTACCGCCACGGTTAACCAGTCCAACGTCAACAATACCGCCGACGTGCTGCAGGATGATTCCTGGTTCGCCACCGCCACCGTAGACCAGACCGGTGCAGACAACATTGCCAGCATCAGCCAGGTGGCTATTTCCGACAATGCCACCGCCACCATCACCCAAAGCGGCGACAACAACAACGGTCTGATCAGCCAGGATTTCTCGTTCAACTCTGACGCAATGATTGATCAGTACGGCACCAACGGCGATGCGGATATCATCCAGGACGAATCCACTGGTAGCTACGCAGAAATCGTTCAGGGTGGCGACGCCAACATTGCACAGGTTGACCAGGGACTGGGCGATCGTAATACCGCTTATGTGAACCAGTCAGGCACAGCCAATGATGCGGAAGTGGACCAATCCGGCTCCGACAACCTGGCCAACGTGGACCAACACGGCAACGCCAACGTAGCGGTGGCACACTCACACGGCGGCAACAGCGTTATCGATGTGGACCAGCTGGGTGACAATAACCTGGCCAACGTAGAGCAGGACGCCATTTCAGAATACGGCATTGCAACCATCACCCAGCCCGGCTCTGACAACGAAGCCTTTATTACCCAGTTCGGCATTGGTGCCTCTGGCAATGAAAACGTGGCCACCATCCTGCAGGAAGCCACTCTGGACTCAGCCACCATCACCCAGATGGGCGGCGGCGGTAACAACGCCTTTATCCACCAGAACTGATCACCCCGTGATCACGTCGGGGCCACACCGTGGCCCCGACCTCGTTGTGCCCACCCATAATACCAACGCCTGACCCGGGGGCCGGACCCAAGAGGACAATGTCATGGCGCTGCCGCCTGCACTGCGGATGCTTTTTCCCGCGCTTATGCTGTCTCCCTGTCTCCTGCTTGCAGACAGCAGCATCCCCCAAATTGAACCACACAGCAGCATTAATACCGCCAGCCTCTATCAACAGAGCAGCACCAGCAGCCTTGCAATCATCCGACAATCCCAAAGCCATAACGCCAACGCCATAATCAACCAGCAACACAGCCACCACAGTGACGCCAACCTTCATCAGACGCGATCTCATCATAGCGGGGCACGGATATCACAAGACCACACCGATGGCGCCACAGGCAACGTCCAACAAAATCAGTCACCGTCCTCTCGAGCTGATATAGAACAGTCAAACGGGTCGAATATCGACGCGAGCATTGCACAGTACGGCTCGGGTAACGACGCACTGATAGCGCAGAGTCATATGGACAGCCGGGCATCCATTGAGCAGCACAGCACGCTTCGTGATATCGAGGGGAGCGCCGCAACAATCCTGCAATCAGCGGGCAATAGTTCGGGAAAAATCATCCAGTTTGGAGTGGGCAATCATGCAACGGTACATCAGTTCTAATCGGCAACGGAGCCTTGGCACCCCCACCCGCACAGCAGGGCTTACCCTGTTACTCATCGGAGCAGCGACACCCATGGCCGCCTATTCATCACCCTGCACTGTCGACATCATTGCCACTGCTGAAAAACAGCAACACCGTTTCCACCTGCTGCTCCAATGCGAGATGGCCGACAGCAATCTTCATTACGAAATCGGCATTGAGAAAAAAGAGCCGAGCGGAAGCAGCCGCACCCGTCAATCCGGCCATATTTCAGTGCATGCAGGAAAAAATCAGGCAGGAAATATCGCCATTAACGTCCTGCCAACAGATACCGTTACGGCCACCGCCATCATCCGCCGGGATGACACGCTAATGGCCAATGCCACGCGCACCTTTGCGCCTGGCTCGCTGAACCCTTAGAGAGCCGCTGAATGACTCCTTGCGCACTCAGAACAGATCGGCAAGCCTGCAGCAATCCGCACCGGCTAACTGGCAGTATTTTATTATCGATCACGCCGGCCAGGGGTTTCTACTGTCTCGCCCCTCAAGGCCAGACCGTACTGCTGAATCACCTCGGAATCCATATCAGCGGGGTTCTCAAGCTGCCAGTTGCCGTCCATAACCCCTTTGACGATAAGGTGTGCCACAGCGGCTTCGATCGCTAGTTTGACACATTGCTGAACCGGCTCGTTGGTGGTGACCCCGGCTTCGGTTTCCAGCAATTCCTTGAAGTCGATATACCGATACACACCGACCTGCAGCTCTTTACTGTAAATGGTCTTGCGTGTTGAGACCGTGTTGATGATCCGCCCTGTGCGCACATCAACAGCCCGCAGATTCACTGTCACCTGGTCAGTGCGGTATTGCTCCGATGCGCCTACCCCCAGATAACGGGCACCCAACCCACCGGTCTTGATATTGGACTCATAGGCAACAATGCCACCCTGAAAGAGGATGTCCGAGGAAAACAGGTCAGGGACATCCGCCACGCGCACGCCTTCCTTCTGGCGCTTTTCTACCACGGCCCGGGCAATCTTGCGCTCAGTCAGCAGGTCTTGCAGCCCTTCCCGTTCCAGGGTGAGAAACCAGCCAGAGCGATTCAGGGCATCGATAAGAAACGCCGCTGCGCCCTGGGTGACCGCCGTGGAAAATGACGAAGACGGCGCCGGCCGATATTGCCCGGTCAAATCACGAAAGCTGTATACCGAAGCCATGATTCGCCCTTTGGGGGGCGGCATGCTTTCAAGATCCAGAGCCACATCGGATTTTTGCACCAGCTCAGGGGCTTCCGGCTCCAGGGGCGGAGTCACACAGCCAGCCAACAGCAGGATCGGCAAGGCCAGCATGACTAGCCCGCAACGGTTGTAACGATTCATCCTTGAATTTCCCAGCGTAGAGCCTTTAAAAGGTATCGGGGACCAGGCCATCGACCGCAATCTGGGTGACTTCGCCGGTATTGATGTCTTCAATAATGATGGACAGCACACCCTGGTCATCGATGATGTTGATCGCAAAATCATCGGTCACAATACTGCCCTCGTTTCCCGCCCCCACATCGGCCAGCAACTGGCTCAACAGCCTGGACTGTAACGAGGATGTCAGGCGATCCAGATCAGAAGGCCTTTCATAAGCAGACGAAGAGGCTTGCGGATCCTTGTAATCGTTTTGCGCCTGAGCATTGCCCAGCAGGTGGGAACCGTTGAGGGGATTGCCTCCGAAGTTTGGATTGACCGGCTGGTAAACCAGCTCACTGGCCGCAACAGGGCCAGCAACAAGAACCAAAAGACAATAAAGCGTTTTCATTAATAGCCGTCCTTGGCCAGATCCGGATTTCCCACCAGCGTATCCAGCACTTTCATGCGCCGGACCCTGAATTCAATGGATTGCACCATCTGTTGTACCCGAGCATCTTCCCAGTTGGATGCAAACGACAGCACAAAGCGCTCCAGTGTCGTATCGTCCGATTTCACCGTAATGATGCTGCCACTGCGGGCGGAGGGTTGCTCATAAATGCTGATACTGAAAGGCGAGTCGGGAAACAGGTAATGGCGTTGATAAGCAAACTGCTGATAGAACCGTTTGCCGATAGGAGTAATCGTCTGGTCGACAACCACCCCCATGTCTTTTTCATTCAGGGCAGCCGCTATCCCGGACAGTGCGAGGAGACTGCACATGAATGGCACCCACGCCAATCGCAGCCCACACACGGCTATTCTCCGCTCTCTTCCAGGTGATTCTCATGCACCCAGCGCATCACACCCACCCGATTCTTCACACCCACCTTCCGGTAAAGGCTTTGCAAATGTGCCTTCACCGTATGCGTACTCAGGCAAAGGGCATCAGCAATTTCATGGTTGCTCATGCCACGCACCACATGATCCAGCATCTGCCGTTCACGGCTGGTGAGGCTTTCAAAGACATGCCCGCAACGGGTTGGGGTTTTGCGGTGACGAACCAGGTAATCCATGTAACTGCGCGGGAACCAGCTGCGCCCCTTGCAAACCACATCCAGCGCCTTGGAAATAAGGGCGTCGCTGTCCTGCTGATAAATAACGCCTTTAACCACCGGCCAGTTAAGCAGGAAAAAAATATTATCGCCCCGATCGGCATTAACCAGGATAACTCGACACAGGGGCATACGCTCCTGGACACGACCAAGCAACCTTTCCATTTCCGGGGTTGAAAAGTCCAGCACATTAATGAGCACCAGTTCATCCTGAATCTGATCACAAAAAAGATCATCACGACTGATTGCTGTGCAGGATACGCCTCGCTGGTTCTCAATGGATTTTGCTAAAAGACGGATTGCAAGATTATTGCAATGTGAAACCACCAAATAAGTTTTGCTTTCGTCACGCGTCCCGTGCGCCATCGACACATCCATATCAATGTCCCTTTCCCCAAGTTCATGGCCAATGGACCAAGAAATATCGCTCCCTTACGTTACCAACACAGACATTACCAACCTGGTCTGTCGGCAGGCTGGCTTCTGCCAACCGGGATCGTTAGTCTATGTCCACCATTTTTCAGTAGCACTAGCTCTATCGGCTATATTTTAAAATCTGTAAAATGGTGACATTCATCACAAAAAATATCACTTTATTTTTATAGCGGCTATTGTCATGCATTTATACCCAAGATGGGTAATTACCGTTGCGGCGATATTTTCGGGGCTCTTTTAATACCCTCTATAGCGAGTTTTCCATGAAATTCTGCAGCCATTGCGGCAACCCCAACCTGCAATTCAGTATTCCGGAAGGGGATAACCGGCCCCGCTACTGGTGCCCGGACTGCGAAACGATTCATTACCAGAACCCCAAGGTTGTGGTGGGCGCCGTGCCGATATGGGAAGGGAAAGTGCTGCTCTGCAAGCGGGCCATCGAACCGCGCAAGGGCTATTGGACGCTACCTGCTGGCTACATGGAAAACGGCGAAACCCTGCAGGAAGGCGCGGCCAGAGAAACCTGGGAAGAAGCCTGCGCTACAGTGGCAATCGGCGACTTGTATACAGTCTTCAACCTGCCGCACATCAATCAGGTGTATGTGTTTTTTCTGGGTGACGTGGAAGACGGCAAATACGGTGTCGGCGAAGAGAGCAGCGATGCCGGCCTGTTTGCTCTGGACGACATTCCCTGGGATGAGCTGGCGTTCCCCACCATCGGGCGCACGCTGCGGTTTTATATTGATGACCTTGCCCGCAATGATTTTCCCGTGCGCACCCAGGATATTCAGCCGCTTAAGCGCCGCCCCATAGACGAATAACCGGATCTCGGCAGCTCTCAGTGCGTGCCCGGCAGCGGCTCCAACTTCCACAAATCAATGGCAGGCTCTTCATAGGGGTGCGACAGGCGTAAGGCGCTGATCACCGCTTGCAGACACGCGCCCAGGCAAAGCGTCTCCACCCGGTACTCTTCCACCACTTCCACCTGATCATGCTGACCGAGAAAGGGCTGACTCCCTGACAGGGGCCGGAATTGCCCCTGACCCAGCGTCTGAAAGCTGCAATGATCGTAATCACCCAGGTGCCCGGCACCGGCCTCGAAAATGGCCGTTTTCACCTGTTCCACATGGCTCACGGGCACGTAAAAGCACAATTTGTAATGTTGATCACTGGCCTCTGTCATTCATGACTCCCAGTGCGTTGAACGTTACGATGCCACCCCGGTATCCGAGGGTAGCGCAGACACAAATTCTGGCTTCAACGCATACTCACCATGGGCGGAAATCCAGATACCTTCCGCCGAAACCGTTTGCTCGCCATTTACCCAGACACTGCCTTCACAGCGTAACTTGCGGCGCTCCAGCGAAACCAGCCGGGCTTCGAAATCCACCGGCGTGTTTAACGGCGTGGCCGCCAAGTAGCGGATATTCAAAGTGCCGGTCATGCCGATTTGACGGACATAATCCTGCGTCTTGGCCATCAGCATATCCAACGCCAATGCCAGCACGCCACCGTGGACCCGCCCTGGCGGCCCCTGAAACGCGGGACCAAACGTGGCCCGGCCACGAATACGGTCACCATCGATCCACAATTCCAGCGGCGGCGAAAGCGGCGAGGCTTTGCCGGTAAGAATTTCAAAATCCACCAGGTCAGTCACGTCATCACCACTGCCCTGCCCGGCCAGCAGACGCTGCAGAATATCGCTGTAATCCCGCTGGCCTTCCTGCTGCAATGCCTGGCGCAGCTGCTGCACCTGACCGATGTAATCCTGCAACTTTTCATGCGGTGCATCCAGCCGTAACACCTGTTCGGTGAGGCCCGCTAATTCCTGGCCCAGCTGACGATGCAACTGCGCCCGCGTGGACGGCTCTGGCGTTTCCGCCACACGAATATCGCGAAAATGATAGGTGGTTTCAGACATCAATTACCCCAGACTCTTGGGTGTCAACCAGACACCTTCTGCGCTGACGGTCTGGGTGTCCCCGTGCCAGATGCCGCCCTCTACAAAAATTTTCCGCCCTTCCTGGCCGGTAATGTGCGCCCGACATTCAATCGGCGCTTCTATGGGTGTCGCTGCCAGATAACGGATATTCAACGTACCGGTGACGCCCAAACGAAACGCGGCATGCAGCGCACGGGAGAGCCCTGCATCCAGCAGCCAGGCGATCACCCCGCCATGCACCCGTCCCGGCGGCCCCTGATACTGAAGCCCCAGGCTGACTTCTCCACGGATACCATCCTGATCTTCCTGCACCCACTGCACCTGGGGAGCAATCGGGTTGGACAGGCCGCCCACCGGGTCGTAGTCCATCATGTGATAGATATCGTCTGCGGTGGCTTTACCGGTAAACAGTTTTCGATTCGCTTCACGGGTATCACGACGCTCCGGTGTGCCCACCGTCTCTACCATGGCTTCCAGTTGCTCTGCCCAACCGGCGAGGGTTGCTTCATCCGCTTCTGCACGAATCAACCGCTCGGCCAGTAATTGCATGGCCGCACTGATACGGCGGCGCTGTGCAAAATCACTGGGCACAGGCTCGGTTTTGTAGGCCTTTTGCAGCTCAAAAGGGCCGAATGTTTTTTCAGACACAGATCACCAATGAATAATTAATCACGAAGAAATTCAAACAATCGTTTGATTCTGAGGGGAGAGACTCTGTAGCTCAAGCTCATAAAAGGACATAAAAAAGGCGGAAATGGCCACCCCATTTCCGCCTTTTTCAGTTTCCAGCTGTCAACTGTCCACTGTTTTTAACCTACCCATTTGCGGGCGTTGGCAAACATCCGCAACCAGGGGCCATTCTCGTGGCCACGCCAGTCGTCCGGGATCCAGCTGTTCTGCAGCACCCGGAACACCCGCTCCGGGTGCGGCATCATGATGGTGACGCGCCCGTCAGTGGTGGTAAAGCCGGTTACCCCCTGCGGAGAACCATTAGGGTTGGCCGGGTACTGTTCGGCCGGGTTACCCAGGCCGTCCACATAGCGCAGGCTCACCAGGCGTTGCTCGATATTGCGATTCAGGGCGTCATCCGCCAGCTCCACACGGCCTTCCCCATGAGCCACGGCAATCGGAATGCGCGTGCCAGCCATGTCTTTCAACAAGATGGACGGGGAATCCTGCACTTCCACCAGGGAAGTACGCGCCTCGAACTGCTCAGACAGGTTACGCACAAAACGCGGCCAGTGCTCCGCACCGGGAATCAGGTCTTTCAAATGCGACAGCATCTGGCAGCCGTTACAGACCCCCAGCGCAAAGGTGTCTTCACGGAAGAAGAAACGGTTAAACGCTTCGCGCATTGCGTCGTTATAGAGCACGGTCTTGGCCCAGCCACCGCCGGCACCCAGCACGTCCCCGTAAGAAAAACCGCCACAGGCCACCAGCCCCTTGAAGTCATCCAACTTCACACGGCCTTCGAGCAAATCACTCATGTGCACGTCAACGGCGGAGAAGCCGACGCGATCAAACGCCGCCGCCATTTCTGTCTGACCATTAACGCCCTGCTCGCGCAGGATGGCCATTTGCGGTTTGCTGCCAGTATTGATGAACGGCGCCGCCGGGTTTTCCGTCATATCAAAGGTCAGCCTCACATTCAGGCCCGGGCCATTGCTGTGCGGAATCGCATCAAATTCCTGACGGGCACAATCCGGGTTATCCCGCAGGGACTGCACCTGATAACTGGTTTCCGCCCAGATACGCTGCAATTCACGGCGCGGGGTTTCCAGCAAAATACCACCCCCCAAACGCAGGCGAATCACATCGTCGCCATCCGGTTGTCCCAAACGGTGAACACACTGCCCGAGACCCGCTTCGGCATAACGGGCAACCACTTCTTCCGAGTGGGATTTTTCCACCTGCAACACCGCGCCCAGCTCTTCGGTAAACAGCGCCGCCACGGCTTCCGGGGTATCGCCGGCCAGGTGATCCAGGGAAATATCCAGCCCTGTGCGGGCAGCAAAGGCCATTTCCACCAGGCTGGTAAACAGACCGCCGTCGGAGCGATCGTGATAGGCCAACAGTTTGCGTTCGGCCAGCAACTGCTGGGTCACCTCGAAGAAAGCGATCAGGTCTTTGGCATCATCCAGGTCCGGCGCGATATCACCGACCTTGCCGTACACCTGCGCCAGGGCGGAGCCGGCCATGCGGTTCTGACCACGGCCCAGGTCCAGCAGCAGCAGTTCGCTGTCCACACCGGTTTTCAGCTCCGGGGTCACCGTCAGGTCAATGTCGGTCACCGTGGAAAAGGCAGAAATCACCAGCGACATGGGTGCGGTGACGCTTTTATCGATGCCCTTGTCGTTCCAGACCGTACGCATTGACAACGAATCCTTGCCCACCGGAATGGCGATACCCAGCTTCGGACACAGGTCCATGCCCACCGCTTTCACCGCATCGAACAAAGCCTGATCTTCACCCGGGTGACCCGCTGCCGCCATCCAGTTGGCCGACATGCTGATCTGGCCCAGATCGCCCAGATGGGCGCCGGCAATATTGGTGATGGACTCGGCCACCGCCATCCGCCCGGACGCCGCTGCGTCCACCAGAGCCACCGGGGTACGCTCCCCCATGGCCATGGCTTCGCCTGTGGTTTTGTTGTCTGCGTTGGGATTAAAGCCGGTAGCGGTCACCGCACAATCAGCCACCGGCACCTGCCAGGGGCCAACCATCTGGTCCCGGTGCACCAGCCCGGTAATGGAGCGGTCGCCGATGGTAATCAGGAAGCTCTTGGAGGCCACGGACGGCAGGCGCATCACCCGCTCACCGGCTTCTTTCAGGTCGATATCTTCAGTGGTGAACGCCTGACGCACAAAATCTTCGCGCTCGAAACTGCGCAGCATTTTCGGCGGTTTGCCGAACAGCAGGTCCATGGGCAGATCCACCGGCGCCTTGCCGAAATGCTCATCGCTCACGGTCAGGTGCTCGGCATCGGTGGCTTCGCCCAGCACAGCGTAGGGAGTGCGCTCACGCTGACAGATGGCGTCGAAGTCCGGCAAATCGTCTGGCATCACGGCCAGCACATAACGCTCCTGGGCTTCATTACACCAGATTTCCACCGGGCTCATGCCGGGCTCGGAACTGGGCACTTTGCGCAGCTCCAGCTGGGCGCCCATATCATGATCGTGGACCAGCTCCGGCAAGGCGTTGGACAAACCGCCAGCGCCCACATCGTGAATGGATACAATCGGGTTATCGTCCCCGCGGGCCCAGCAGCGATCAATCACTTCCTGTACCCGACGCTCAATTTCCGGGTTCTCGCGCTGCACTGAAGCAAAATCCAGCGCTTCCGCAGACTGGCCGGAGGCCATGGAACTGGCCGCCCCGCCGCCCAGCCCGATCAGCATGGCCGGGCCACCCAACACAATAATCTTGGCGCCGGCGGGAATCGGGTTCTTCTCCACATGACCATCACGGATGTTGCCCAGGCCACCGGCGATCATGATCGGCTTGTGGTAACCGCGCATCTCATCACCGTTCACACCTGGTGCGTTAATTTCCAGGGTACGGAAGTAACCGCACAGATTGGGACGACCAAATTCGTTATTGAATGCAGCAGCGCCAATCGGCCCCTCGATCATGATGTCCAGCGCAGAGGCAATGCGCCCGGGCTTACCGTAGGGCTGCTCCCAGGGCTGGCCAAAACCGGGAATATTCAGATTGGATACGGAAAAGCCGTTCAACCCGGCCTTGGGCTTGGAGCCACGGCCGGTGGCACCTTCGTCACGGATTTCACCACCGGAACCGGTGGCCGCCCCCGGATGCGGCGCAATCGCCGTGGGGTGGTTATGGGTTTCCACCTTCATCAGCATATGCACCGGTTCGTTCACGAACTGGTACTGCTGACTGCCCGGCGCAGGGAAAAAGCGATCAGCCACCGGACCGGCCACTACCGACGAGTTATCGCTGTAAGCGCTTAGCACCCCTTCCGGCGCATGCTTGTAGGTATTGCGGATCATCCCGAACAGGCTCAGATCCTGTTCTTCGCCGTCAATCGTCCAGTCCGCATTGAAAATCTTGTGGCGACAGTGCTCGGAGTTGGCCTGGGCAAACATCATCAATTCTGCGTCTGAGGGGTTACGTCCGAGCGCAGTGAACTGTTCCACCAGGTATTCAATCTCATCCGCCGCCAACGCCAGGCCCAGCTCTCCATTGGCCGCTTCCAGCGCCCCACGGCCACCGCCGAGAATATCCACGGTGGTCAATTCCCGGGGCTGGTGATGGGTAAACAAGGCTTCGGCATCGTCCAGCTCCGCCAGCACCACTTCGACCATCCGGTCGTGCAGGGCGGCGGCCAGAGCGTCGCGGTCACCGTCTGCGTCCAGGCGATATTCAATACCGCGCTCAATCCGCTCTACCTGGGTCAACCCGGCGTTGTGGCAAATATCCGTGGCCTTGGACGACCAGGGGGAAATAGTGCCCGGGCGGGGCACCACCACGAAACGCTGCCCCTCAACCTGGGCCTCTTCGACACTGGGGCCATACTGAAGCAAGCCTTCCAGTATCTGCTGCTGCGCAGCATCCAGTGGCGCAGACAACTCCACAAAATGCACATAGCGCGCCGACAGAGCCGATACGCCATTCAGGGACTCAAGCAGTTTTTCCTTACGAAATGCGGACAGGGCCGGGCTTCCGGAGAGGATCAGCATAGTGCGCCTTATATGATTACCAATAGGGATTGAGGGGTGCCAGTTATTCAGGTCGGCAATGATACGGGATTTGCTCGTCGCTCGCAGCCTCTCAAGCCGCCGATTTACTCCGCAATTTGCGCCCGGAACAGGCCGGCTCACCCTGTCATCAGGCAGCAGCAAAACACCTACGAATGACGCCTGATACGCAATTTAATGCTCTTTTCCTGACTTTTAAAAATTGTGCAAAAAAGGAGCAATTGTTCGACAAAGCTTTACAGAACAGCCATTTGCCGATGATAGAGTTGCGCCGCAATTTCGTGATATAGATCACAAGTAAGGAACAATAGCGAAGGCATAGGGCCTTTCACCGGTCGGCGGTAAGCAGTATCGACCTGTCTGGACAACCTGACAGAGGTACCACCAAGTGACGGTATTCTTTCGACACAGCAAGCATTTGCTCGCCTCGCTGGCACTGTTCAGCGTACTGGGGCTAATGCTGGCCATGCGTCCCACCCCCTCCGCCATGGAGCGCGTTATCGCCCGTGGGGAGCTGGTGGTGCTAACCCGCCCGTCCAATACGACCTATTATGAGGATCAGCACGGCTTCACCGGCATGGAATACGAACTCGCCAAAGGGTTCGCTGACAGCCTGGGGGTAGAGCTGCGCATCCTCGAATCCGACGACCTCTCCTACATCCGCTACGCTATCCGCAAGGGCACGGCAGACATTGCCGCCGCTGGCCTGGTCGCCACCACAGAGCGCAGCGAAAGCCTGCGCTTCAGCACTCGCTACCAAAATATCGATACCCTGCTGGTACGCCGCCTGAGCAGCCCACGAATTACCGACCTGAGCGAGCTGAACGACCAGAAAGTGGCAGTAAGCGCCGGCTCCAGCCACGCCGAGCTGTTGATCAAGGCACAGCTGGACAATCCCGAGCTGGCATTCCAGGAAGTGGAAAACGCCACCCCCGAGCAACTGCTGGCGCTGGTGGAAGACGGTCAGGTCGACTACACCCTGATCAATTCCAACAGTTACGCCCTGCAACGTGCGCTCTGGCCTGACCTGATTGCCGATTACACCGTGGCCACCGATATGCCGCTGGCCTGGGCCTTTAATCCGAAAGATGACAAAAGCCTGTATATGGCCGCGCAGCGCTACCTGACCCAAGCCAAGGCGGACGGCACTACCGCCAAGCTGGAAGACCGCTTTTACGGGCATGTGGAACAGTTCAACCTGTACGCGGCACGCAGCTTTATGCGCCACCTGGACGACCGCCTGCCGCTTTATGAAGGGCTGTTCAAGGAAGCCGAAGACAACAGCGGCTTTGACTGGCGCCTGCTGGCTGCCCTCGCCTACCAGGAATCCCTGTGGGACCCCCAGGCCATCTCCCCCACCGGGGTCAAGGGCCTGATGATGCTCACCAACGATACCGCTCGCCAGATGGGTATCAGTGATCGCACCGATCCGTCACAGAGCATCAGCGCCGGCGCCGCCTACCTGCGACGCACCCATGCGCGGATTCCCGACCGCATTCCCGAGCCAAGCCGCACCTGGATGGCGCTGGCCGCCTACAACGTGGGCTTTGGCCACCTGGAAGATGCCCGCGTGCTGACCCAGCGCCAGGGCGGCGACCCGGACAACTGGCAGGACGTGAAACAGCGCCTGCCGCTGCTGGCCAAGCCGGCCTATGCAGACCAGCTTCGCTACGGCAACGCCCGGGGCGGCCAGGCGGTGGTGTACGTCCGTCATATTCGCCGCTACTACGATCTGCTGGTGTGGGCGGAAAATTCCCGCCGCCGCGATGGCACGCTCATCGCCCTGAATTAACAGACAGCAACGAGAGGCGAGTAACGAAACCCGGCCGGGTTCTGCACTTCGAAACTCGCCTCTTTGTTGTCTCAGCGTTATCTCAGAATAATCCTGGCTGACTCACCTGCCGCCCCAACGGCAACGGTGTCAGCCACGGCAAACGTTCCGTCAGCATCTCGTGCCACAATGCAGCCAGGGCCAGCGCGTCGCCATTATCCGGCATGTGAATAAACACACAGGGCTGCTTGCCTGCCTCAATCCAGCACGCCGCCCGCTCGACCCAGGGCGCAAGAAACGGCCGGTTGGCCAGTAAATCCGGGTGACCCACATAACGAATCACCGGCGCCACCTCGCCCGGCAACACATGCACCGGCAGCCGGGGCTTCTTGCGCTGGGCCTCCCGTGTTGCCGGGTCCTCTGCACTGGCGGCAAACAATGCCCGACTGTCAAAACAAACCCGCGCAAGGCTACGTTCCAGCAGGCCACGATTCAGTGCCCTTTCCGCATCGCCCTTGGCAAAAAAATCCCGATGACGCACCTCAACCGTACAGTGCAGCGATGGGGGCAACGCACCCACAAACCGCCACAAGTCCGCCAGATTTTGTGGACCAAAGGCCGCCGGCAGCTGCAGCAAGAACGGGCCCAGCACATCGCTCAACGGATCCAGCCGTTCCACAAACGCCCGCACCTGGCCCTCCACGCCACGCAACAAATCGTCATGGGTAATCTGCCGGGGAAACTTGAACAGGAAACGAAACCCTTGCGGCACCTGGGCGCGCCATTGCTCACACTGATTTCGCGAGGGTGTGGCATAAAAAGACGTATTTCCCTCAACCGCATTGAACACCCGGCTGTAACGCTCCAGAGGACTGCCGCCAACCGGCAGCCGCGCATTCCAGGCGGGATGTTGCCACTGTGGGCACCCCAGAAAATAAGGCAGACTCATGCAACACCAGGGTAGAAATGGTGCTCGCGCAGAGCCCCGCGCACCTGCTCTACACGGGCATTGCTGAGCTGGCGATAATCCGGGTAAGGCGTCAGCAGCAGCCGTTTTTGCGGGTCCACAGCAATCTCCGGGGCGCCATGCAACGGCCGGGCACCGTGCCGCAAACCGCTAAAACGCAGCAGGTTTTCCTTGCCACCGATCCAGTGCCAGCAAGGCCCCTGAGCCAACACCGGTGCAAAACACAGCGCCGTCTCCTTAAACAGCACTTGATCCCGGTAGCGCCGCCAATCCTCCGCCACCGGGCACGCCACCTTGGCCAGCAGATTCAGGATCTTTCGCCAGTGATTGGAGTTGGCCGCCACCAGCGCGGCAGCATCCGGGACCATCCCCAGAGGCCGGTGAGGCAGATACAGCGTCAGTCCTGGCCGGGCAGCCCCCAGGTAATCCGCTTCAGGCATTACAACGTTCTCCTGTTTGAGGCGTTCGCATTCTACCGGGCGCGATACTGGAGGAGCGAAAACGAAAAAGGGCCTGTCGCATCACTGCGACAGGCCCTTCTCGTCTGAATCTGGTAGGCACGAGTGGATTCGAACCACCGACCCCCACCATGTCAAGGTGGTGCTCTAACCAACTGAGCTACGTGCCTAAAGAGGGTGGCAATTCTATGCAGCTTGATCCGTCAGGGCAAGACCCTCGTTGCAGATTACCAATCATCCGTGATCCAGCCGCGCGCCCAGCACCGCATTACTTGCGGCGGCGCGAGCCCCAGGCGGTTTCAATCTGGCGCGCGCGGGTGATGGACTCTTCCACCAGGTCCGACTGATGCTCGGCAAACTCGCGGATAATTTCCAGGGCCGAACGCACATCACGGCGGAAAATGGTTTCCACCAACGCCTTGAAGAACGACAAACACTCTTTGATCTCATCCGGCTCCAGATGCAGAGCCATAAAGTAAGCCCGCTGCATGGCCGGCTGCATATTGATCAGCACATCTTCCACAAAGACATTGCGGGCAAACGGATAGACATGCTCCAGAAAGCGAAAGCTGAGGGTAAAGAAGACATCGTGGTCGCGCTCCTCCGCCGCCACTTGCAAACCGTGAACCAACTCAATGAACGAATCCAGGTCCTCCTCGCGCACCACTTTAATGGCCTTGCGAATCACCAGCCCCAGCAACACCTGCATGACTTCATACAGGCTGCGCACATGGGCTTCGGACATTTCCTTCACCACCGCACCCCGGCGCGGCAGAATGTCGATCAGCTGGCGGCGCTGCAAAATCAGCAATGCCTCACGCACGGACCCTCGGCTGACATCCAGTTCCCCTGCGACTCGCAGTTCCTGAATGCGATCACCGGCCAGCATGTCACCATGGATGATTTGCTGAGCGAGATGCTGGGCAATTTGCTCAGAGAGGCTTTCCTTCGCTTTAAAGCTCACCGAACCCCCGGTACTTGTTGAACAATCCAATTAAGCTTGTCCGACTATAGTACACAAGAATGCCGCCACCAAGTGCTGGATTTGCCAACCATCCCCCGTCAGTATCAAATGCATCAGTGCCATACTGATCCAGCTGCAGCACCGATTTACCCACAACAAGAACTGTAACCACACCCGATATCGGGCGGAGCTACATGAACAAGGACTTGATCACCCAGTTACCCAGAGTGGAGCAACTGTTCGACCAATACGCAGAGCGTTTTGGTAAACAACAGACCGCGTACCGCAACCATGTCTATCGGCTGGTAAACCTGGTCATGGCGCAACGCCCCATCAACGACGAAGAGCTGGATAAACTGCAGGTCGCCGCCTTTTTCCATGATGCAGGCATCTGGCTCGCCGGCACCTTCGACTATCTGCAACCGTCCGCCCGCCTCGCTGAACACTACCTTCAGGAAGAAGGCCTGGACGATTGGTGTCAGGACGTGCGCAACATGATCATGAATCACCACAAGCTCAGTCGCTTCAGCCGCAACCACCTGGACCTCACCGAAGTATTCCGCCGGGCAGACTGGGTTGATGTAAGCCTGGGGCTGCTGCGTTTCGGCATTCCCATGGCGCGAATCCGGTTGATCAAACGGGGCTTCCCCAATGCAGGCTTTCATCCGCTACTGCTAAAGCTCAGCGGCCAACAACTACTCAGCCAGCCCTGGCGCCCCCTGCCCATGCTCAAACGATAATCTTCTGCGCAGAACCCTCTGGCACAGGAGATAAAGTTACCCACAGCTTCTGTGGATAACTCTGTGCATAGACTGTCAGGAACCGTCCCCACCGCCTGCCGCGCCTGCCATGTCATTGGAATGATGAAAAAATGGCCATAATATTAAAGTCTTTTAAATCAAAGACTTAAAAATACACACTGCAAATCAATAGCTTAGACCTCAACGTTCACGCATCAAGTGAAATAAGCGTGTTCGCTGTGCAAAACTGTTGCCCGCCAAAAGGGCATAAGCGGAAAAAGCAAGAGAAAGGCGTGGCTAATCTAACGAAAAGTTGGGCTTACAGTTTTGCCCGGCGTGGCATGCAAGCGGAATAATCAGAACGAGAAAAGCCGCTCAAACAAGCGGCTTTTTCATAAAATAAAACAGTGATCTCGGGTTCAGGAGTCATCAACGACGCAGGCTAAAGCTCACGCCCAACACCACCACAGGCTCCACATCCAGATCATACTGGTCCTGCTCTTCCTGACTATCGCAACCCACATTGGTACGGTACTCCGTGCAATCCAGGGACTCCAGCACCCCCACCGCCGCGCTCACGGTCCAGCGGGAATACGGTTTCACCCACTGGTGGCCCAGCTCAACGCCTGCGCCCAGCCGCTCATAGTGGCGTTCGCCGCCCAGATCACCCGCCATCAGGCCTGTGTAGAAACCCTTCTCTGACATGAGTCCGCGTTCCATCTTGCGGCGCCAGCCCGCTACCCAGCGGAACTCTTCCGTATCCAGGCCACTGGAATCCACATAATAGGCAGGCATGCCGTAGAAACTGTTCTTTTCGGTAGCCCATTCGAGATTAAGCCCGACCAGACCATTGAGGTAGCCGATACCGATCAGGGCATTGTCCGCCGCCGCCGAGAGGGGCAGCAACACAAGGAAGGAAAGTAGCCAGCGACGCATGGCAAACTCCAGTTTATTGTTGTTATATCGGGCAAGCCCCGGCAAAGAGCCTGTATTTTTCACAACCCCCCGGCCGATTACAAGCGCCAAGGCGTCACCACCAACCGGCATCAATGCCGGCCGGGGCAGATTCAGCAGGATCAGAGCGGGATTTTATCGATGCTGTCCGCAGTCCCGTCAATGGCGCCGTCGACCTTTTCCAGCGCTTCATCCGCGGCATTACCGGCCACCGGAATAATCGACAGCACGGCCCCGACCACGGACCCGGCCGCTCCGACTAAACGCATGGGGGTCGTCGCCAGCTTGGTAAGGAAACAACCACTGAGAACGGCGGCCAACAGCCCGATAACGGTCATACGCATTACGGATTTCATATCCTCTCCTTTTTTCTACTTATTATTGGAACCTGCCGACACCGGTCGGCCCGGCAGGCTCATGTGATTGATCAATACTCGAACGTCATCCCCAGACGCTTACCCACTTCTTCGTAGGCCTCTACCACACCGCCCAACCCTTGGCGGAAGCGGTCCTTGTCCAGCTTTTCGCGGGTATCCTTGTCCCACAGGCGGCAACCGTCCGGGCTGAATTCATCGCCCAGCAACACTTCACCATTAAACACACCAAATTCCAGCTTGTAATCCACCAGCAGCATGCCACCGTCCAGAAACAGCTGCTTGAGCACATCGTTCACCTGGAAGGTAAGCGCTTTCATCTGCGCCACCTGCTCATCGGTGGCCCAGCCAAAGCTTTGAATATGGTAATCATTGACCATGGGGTCGCCCAAGTCATCATCCTTGAGGAAGAATTCGAATGTGGGCGGGTTCAATTCCAGCCCTTCTTCCACGCCCAGACGGCGACAAATGGAGCCTGCAGCGATGTTACGCACCACGCACTCCACCGGGATCATGTCCATCTTCTTGACCAGGGATTCGGTGGCCGACAGGGTTTTCTCGAAGTGGCAGGGAATACCCGCCGCTTTCAGCTTTTCCATGATGGCCGCGTTGAACTGATTGTTCACCGCTCCCTTGCGTGCCAACGCCTCCTTTTTCTTGCCGTCAAAGGCAGAGGTGTCATCACGAAACAGCATGATCAGCTTGTCCGCGTCATCGGTGGTGTACACAGACTTGGCTTTGCCGGCATACAACTCGTCGCGTTTTTCCATGGAAAGGCCTATTACTCAGGTCAGTATTAATGTACTTGCAGCCAGTCAAACCCTTCCGTCTGGCTGGCAACGCCAATTCGTTCACGCCCCTGGGTAATCACCCGTTCGACCGCATCCAGTGCGTGCCGGGACGTGTTGTTCTGTTCGCTCAGGTGCGAGAGCACCAGGTGTTGCAGGCGGTCCACATTGGCCTGGCGCAGCAACGCCGCCGCCTGATCATTGCTCAGATGCCCCAACATACCACCCACGCGCCGTTTCAACGATGATGGATACGGCCCCGACGCCAGCAACTGGGGGTCGTGATTGCATTCCAGTACCAGCGCATCACATTCCCGGTAGGCATCCACCACGTGGGGAGTAATCGCCCCCAGGTCCGTCAGCACCCCCACGGTGCGCTGCTGCCAGGAAAAACGGTACTGGCAAGGTTCGCGGGCATCGTGGGGCACCAGCACCGGCAGGATCTCCATGGCCCCCAAGCTAAACGCCCGGCCGGGGCGAACTTCCTGCCAATCGGCGCCTTTCAGCGTCGCGCGCTTGTCATGCACCGCACTGGCGGTGCCAAAGGAGCTATACACCGGACAGCCCACCTTGCGGGCCAGCGCCCCGGCGCTGCGAATATGATCGCCATGCTCATGGGTAACCAGAATCGCACTGAGCTGATCCGCTGCCAGCCCCAGCCTCCCCAGCCGCGCCTCGGTTTCTTTCACCGTGAAACCGCAATCGATCAGGACCAGGGTATCGTCAGCCAGCACCAGCGTGGCATTGCCTTTACTGCCACTGCCCAGTGACGCCAGTTGCATTAATCGAGCTCGTCGTAGATTCGCTCGAGAATGGCCAGCCCCGGGGTTTTCTCCACCAGCGCGGTGCCTTTCTCGTTCAGGACCGCCACCTGAATACCATTGGTGGTATGGCTCAGTTTCAGCTGTGCTTCACGGGCACCCAGTTCATAACGGTTGGGCACCTTGAGATAGAAGATCCCCACTTCGCGATCGCGGTCGTTGACTTTCAAGTCGGTCTGCTTCAGGGCATCTCCCACGTATTCCCACGCCCAGGCATAGCGGGTGGACATCATGATAATCGGGTAGCCGTTGCCATCACGGCCCAGCAGTGCCTTGGCGGACTCCCCTTCCGGCACAGGCTCGTCGTTCTCCTTGTCCGGGGCATTACCCAACACCACCAGTTGCGGCGGGCGAGGTGGCTGAAAACGGTCTTCATCCTCACGGGGGCCGGTCAACCGCTCGTCCTGACGAGGCACCGCATACAGCGGCTGCTCACCAATAAACACGCCACCTTCCGGCACCTTGATCGGATCGGTCACCGCAGCTTTGCGGTATTCCAGACTGCTATCCGGCAACCAGCTACAACCGGCAACCATCAGGGCGAGCATCAGTGGTACAAGCAGCGCCGCTTTCTTCATTTAACCTCCAGCAGGCCGCACTGGCGCATGGTTTCACGCAACCGCGGCTGGGCAGCTTCTGACAGCGACACCAGCGGCAGCCGGATACCTGCGTCAATCAGCCCCATTTCAAACAGTGCCCATTTTACCGGGATCGGATTCGCTTCAATAAACAGATCACGGTGCAGGGGTTCAAGTTCCGCATTCAGTGCACGGGCTTTATCTGCATCCCCGGCCAGGGCCGCCTCACACATGGCTGCCATTTTCGCCGGAGCCACATTGGCGGTCACCGAAATATCGCCGTGGCCGCCAGCCAGGATAAAGTCCAAAGCGGTGGCGTCGTCGCCGGAATAAAGCATGAAGTCGTCACCGCAACGCTCACGGATTTCGCGGGCACGCTCCAGATTCCCGGTGGCTTCCTTGATGCCGACAATGTTTGGCACCTTGCTCAAGCGTTCCACGGTCTCCGGCAACAGATCACAGGAGGTCCGGCCGGGCACGTTATACAGGATTTGCGGGATATCCACGGCACGGGCTACCGCCAGAAAGTGCTGATACAGGCCTTCCTGGGGGGGCTTGTTGTAGTAAGGGGTCACCAGCAGACAGGCATCCGCGCCATCCCGTTTCGCGTCACGGGTCAGGCGAATGGCTTCTTCGGTATTGTTTGCGCCGGTACCGGCAATCACCGGAATGCGCCCCTTGGCCAGTGCTACCACTTCACGGATCACACTGTCATGCTCTTCAAAGCCCAGCGTGGCGGATTCACCCGTGGTGCCCACAGCCACGATGGCGTGGGTGCCCTGCTCTACATGCCAGTTAACCAGCGAGCGCAAACGCTCCCAGTCCACGGACCCATCTGCACGCATGGGGGTCACCAAGGCCACTATGCTGCCGCGAATCATGCCTGTCTCCTGTTGTGCGCAAACGCTGTACGCCAATTAACCGCGACGCTTCCTGCCAGCAGGCGCTATCGTCGACTGAAGGGCGCTATGGTAAACCTCGCCCCCAAGGCGGACAAGACGCGAGTCCCCCGTTTCCCCCTGCGGACGTCACTGGCGGCTGAAAAACCGCAATACCTCGAGGGCCTGGTATTGAGACCAGTCTGGCCAACAAGTGTTCAGTGCGGGATGAACTGGGTAGACTAATTGGCCACACACGCCCCAGCAGAGGGCGACTTTAGCCCGGCGTACCGGAGCCCGCCCCGGTATTGCTCGGGCCATAAAACAGATGGCCCACCACTGATGGAGAGCAGCCATGGACCAGTTAATTGTCATTTCCGCCCTGGGTACGGACCGGCCCGGCATTGTGCAGGCTCTGTCCAAAGCCGTGCTGGAATACGATGGCAGCATCATGGATTCGCGCATGACCGTGTTGGGTGGCGAATTTGCCGTACTGATGCTGGTCGCCGGCAGCGCGACTACCCTGGATAACCTGGAAGCCGGGCAGCAGCAACTGGCCGAGCAGCTGGACCTGCTGATCACGCTCAAGCGCACCAGTGCCCCGGATGCCCGGCCTGCGGCCCTGCCCTACGAGGTAGAGGTCGTCGCCATGGACAACCCCGGCATCGTCCATGAAATCGCCAATTTCTTTTCCGCGCGCAATATCAATATTGATGATTTGCATACCGGTACTTACGCTGCGCCCCACACCGGCACCCGCATGTTCAGCCTGCAGCTGGTCCTGAGCATGAGCGCGGAGCACTCCGTGGCCCAGCTACGCGATGCGTTCCTGGATTTCTGTGAAGCGCGCAACCTGGACGCCACCATGACACCGAAGCGTTAAAATCCGCAGCACGCTTCACGCAGCACGCAAAAGACATCAACCAAGACAAGGGAAATAGACACAGACATGGCACACCCCAAGATTGGCAATCTGGCCCCCAACTTCAAACTGCCGGATCAGGACGGCAACCGGATTGAATTGCGATCCTTCAGGGACAACAACCCGGTGGTGATTTTTTTCTACCCCAAGGCCCTCACCCCGGGCTGTACCACCCAGGCCTGCGGCATCCGCGACACCAAGGCCGAGCTGGAAAAGCGGGGTGTGGTTGTGTTCGGCATCAGCCCGGATGCGGTTGCTCGCTTGCCCAAGTTTATCGACAAGCATGACCTGAACTTCACTTTGCTATCCGACGAAGATCACGCCACCGCCGAGAAATACGGATGCTGGGGCATGAAAAAATTCATGGGCAAGGAATTCATGGGGCTCATCCGCACCACCTTTATCGTCGGCAAGGATGGCAAGTTGCTGAAGGTGATGGACAAATTCAAGACCAAAACCCATCACGAAGACCTGCTCGCCGAACTGGATGCGCTGGGGATTACGCCTAACGCCTAACGCCTGATGCCTGATGCCTGATGCCTGATGCCTGATGCCCAAAGCCTGACGCCATGCGGTGACGCAAGCGTGTTCTCTTTCAGCATCAGGCGTCAAACATCAGGACTCTGGCTGCTCCTCAAGAGCACCGGCAGGGTATCCTCCCTGCCTCGGCCAGGCATTGATCACCGCCTTGATCAACGTCGCCAATGGAATGGCGAAAAACACACCCCACAGCCCCCACAGCCCACCGAACAGCAGAATCGCAGTAATAATCGCCACCGGGTGCAGATTCACCGCCTCGGAAAACAACAGCGGCACCAGAATATTGCCGTCAATGAACTGGATAATGCCGTACACGATCATCACCAAGGCGAAATCCCCGCCCCAGCCGAACTGCACATAGGCCACCGCGGCCACCGGCAAGGTCACCACGGTGGCGCCAATATACGGCACCACCACCGACAGCCCCACCAGCACCGCCAGCAGCACCGCGTAATTCGTGTCCAGCAGCACAAAGGCAATAAAGGTCGCCCCGCCCACCAACAGAATCTCAATGGCCTTGCCCCGCACATAATTGGCAATCTGGCCGTCCATTTCCTGCCATACATGGGAGAGGATCCGCCGCTTGCGGGGCAGAAAACCCAGCATCCAGTTCACCAGGGTTTCCCGGTCCTTCAAAAAGAAGAACACCAGCAACGGCACCAACACCAAAAATACCATGATTTCCACCAGGTTCGGGATCGACGCCAGCGACAGGGTCAGCACCCCTTGCCCGGCTTCCGCCACTTCCCGCTGAATCACCGCAACAATGGAATTCACCTGTTCCATGGAAATAATTTCCGGGTAATGTGCCGGCAACCCCCGCAACCAGATTTCCCCGTTCTTGAGCATATGGGGCAACTGGTCCTGAACCAGCAACACCAGCTGCCGCCAGACCATGGGCAATAATACGATCAGTGTGGCAATCAGCAGCCCCATGAACAGCGTGAACACCAGGCCGACCGCCAGCATGCGTTTCACTCCCCGGCGTTCCAGCGCGCCCACCAGTCCCTGCATCAGGTAAGCAACCACCATGGCCGTCAACACCGGGGCCAGCATGCCGCCGAAGAACGCGATGGTCAGGCCAATGACCAACAGCAGAACAACCAGATACACCGCTTCTTCATCGGAGAAGTAATTATCGGCCCAGTTTCTCAGTATGCGTAGCATCAAGGCTCCTGTGTGCCGCAGCGGATAACAAAACAGTAGCGGCCTTTGCTTTCCTGCATGCGAACTAGCTCATGACAGGATTGTCTCAGATAAGCAGGGATATCACTGGCTGAGCCGGTGTCCGTGGCGATCACTTCCAATACTTGCCCGGCGCGGAGTTGCCGTAACGCCTGCCGGGTTTTCAATAACGGCAGCGGGCATTGTAACGTGGAGGCATCCACATGGAGATCAACCATTTGTTCGGATACAGGGTTTTCAGTCATTGTAATCGCTTCATTCATCGCCGCCCTGACGGCATTATAGTCACAAGCCGGGCATTGATTCAGTGCCCATGTAGCGATACCCGAAATTCCATCACCCGTTACTCGTCCCTGGACGGAGCCACAATTTGTTGACGCTGTTTGCACGTACTTTTTTACTGTTCAGCTGCTGCTGGCTGGCCAGTCCGTCCGCCGCCGATGACAACCTGCCGGTGCTCGGGGACCCCACTGCCGCGCTGATGTCCGCCGATCAGGAATATCGCCTGGGGCGGGCCTGGCTGCGCAGCCTGCGCGGTCAGACCTCCATCATGTCTGATCCCATGGTGCAGGAGTACGTGGAAAGCCTGGTCTACCGCCTGGCATCCTACAGCGACCTGAAAGAGCCCAACCTGGATATCGTGGTCATCAACAGCCGCCAGATTAACGCCTTCGCGGTGCCCGGCGGCGTTATCGGGCTCAACGCCGGCCTGTTTCTGAATGCGGAAAGCGAAGACGAAGTGGCCGGGGTGGTTGCCCACGAAATTGCCCACGTGAGCCAGCGGCACTTTGCCCGCCGCTATCTGGATTCCAAAAAAATGAACACCGCCGTGCTGGCGGCCATGCTGGCCAGCCTGGCCGTGGCCATTGCTGGTGACGGGGAAGCCGGCATGGCCGGCATTGCCGCTACCCAGGCCGGCGCCATTCAGGCCCAACTGGCCTACTCCCGCCAGAATGAACGGGAAGCCGACCGGGTCGGCATGCAAACCCTGGCCGCCTCCGGCATGGACCCGGGCGCCATGCCGCGTTTTTTCGAACGCATGCACGATAGCCAGCGTTTCTCCGGCGATCCGCCGGAGTTCCTGCTCACTCACCCGGTGACCGAAAGCCGTATTGCCGACAGCCGGGCACGGGCTCGCACCCTGCCCCCGGCACGGCTGTCGGTATCCACCGGCTTTCTGCTGGCCCAGGCGCGCCTCAAGGCGGGTTTCATCACCTCTGACGATCAGGCCATTGAATACTTCAAACGCTACAGCAACGAACGTAGCGCGCTTGGGTTACAGGCGGCACGGTACGGTCTGGCCCTGAGTTATTTGCGCGCCAATCACTATGATCAGGCCCGCGAGTTGATGCAGGGGCTGGCGGACCAATACCCCGACCAGCTCTGGTTCCACCTGGGACTGGCGGAAGTGGCCCTCGATGAAGGCAACTACCCTCTGACCATTCAGGAAACCGAGTGGGTACAGAAGATTTCTCCGGACAACTACGCGGCGTCCATCCTGCAGAGCAAGGCTTATCTGCGCAGCAAGCAGCCAGAAAAGGCCCTGCCGCTACTCAAGCCGCTTGTCCATGAGCACGCCAATGATCCGCATATCTGGGACCTGGCGGCCGATGCCTACGGCAACAGTGGCGATACCGTGCGAGCCCTGCATGCCCGCGCCGAAAGCCAGTTCCTGCGCGGCAACGATCCCAAGGCCCAGCAACAAATGCGTTATGCCCTGCGCGATGCAGAAAACGACTTTGCGCTGTACAGCAAACTGAATGGGCGCCTGCGGGAAATGCAGCGATTATCCGAAGAGGAGTTTTGATTAAGAGCAGGAATCAAGAGTTAAAATGAAGAGGGGGGTACGGGAATCCGCCGGGCTCTCGCCTGTCGTCACTCGTCCCCCGTAACCGCCTGACCCCGCAACCTGTTACACAGATCACCCGGTCAGGCCTCGGGCTATTCTACCCTTTCAGGGATTGACCGAAATCCAGCATGCGATTCAACGGCACCATGGCTTTCTCAGCCAGGGCCTCATCCACAAAGATTTCCTGGCCCATGCCGTTTTCATCTTCCAGCACTGCCAGCATGTTCTGCAGGCCATTCATGGCCATCCACGGGCAGTGGGCGCAACTGCGGCACGTTGCCCCGGACCCTGCGGTCGGTGCTTCCAGGAAGGTTTTTCCCGGCGCCAGTTGCTGCATCTTGTAGAAAATGCCCTTGTCCGTGGCAACAATAAAGGCGTCGCTTTCCATCTCGCAGGCGGCCTTGATCAGCTGCGAGGTGGAACCCACCACATCCGCCATGGCCACCACTGACGCAGGCGATTCCGGGTGCACCAGAATGGCAGCATCCGGGTACGCGGCTTTTAAATCGTGCAAGCCTTTGGCCTTGAACTCTTCGTGCACGATGCACGCGCCGTCCCAGCACAGCACGTCGGCGCCGGACTTGTCGCGCACATAACCGCCAAGGTGTTTGTCCGGTGCCCACAGGATTTTTTCGCCGTTGCTATCCAGGTGCTCAATCAGCTCCACTGCAATGGAGGAAGTGACAACCCAGTCAGCGCGGGCTTTCACTGCAGCAGAGGTATTGGCGTAAACCACCACCGTACGGTCCGGGTGCTGGTCACAGAAGGCAGAGAATTCGTCTTCCGGGCAACCGATATCCAGCGAACAGGTGGCTTCCAGTGTCGGCATGAAAACGCGTTTTTCCGGGCTGAGGATCTTGGCGGTCTCGCCCATGAACTTGACCCCCGCCACAATCAGCGTGGACGCGGGATGGTCTTTACCGAAACGTGCCATTTCCAGGGAGTCAGACACACAACCACCGGTCTCTTCTGCCAGAGACTGGATCTCGGGATCCGTGTAGTAGTGCGCCACCAGCACCGCATCACGCTGACGCAACAGCGCCTTGATCCGGTCACGATAGGATGCACGCTGCTCATCGCTGAGCGTGTCGTCCGGCTCCACCTTGGCCAGGTGCGCCTGAACCCGTGCTTGTGCCTCTGCAGTCATTGCCTTACCGCCCAGGGTTTCCCCTTGATATCAACAACTTGGAAAGTTAATACGAAAAATAAGGCGGGCATAATACCACAACATCAAAGAACCGCTGAATCACGGCCAATGACTAGCCCTGCAGAGAATAAAATGCGCCCGCTTATGGCTGTTTTCAAGCCTTTAACGAGGACCGATAGGCGGGACCGGCGGCCACCAGGTGCACCGTGCTGATCGCCCGTTCCAGGAACGCCCCCTCGCAGTAGCACAGATAGTACTCCCACATACGCACGAACCGCTCATCAAACCCCAGTTCCCGAATGCGGGACAAGGCACCATGAAAACGTTGCCGCCAGTGATTCAGGGTAAGGGCGTAATCGTGGCCGATATCATGCAACTCGGTGGCCACCAGGCGGGTATGGCGGGTCAGGTTATCGCACATCACCGACACGCTGGGCAGGAAGCCGCCCGGAAAGATATAGCGCTTGATAAAATCCACCTGCTTGAGCGCGTACTCATAACGCTGGTCCGGCACGGTGATCGCCTGAATCAACAACAGCCCTTCCGGCTTCAAGCGTTTGCCGAGTACGTCAAAGTATCCCGGCAGAAATTCTGCCCCCACCGCCTCAATCATTTCCACCGACACCACACGATCGTATTGGCCGGTGAGTTCACGGTAGTCATTTTCCAGAATGGTGATGCAGTTATCCAACCCGGCATCGGCCACCTGTTGGCGGGCATAGCGGGCCTGCTCACGGGAGATAGTTGTGGTGGTAACGGTGACGCCATAATGCCGTGCCGCATGCAGGGCCAACCCACCCCAGCCGGTGCCGATTTCCAGCAGGGTCATCCCCGGCTGCAATTGCAGGCGCTGACAGATCAGGTCCAGCTTGTGTACAGACGCTTCTTCAAGGGACGCATCTGGGTGGGGAAACACCGCACTGGAATACATCATGGTGCGATCAAGAAACAGGCTGAAAAAATCGTTGCCCAGATCATAGTGGGCAGAAATATTCCGGCGGGACCCTTGCAGTGAATTACGGTTGTAGCGATGCAGCATTTTCAGCGCCGGCTTGGACAGGGCCGCAAAGCCACCTTCCAGGGCTTGCATGGCATCCACATTGGCCGCGAAATAGCGAATCACCTTGATCAGGTCCGGGCTGGACCAGCCCTGCTCCATAAACGCTTCCGCCGCCCCCAGCGCCCCACCGCTCATCATCATGCTGTAGGTGCGCCAGTCGGCCAGTACGATGTGCCCCAGGTCATTAGGCAGAGCGTTATTGTCCCGCACGGCGGAACCAAGCATGACCGTATTACCATCTGGCTCATCGATACGCAGGCCACCCCGCGGCAGTTTCTCAAGCTGATTCAACACCAGCGTGCGCGCCACCGATTGCGGCCAACTCAGTGTGCCGGCCTGGTCACCTTTATTGTCAGAGGCTTTATCGCCAGACAGCATTTGTCTCACTCCCTGTTTCCTTGATCGCATTCATCGCGCTTGCCAGCGGGGTGGCCATGGAAGACCGCCCCCTTGCGCCACAGTTTGAAGGCCTGCCAGTAAATACGTTTCAGCGTGGCCAACCCCTGTGCACCAAACCGGAAAATGCCCTTACCCATCATCGCCGGTTCTGACGCAAATAATTGCAATTTCACCCCGGCCTTGAAGACGGGAACCTGGTTCTCCCGGTCCTCTAACCCTATTCGCAGATCGGGTAAGGCAACGTGAAGATCCCAGTGATATTGCAGCAACATGGGCAGGAAGGGGGAGACATGGAAAGCCTTGGGGTGATCAACCACCAGGGCGTCGTTATCACCACAAGAAAACGTGAGCGGGTAAAAGTGGCGCTCACGCCAGGGGGTATTCTGCACCTCTGGCACTTTATTGCAATGCCGGTGGGTTTGTGTAGAAGATAGACGCAAGAGGCAGTTTTATTGATTTTTTGACCGCCACTGCCAGAGCCTTTAATAAAGCGTTCGCTGAGCTGGTTTTCATTTATTTCTAGCTCAGCCATACGCTGAGTGAGCGCATTGAGTTTGGTGACACTGATGGTGGTCATCGATGTATTTTAGCATTACTCTATTACTAATAGATCAATAGCTTACTACCAAGGTCTGTTCACTTCATCTTCCATTTCGTCCAGGCTTAAATGACGCACGTCTTTGCCCTTAACAACATAAACAACGTGCTCACAAATATTCGCAGCGTGATCACCAATACGTTCTAGTGAGCGCGTTATCCACATCAGCTCGACCGAACGGCGGACTTTCTTTGGGCTGTCTTCCATATCATTGATCAGTGATCGTAATAACTCGCCATAGCTGTCATCGATATTTTTATCCTGGCGCGCCACTTCAACCGCAGACTCTGCATCCATACGCGCAAAGGCATCCAGGGCTTGATTCAACATACCTTGTACGCGCTCAACCAATACTTTGAGCTGGTTATAATAAGGTCGTGATTCTTTTACTTTCGAGTCATCCGTCTTACGCGCAATCATTTTGGCTTCATCACCAATACGCTCCAGATCAGAAATCGCTTTACCGACAGCAATCACCAGCCTGAGGTCACGCGCAGTAGGTTGGCGTCGGGCTAAAATCTGGCTACAGCATTCATCAATCTCTATTTCGAGTTGATTGATTTTTTCATCACGTCGCACCAACTTTTCAGGGGACTCATTACCTTCGAGCAAGGGGACGATTGCCATTTGCAATAACTCTTCGACCATACCACCCATCACAAGAACGCGATTACGGATATTTTCCAGCTCATTATCGAACTGATGCGAGATATGCCGACCCAGTCTATAACTATCCACTCTGTTAATAACTCCTAATCATCGTATGACCTATTCTCCATCCTATCACTGTATTGATGTAGCTAACCAAAACGTCCGGTGATGTAGTCTTCTGTCAATGGGTGGACAGGATTAGTAAAAATGCTTGCAGTTTTACCCACTTCAATCAAATCACCCATATGAAAATAAGCTGTACGCTGTGAAACGCGCGCGGCCTGTTGCATAGAGTGTGTCACAATCGCAATGCTGTATTGCTGGCGTAACTCATCAATCAAGTCTTCAATTTTAGCTGTGGCAATGGGGTCCAGTGCTGAACAAGGTTCATCCATCAAAATAACCTCGGGGCTCACTGCTATGGTGCGGGCGATACATAAGCGCTGTTGCTGGCCGCCGGATAAACCCGTACCCGGCTTATCAAGACGGTCTTTCACTTCGCTCCATAAACCGGCTTTTTGCAAAGAGGTTTCAACAATTTCGTTAAGCTCAGCCTTGTTTTGAGCCAAGCCATGAATGCGCGGCCCCCAGGCAACGTTCTCATAGATTGATTTTGGAAAGGGGTTTGGTTTTTGAAAGACCATGCCTACTTGTGAGCGCAGTGGTACTACATCGATATTTTTATCGTAGATATCTTGACCATCAAGTTTTATTTCGCCCGTGACACGACAGGTCTCAATGGTGTCATTCATACGGTTCAGGCAACGTAAAAATGTTGATTTACCACAACCGGATGGGCCGATCATCGCCACCACTTCGTTACGAGCAATATCAAGATTAACAGCATGAATGGCGCGTTTGTCGCCATAATGAACCGTCACATCACGACAAGTAATACGTGGATCAGCAACGGTATAGTCGCCGACAGTTTCGCGATGCTCGCGAGAAATTTTTCTGTAGCCTGTCGCTGCCACAGCATTTTCGTTTGCTGTTGAATTGTCGTTAGATGTAATATCGTTCACCAACATGGTTTGCACCCTCATTCAGGAGTCTCTGAATAGCCATTAGCCTACCAACGACGCTCCAGTTTTYTACGTACAACAACTGCTACCGCATTCATTGCAATAAGAAACACTAATAACACCATGATGGCGCCTGATGTCTTTTCAACAAAGGCGCGCTCTGGGCTATCTGCCCACAAAAATATCTGCACAGGCAATACGGTAGAGGGATCCACCACCCCTGTTGGCACATCAACAATAAAGGCCACCATGCCTATCATTAACAAAGGCGCTGTTTCGCCCAAGGCTTGCGCCATCCCTATTATAGTCCCTGTCAGCATTCCGGGTAACGCTAAAGGCAACACATGGTGGCGAATCATTTGTACTTTAGACGCGCCGATAGCCAGTGCAGCCTGGCGTATGGCATTAGGTACACTTTTTAATGCGGCACGGCTGGAAATAATAATCGTTGGCAGCGTCATAAGTGTTAGCACAAGCCCACCTACCAATGGCGCTGAGCGAGGGAACTGAAACCAGTTAATAAACAAAGCCAATCCTAACAAACCAAAGACAATTGAGGGCACTGCGGCCAGATTATTGATATTAACCTCAATGATATCTGTCCACTTGTTTTTGGGTGCAAACTCCTCCAAATAAATTGCTGTCGCTATCGCAATAGGGAAGGCCAGCGCTAAAGTCACTAATAATGTCAAAAATGACCCTGACAAAGCGGCCAAAATACCGGCCAATTCTGCATCGCGTGAATCACCATTACTAAAAAAATTAAAATTAAAACGCGTTTTCAGTAACCCTTTGTCTTCTAGGACATCGACCCAGGCTATTTGTTGGTTTGAAAGACGACGATCACTTTCTGGTAGATCACGATCGATATAACCCTTTCTAAGCATGTCAATTTCATCATCAACTGGCACCCAAATTCGCATCTTTGTGCCAACTAAAWCTGGATTATTCTTAACCAGATCTGACATCTGATAAGAAGCACCCGTACTGATCAATTTATAGAGCTTACGCTTATCTTGACGCTGAGTAACCTCGGGAAAGAGATCTTGCAAAGTCACTTTTATTAGTGCTGCATAGTTAGCAGAGGCTAAGCTCTTTCTATCGCGGCGGTCGCCAATATTCATCTTGTCGGCATCAAAGCTAATATCCAAGACAACAAAGGTCTGTACAAAAGCCGTGTGCCCCTTATAAATAATATTGCTAAACATAAACAATAAAAACAACATGGCCGCCGCAATAGCTAGCTTGCCGTAAAGCTGAAAACGTTTTTCTGCCGCATTGCGCCGACGCATGCTGGCATTCACTATATCGATAGTGCGCAAGCGTTGAGCTGTGGTTTTACGACTCATACTTAGAGAACTGTCTCTTCACTATATTTTCGCACAACATAAAGTGCGATAACATTCAAAATGAGCGTCGTCACAAACAATAACAAGCCGAGCGCAAATGCTGCCAACGTCTTAGCACTATCAAACTCTTGATCGCCGGTTAACAAGGTGACAATTTGCACGGTGACTGTCGTTACTGCATCCAGGGGGTTCAATGTCAAGTTAGCGGCAAGGCCTGCCGCCATCACAACAATCATCGTTTCACCAATGGCGCGTGAAACGCCCAATAAAATACCGCCGATCACCCCCGGCAACGCTGCCGGAAAAACAACTTTAAGTATGGCCTCGGATTTCGTCGCCCCCAAGGCATAAGCACCATCACGCATAGACTGTGGCACAGCATTAATTACGTCATCAGACAGGGATGAAATAAAGGGAATAATCATAACGCCCATCACCAAGCCTGCGGCCAGCGCACTCTCAGATGCCACATCAAGACCTAAACCACCACCAAATTCTCGTATCAGCGGCGCCACTGTCAACGCAGCAAAAAAACCATAGACCACTGTAGGGATGCCCGCCAAGATCTCAAGCAATGGTTTAACAATTAGACGTACCTTAGGTGTCGCATATTCGGATAAATAAATGGCCGACATCAAACCAATCGGGATGGCGACGACCATGGCAATAAAAGAAATCAGTAGCGTACCGACGAATAGAGGAATGGCGCCGAAGCTCCCCGATGAAGCAACTTGATCAGCGCGTAAGGCGGTTTGTGGGCTCCACTGGGTACCAAACATAAAATCAGAAAACGGCACTTCGCCAAAAAAACGTACTGATTCAAACAGCACCGATAAAATAATACCCATGGTGGTTAAAATAGCGATACTGGAACTGGCAATCAAAAAGCCAACAATAACCTTTTCCACCCAATTACGCGTACGTGCCTCTTGTTTCACCGAGCGCCAGGCAATAAACAAGCCGGACAAAGACAGTGCGACAACAACCCAGGTCAACCAGTTCGCACTCTTGTCTTGCAATGCTGCATAATAATCGGCTGTCTGTTGTAGTAACGGACTAATATCGCCAATCGCAATACCGTTATCTACTAAGTTTTTAACCTTACTAATAAACAGATTAATTTCACCCTGAGCCTGGCTGCTTACCTCAACGGGCAAGGAGCCCAATACCATATTAGTGATAACGGTATTTTCTAAAAACTGCCACAGGGAAAAAATAAAAAAAGCAGGAATGAACGCTGCCAAAGCAACGAAGGAACCGTGATAGATCGGTAAAGAATGAAGCTGTTTTACCTTGCCGCCAACGACTGAAAACGAACGGCGCATGCCCATCTGATAAGCAATAAATGCCATCACAATGAGTACCAATAATAGTGTTGTTGGCTGCATACTCTCCCCAAAAAAACGATCAACACGCTAGCGTGTTGCTAACTTGGTTTAACGTAAATTTTTACTACCCTTCACTCTACATCAATCTTTGATGGTAAACTGTTTAACTCGGCAACGTCGGCGCGAAACCTTTCGCGCTCGTCTTCAGGCATTGGTATTAAACCTCGGTCAGATAAATAACCTTCCTCACCCGTTGCTTTATTACTCATAAATTCTTCAGCGAACTCCTGCAGCCCAGGTATTACACCAACGTGTGCTTTTTTAACATACATATAGAGTGGACGCGAGACAAGATATGCCCCCGTAGCAATAGAATCGAAGTCTGGTGTCACGCCCTCTATTGCAGCACCCTGTACTTTGTCAGAGTTTTGCTCGAGGAAACTATAACCAAAGATACCAAACGCATCTGAGTTAGCGACCAATTTTTGCACAATCAAATTATCGTTCTCACCCGCTTCAACATAGGCGCCGTCCTCACGAATACCGTGACAAATTGCCTTATAACGATTTTTGTTGGTTTTCTTAATGGCTTTAATCCAGGTAAATTTCTTGCAGCCCCCCTCCATCGCCAACTCAACAAAGGCATCACGCGTACCCGAGGTCGGTGGCGGGCCTAGCACTTCAATTTTAATATCTGACAAATTGCTGTTCACTTCTTGCCAGGTCTTATAGGGGTTCTCAATTAAGGTTTCTGAACCATCGGGGTGAGGCACATTTTTAGCTAAAGCCAAAAAAATATCCTTTCGTGTGAATGAGGCCGCATCAGCTTGCTTAGAATTAGCAAAAGCAATACCGTCATAGCCTATTTTAACTTCAATGATACCTTTAACACCATTGCCGACACACTGATCAACCTCAGATTGCTTAATACGACGTGACGCATTGGTCACATCCGGGTATTCCAAACCCACACCTCGACAAAACAATTTAAGACCACCGCCGGAACCCGTAGACTCAACCTTGGGTGTCTTATAATCAGTCGTCTTACCGAAAAATTCCGCGACAACGGTTACGAAAGGATAGACTGTTGAAGAACCTACGATTTCGATATAATCACGTGACGCAGCATGAGTCACTATGCTGGTCGATGAAACAATAACTGTCATCATCAGCATAAAAGAAAGTTTGTTCATTAAAAGTCGCCTATTACTAATAGCAAGCTCTGCCTACAATCCTGATAATGTTTTCTGCTAATAAAGATACTGTGCCTGTAAAAAGAAAGTATTATTGTCATTGCCAACAACACCATCCTCATTATCTTCTATACGATAGCTTGCCTGAAACTTGACATCATGTTTTTTAATAAAGTAAGTCGCGCCAATTTGAGTTTGAGTAAATGTTTCTGCATAAGTCTCCGCATCTTGCGTAGCGAAAGACAATGCTATCTGAAATTTCTCTGGAACAAGCATGTAACCCACTT
>NZ_NVWY01000024.1 GCF_002733835.1 Alcanivorax sp.
ATTTATTCCTGGCTTTCCTGTGGTCCTTTTGCCATTGCTTCTTTGCCTTATAATCCATTTGATGTCCAGACTCGGCCGTACTGGACGCCCAACGCACGCTGCTCTCCGCCCGCCAGCAACTGGTAACCCTGAAACTGCAGCAGCTGAGCAACGAGACAGAGCTTTACCGCGCACTGGGTGGTGGCTGGGACGCACAGCAGCCCACCCACGTGGCCAGCCGTTAGTGTGTTTGAAAAATACAGACGAATGTCGGATTACGCCGCTACTCGGCTAATCCGACTTACGAAACAAAAGGGATAACGCGGCAGGAAATTACTCGCTGCGTAAGCGGAAGGTGGCTTCGCCGAGGGCCAGCAGCGTGTCCTTTGCATCGAACACTTCCATGGTGCTGTTGTAGATCCGGGTGCCACCGGCACGGCGGGTACCCACGGCACGAATCAAGCCTTCACTGGCCTGACCGGTAAAGGTAGTGGTCATGGACAGGGTGACCGCCTTGCGGATGTGGGTGGGATCCAGGGTCCAGGTACCGGCACAGGCCCCGGCCACATCCATCAGGGTGGCCAGCACCCCACCATGAATCACCCCACCAAGATTCAGATGCCGGGTTTCGATCTGCAAGCCCAGCACCGCCCGGCCTGCCTCCCATTCCAGAAAGTGGAACCCCACCAGAGAGGGGAATCCCATGTCGAAACGGGTATTGGCATCAGCCAGGGAAAACCCGTTGGAGGGCGGAACTGCACTCATACTCTCGCACTCATTGTTCGCTCATTGCTCGTCTGGCCTGTGCCCGATACTGCTGGCCCAGCGGTTCAGGCGCGGCCCTGTACCATCTGTGCAACCTGGCCGACCACGTCTTTCAGGCGCGGGCCCAGGTTTTCCAGCAGCGTTCTGCGGCTTAAGCGAAGCGATGAACCTCCGCAGTTAAACGGCACCACCTGGGCGCCGCCATCCAGAATCAGGGGCACAGCCACGCCACTGACATCCCGGTTCCATTCCCCGTCAGAGGTACAGAACCCGTATTGTTCATATTCGTCATAGGCATTCTGCAGGCTGCGCTCCAGCGCGGGCCAGGCGGCCGGGTCCTGCTGGCGAATCTGCTCGTAGTACATTTCCCGCTCGGCAACCGGAGTGGCGGCCAGAAAGGCCCGCCCCAGTGCTGACGTGGCCATGGGCACCCGCGAGCCGATATCCAGACGCAACACCAGCGGACCACCGCCCTGACATACCTGAATGTACGTCACCTGGGCACCATCCGGCGCGCCAATGGCCACCATACAGTCGGTGGAATCCGCCAGCTCCTGCATATAAGGACGGGCCAGGTCCCGAACCCCTTCACTGGCCAGATAGCGGTAACCTAGATCCAGCACCCCCGGCCCCAACCGGTATTTTTCCAGCTGCGGCACATAACGCAGGTAACCCAGCTGCGTCAGGGTCGCCGTCATCCGCGATACAGTGGGGCGGGGAATGCTGGTGCGCTTGGCCAGCTCCGCATTGCCCAGGTATTCATCAGAAGGCCCAAAGCAACGAAGAATATCCAGCCCCCTTGCGAGGGCCGTGACGAAATTACGGTCTTTATCATTGGCGCCGAGGTCGGCAACAGCTCTACGCATTCTTCTCGTTCCTGTATCAGGCTTCGGGATGGCTGGAATCAGCTGTCACGGGCAACCGGACATCGATTCCATTTATAGTTATGTATTAGGGGCGCAAATATAACAAAAAGCGTTTCGCCTGCCTAAACCTGCCATAGCCCGACTCCCCCTTACTCACGCACAATGGGGTGCGGACACGGCAATCACATTTACCATGTCACGCTTTGGCCACAGCGGTCAATATTTTAAAATTACGTTCCATTATTGTAATGTTGACCCACCACACACAATGGAAGACCGATAAAAGGACGATTCCATGGATACGCTGCAGCAGTTCTACATCAACGGCAGCTGGGTTTCTCCCGCGCCGGGAGCCACCACCCACGCCGTTATCAACCCCGCCAATGAAGAACAGATTGCCACCTTGCCGCTGGCACAGGCTGCCGACATTGATGCGGCAATCGACGCCGCCCACCAGGCCTTCCCCACCTGGTCCGCTCTGACACTGGAAGAGCGACTGGGCTATATGGAAAAAATGCTCGAAGCCTACCAGGCCCATCTACCGGAAATGGCCGAGGCCATCAGCCAGGAAATGGGGGCCCCCATCTCCCTGGCCAGCAAGGTGCAGGCCCCCATGGGTCTGGCCCATTTAAAAACCGCTCTGGGCATCGCCCGGGAATTTCCGTTTGAAGAAACCGCAGGGCAGTCACTGATCCGCCGTGAAGCGGCCGGTGTCTGCGCCCTGATCACGCCCTGGAACTGGCCCATGAACCAGGTCATGTGCAAGGTCGCGCCCGCCATGGCCGCTGGCTGCACCATGGTGCTCAAGCCCAGCGAATTCGCCCCGCTGTCTGCCAATTTGCTGGCACGGATTATCGACGAAGCGGGAGTCCCCGCCGGGGTCTTCAATATGGTGTATGGCGATGGCGCGGCCGTAGGCCCCTTGCTATCCAGCGACCCGCGCATTGATGTGGTGTCTCTCACCGGCTCCACCCGCGCCGGGGAATCGGTAAGCCGGGAAGCAGCCAGCACCATTAAACGCGTGTCGCTGGAGCTGGGCGGCAAGTCCGCCAATATCCTGCTGCCAGGCTGCGATCTGGAGCAGGCCGTCACCCACGGGGTGCGGGCGATGATGAATAACACCGGGCAGAGCTGTAATGCGCCATCGCGCATGCTGGTTCCTGCAGACCAACTGGCCGAAGCGGAACGCATTGCCGCGCAAGTCTGCGACAGTGTAGTCGTCGGAGACCCCGCCGATAGCGCCACAGTGATGGGCCCCATCGCCAATGGCCGCCAATACCAACGCGTACAGGCCATGATTGAGAAAGGCCAGGAAGAAGGCGCCAAACTGGTTGCCGGCGGGACCGGTAAGCCCGCGGGCATCGATAAAGGCTACTTCGCCCGCCCCACGGTATTCAGTGAAGTGAACAATCAGATGACCATCGCCCGGGAAGAAATCTTCGGGCCGGTGCTGGTGATGATCCCCTACGACACCGTGGACAATGCGGTCTCGATTGCCAACGACTCCGAGTATGGCCTGTCCGGCTACGTGTTCGGGGATGATGCCCAGGCGCGCCAGGTGGCCAATCGCCTGCGTACCGGCAATGTCCATATCAATGGGGCCGGCCCGGATGTACAGGCTGCCTTTGGGGGCTACAAACAATCCGGGATTGGCCGGGAATGGGGCCGCTTCGGCTTTGAGGAGTTCCTGGAAACCAAATCCCTGTTCCTGCCGGGGTAATTTCCCCTCTGTCATAACCGGACACAAAAAACCTTGTTTTGTGTACTGGCACAGGGGAGCCAATCAGCCATGCTTTGCATGCTCAGGCTTTCAGGCTTGTCCACAATCTAGGCGCACTTTTGAAGGCATGCTGGTTGCCTGTCTAGAAAGTGCAACAACGAGTGTGGGCCAGCCTGAAAGCCCCGAAGGGCGAGGCCTGAAGCGCGCATCTGCTGCGCCTCCTCTCTAGGACAGGAAACCACCCTGTCCGTCGAGATAAGACTCAACAGCTGCACACTTCAGGCCACGCTGAGCATGCAAAGCATGGCTGATTGGCTCCCTAGCCCCGCCCGGGGCGCGAAATTGCCATTTACCTGATCCGCCGCAACCCTGACTATCGATGACATCAGGCAATGTCACAGTATGACATTTAGCGGCGACCTTGCCGCCCAGGATCAGGAGGACACCATGACAACAACAGCATCCACCACCATTGAGTCCGGCCAGGCAAAGGCCCAGAAAGTCCCGTTGGGCGCCACCGTCAATATTCCGCCCCGTCGTCTGGATTTCCAGTTCGATGACAAGACTACGGCGCGCTATTTCTATGACAACGACCCCTTCCTGAGCGCATTCTGGCTGAGCCTGTCTGCCCTGTTTCCGGAAGGCGAAGCCTTTTTCGTGGATTCCGTACGCCATTACCGTAAAGACATCACCGACGGCAAATTGAAAGCCCAGGTGGCAGGCTTTATTGGTCAGGAAGCCATGCACAGTAAAGAACACGAAGCCTGGAACGAAATGGGCGTGAAATTCGGCTACCCCACTGACAAGCTGGACAAGTCATTGGGCAAACTGCTGGGCCTGGTGCAAAAACGCACCCCCAAGATCTTCCAGCTCGCCGCCACCGTGTGTCTCGAGCATTACACTGCGATCATTGCCGAGCAACTGCTGCGCGAAAGTGAACACCAGGAAAAAATCCTCGATGAAGCCACCGCAAAACTGTGGCTGTGGCACGCTCTGGAAGAAAACGAACACAAGACCGTGGCCTACGACGTCTATGAAAAAGTCAGCGGCAGCTACGCCATTCGTGCGGGAGCCATGGTCCCCACCACCGTGATTTTCTTTGCCGTACTGGCCGTGTTCCAGGCCCGCATGCTGGCCTCAGACGGCCGCCTGTTTGATCTGAAAAACAACTGGCAGGGCATGAAATTCCTGTTCGGCCGCAAGGGGTTATTCACCAAACTGGCGCCCCAGTACCTGGATTTCTTCAAGCGGGATTTCCACCCTTCCCAGCACGACACCGACGCCCTGCTGGACGAATGGCGCGAAAAACTGTTCGGCGCCGATGGCATGCTCACCGAGCAACATGCCCAGGCCAGCCAGCGAAAGGGCAAAAAAACTCACTGAGTTTCTTTCCCTTCCATAAAAAAGGCTGCTTCTCGCACACTGCTGTCCCACAGTTGAGGGACAAATGAAAAAGCCTGAACCGAACTGGTTACAATGATTCTGCGAGGAAAACATTGTGATCAGGGAGGTTCAGGCTTTGTCACATCATAACACCGCCTTTCACCAACTGCTCAAACCGGTTTCGAGACATGATTTTGAGAGGCTGGCCAAAGAGCATCATCACGGGCAAAAACTGAGATCCGCCACGCGCTGGGATCAATTCATTGGCATGGCCATGTCTCAGCTTTCCGGCCGTCAGAGCCTGCGCGATATCCAGTCGAACCTGGAGAGCCAAAAGCATAAGCTTTTCCACCTTGGCGCCAAACCCGTTGCCCGTTCTACCTTGGCAAGGCTCAATGAGAAGCAGCCGGCGGAGCTCTACGAAGCGCTGTTCTACAAGCTGCTCCAGCGCTGCAGAAATAGCCCCAGCTCCCATAAGTTCCGCTTCAAGAACCCTCTCTACTCACTGGATGCGAGTGCCATCAACCTGTCCCTCAAGCTGTTTCCCTGGGCTGCCCACCGGCCGGATACCTGCAACGTGAAGCTGAGTGTCGGACTCAACCATGGCACCCATGTGCCGGAGTTCGTTGCACTGAGCGATGGCAACGAGAACGACCTCGTGAAAGGGCGTGAATTTCGCTTCCCCAAAGGCAGCATCGTCGCCTTTGATAAGGGGTATGTGGATTACGGGTGGTATAAGTCACTGACAGATAATGGGGTTTTCTTCGTGACACGCTTGCGTCCGAACTCCATCTATCAAGTACTGGAGCGCAAGGAATGCGACAAAAGCCAGGGCGTCACCAGCGACCAGATCATCCAGTTAAATAGTGCTCATGCCTTAAAGCGTGGGGCTCCACGGCTGCGGAGAGTGGGTTATTACGACAAAGAAAGCGGCAAGCGCTACGTGTTCATTACCAACCACTTCGGGCTATCTGCCGCCACCATCGCGGCGATTTACAAAGATCGTTGGCGGATCGAGATCTTCTTCAAGACGATCAAGCAGAACCTGCAGATCAAAGCCTTTGTGGGCACCTCTCGCAATGCTGTACTCAGCCAAATCTGGATCGCTATGATTACCTACCTGCTAGTGGCCTTTGCTCGCCATAGTGCCAGAGAAGGGTGGTCTGTTCAGAGGATCATGCGCGTGCTGCAACTCAATCTATTTGATCGCCGAAGCCTGAAAGACATCCTTCATCCTGAGCCTGACAGGCACAAAAAAAGCGAACCTCAAATGAGGTTCGCTTTATGAGGCTGCCAACTGTGGGACAGCAGTGACCCAGGAGGTCGCCTTTTTTGTTGCTACGGCGCTGGACGCATAACGCTTGATGCCTGACGCGAAACAACACCCTCGCGTGCCACAACGAACACATTCTCGTGCAAACGAGCGCCACACAAGCGATCTCAGCACGGGTTTGTCTTTACCGTCCGGCATCAGGCATCCAGCGTTTTACCCCTTTTCACGGAAACGTCTGGATGGCTTAGGCTATAGTCGACAGTCTGGCTAACAATGCGCCATGCCAAAGGAGCCATCATTCGCATGAGCCTCAAACACAAGCTAATGCCCCTGTTTGCCCGCCTGATCACCAGTGAAGGCCTGCAACAGTTACGCCGCAGACTATTGGAGTGGCGCCGCATATTGCGCCGGCAGCCCCACCAGGCCACCTTCTACTTCCGCATTGATGACCCTTACTCGGTGCTGATGGCACAGGTAATGCCGCGCCTTGCCCGTCACTTCGGCATCACCGTCACCCCCCGGGTGATGCTGTATCTGGACCAGCAGATGTACCCCGCCGCCGACATGCTCGCGGAGCTCGCCCCCCGTGACGCGGTCAAGCTGGCCAATCTGCACGGGCTGGATTTTCCCGAAGACTGGCAGCTGCCGCCCCGTGAAGTCAGCCTGGCCGCCACCCGCTGCCTGCTGAAACACGAAGGCGACGAGCGCTTCTGGAGCCTGGCCGCTGCCCTGGCCGATGCCCTGTGGCGCGATGATCACGACAAACTGGAAGCCCTGCTCAGCGAGCACGGCCAACAGGCCGCCGATCGGGCCCAGCTGGCACTGGAAGCCCGCCGGGACCAATTTCTGAAGGACGGCCACTACCTCACTGGCACCCTGCACTACGCCGGCGAATGGTATTGGAGCGTGGAGCGGCTGGATCATCTGGGCCACCGCCTCAACGAGCTGGGACTGGGCGGCGCCGACTGGCCGCTACCCTACGGCCGCGCCAAACGGGCCCGCCTGAAAGACACCCCGGAAGCCCTCACAGGCACCCCGCTGGCGCTGTATTTTTCCTTTCGCAGCCCCTATTCCTACATCGCCCTGGCGCGCACCTATGCGCTGGCGGACCACTACGGGCTGGACCTGAAAATCCGCCCAGTGCTGCCCATGGTCATGCGCGGGCTCACGGTCCCCAAAGCCAAGCGTTTCTACATCCTCAAGGACGCCGCCCGGGAAGCCCGCCTGCACGCAGTGCCGTTCGGCAAGGTCTGCGACCCGGTGGGCGCCGGCGTGGAGCGCTGCATGGCGATCTGGCCCTTTGCCGAAAAAGAAGGCCGCCTGCGCGAATGGCTGCGCGCCGCCGCCACCGGCATCTGGAGCCAGGGAATTAACGCCGCCAGCGATAATGGCCTGAAATTTCTGGTGGAAAACGCCGGCCTGGACTGGAACCGGGCCCGCCGCTGGCTGGACGACGACGATTGGCGCGAACGAGCCGAAGCCAACCGCGACGCCATGATGGAAGCCGGCAGCTGGGGGGTACCGAGCTTTATGACTCAAGATGACATGACTTGGGGCCAGGATCGTTTTGCGATCATCGAGCAGAGGCTGCTAGCCTCGGCATCACACGAGAGCGACGGCGATTAAGATAGTCAGCCGAAGCGGGTTTGGTGGCCGCGACGACAAGATCGAGTTGAAAGTTCAAAGTTTAAAGTTGAAAAGCGCGGGAAGGGTTTATCGAGAACTTAAATGCCCTGCCCGCGAACCTTAACCGTGAAGCGCGAGGCACCAGAACTGGAAATTGCCAGGGCCTCTCTTCGCGTTTCAACTTTAAACTTTGAACTTTCAACTAATCCTGACTCTGCCTCCCAGCCCCATAACATTAAAAACCAAGGAGAAACCTTCATGACGATTGCTTACTGGTGCGTGCTTGCCGCCATCTTCCTGCCCTACCTGTCCACCGGCTTCGCCAAGTTTCAGGGCGGGTTCGGCCCCAAACAAAATCACAACCCCCGCGAGTTTCTGGAAACTCTGGAAGGGAGTCGCAAACGCGCCCACTGGGCGCAGCAGAATGGTTTTGAAGTCACCCCGGCTTTTGCAGCGGCAGTGATCATCGCCCACCTGGCTGCCACGTCTCCGCAGGGCACCATTGATGGTATCGCCCTGGCGTTCGTCGCCAGCCGCATTCTCTTCACCGTCTGCTATGTGGCGGACTGGGCCAGCGCCCGCACTCTGGTCTGGGCCTTTGGCATGGGTTGTATCGTGGCGCTATTCGTGGGCGCAGGCAGTTAAAGCAGTGGCGAGTTACGAGTATTGAGTTTCGAAAGGCAAAACCACAACCGGCAACCGCGATTGTAGATTTTCGCTTCTCGATACTCGTAACGTTTCCATGCCCCGGACCTTCACCATCACCGTCAACGGCAAGGGCCATTTCCCCTGCCGCACCGACCAGTCCATCGTCGACGCCGGCCAGCAGGCCGGTTTCGGATTCCCTGTGGCCTGCCGCAATGGCGTGTGTGAGCGCTGCATCGGTCGCCTTAGTCATGGACAGGTGCAACAGAAAAACCGCACCATTCACGCGGGCGATGCCAGCAGCTCCCAGGTGTTATACTGCGTCGCTCTGCCACTCAGCGATTGCGAGATAGATGTGCCCGAGGTAACCGCGCCCGGTGAATTGCCGGTCCACCAGATTCATTGCCAGATCCAGCAGATCGACGCGCTCAACCACGACGTCAGCCGGGTCTGGCTGCGCCTGCCCGCCGGCAAGAAAATCCAGTGGCATGCAGGCCAGTATCTGATGCTGAACCTGCACGGCGAAAGCTACCCCTTTTCCATCGCCAACCATTGCGATGGCCGCGATATTGAATTGCACATCCGCCATGGTGATGACAACAGCGCCGCCCAGGACATTATGGCCAGCCTGCAGGCAGACAGCACCGTGAGCACCACCCTGCCCGCCGGCCTGCGGTTTATCGACAGCGCACCGGACCAGCCCGTGTGGTTCATCTGTGGCTCCACCGGTTTTGCACCGGTAAAAGCCATGATCGAACGTCTGATCACCCTGAATTTCACTCAGCCAGTGCGGCTGTTCTGGGGCGCACGCACCGACGCAGACCTGTATCTGCCCCACCTGCCGGCCCAATGGCAGGGTGCCCTGGCCGACTTCGATTTCATCACCTCCCTGTCGGACATCCGCCACCCGGACCACGCCGAAGGGCTGGTCCATGAAGCCGCACTGGAAGCGCTCAGCGAACCCGACCTGCCCCTGTTCTTTCTGGGCGGTTCCCCGCCCATGGCCTGGGCGGTGTTCGATGCACTGGTGGCTGAAGGCGTTCCCGCCGGCAACATTCACTGCGACGTGTTTGACTACGCCCCACGGGACTGAAAGCCGTCGTGTAGGAGCGTGCTTGCAAGCGAAGAAGGGGCTGCGACCCGACAGCCCAGCTCTTCGCGTGCAAGCACGCTCCCACATTGAATTTTGCGGTTGCTGTCGGAGCTTGTGACACCGCCCTTGCAACTGCTCTAATGGGCCTTCACGGATCGGAATGGCTGCCATGGCGCAGGACGCGAACAACACGAGCCAAACGTTTTTACTACCCTGTCACGAATGTGATCTGGTGTCGGCCGTGAGCCCCGGCAAGGATGGCCAGTGGCTGCAGTGCCCCCGCTGCCAGCACCCGCTGATGCGCCCGGCACAAAACGACCAGCTCACCCCTGCCCTGGCCTTTACCGCCCTGCTGCTGCTGACCCTGTCTTTACTGTTTCCCTATCTGGGCTTCGAGAAAAATGGCATCGAGCGGGCCATGACCGTCACCGACGCGGCCTATGAGCTGGCGATTTACCACCACCCGGCCCTGGCCGTTATCGTGATCGCCACCATCATTGTGATCCCGGCGCTGTATCTGTTGTCGGTGTGCTGGATTCATATGAGCCTGGCCAGCCCCGGGCCCCTGCCCGGCAGCCTGTTTCTGGCCCGCTGGTTACCCCGCATGCAGCCCTGGATGATGGCCGATGTCTTTGCCATCGCCGCGCTGGTCAGCCTGGTGAAAATCATCGCCATGGCCCATATCCAACTGCTGTCCGCCTTCTGGACCTTTTCCGGTTTCGCCCTGATCCTGCTAATCACCGTCACCCGCATGAACACCATCGGCCTGTGGCAGCGGCTGCTCGGCGACCTGCAACAGCCAGCGCAGGCACAAGCCGGCGACACCGCCCAGCGCCAGGGCCTGATTGGCTGCCAATGGTGCGGGCAGCTGCAGCCCTTGGGACAATCCCACCGCTGCCACCACTGCCACAGTTTTCTCCACGAGCGTCACCCCTTCAGCCTGCAGCGGGTCTGGGCATTGCTGGTCACCGCCATTCTCTGCTGCTTTCCGGCGCACCTGTTCCCAATCATGATCACTACCAGCCTGGGCAAGACCGAGCCCTCCACCATCATTGCCGGGGTCATGCTGTTTCTGCGCCACGGCGACTGGCCCATCGCCCTGATCATTTTCACCGCCAGCGTGCTGGTGCCCTTCGGCAAGATCCTCGCCCTTGGCTGGCTCTGCATCGCCGCCCGCCAGCGACAGCCTCTGGACATGACCAGCCAGATGAAGCTCTATCGGCTCACCGAGTGGATTGGCCGCTGGTCCATGATCGACGTCTTTGTGGTGGCCATCATTGTGGCCCTGTTTCAGATGGGCAATATTCTTACTGTTACCCCCGGTGTCGGTGGGCTGGCCTTTTCCGCCGTGGTGATTTTTACCATGCTCGCAGCACACCAGTTTGATCCCCGCCTGATCTGGGACCGGCAACAACAGCTACTGCAAGATTCAAAACAGCGCGCAGAACAACGCCAGCCACCGACACTTGAACCGGAGAAACCCTCTTGAACCAGGCCGATTCGCCACCGTCACATCGCCGCCCGCGGTTATCTGCCGTCTGGCTGATTCCATTGCTGGCCGCACTGATCGGCCTGTGGCTGGTGTTCAGCTACCTCTCCAGCCAGGGCCCGGTCATTACCCTGGAACTGGAAGATGCGGAAGGCATCAACGCCGGCAAAACCGCCGTCAAGATGCGCAATGTGCAAGTGGGAGTGGTGGAAAGCGTCAGCCTGTCCGAAGACTTGAGCCACACCCTGCTCAGCGTGCAAATGCAGGCCGACACTGAACGCATGCTCAACAGCGACACACAATTCTGGGTGGTAAAACCCCGGGTCGGGCGTGAGGGAGTCAGCGGCTTGAGCACCGTCCTGTCCGGTGCCTATATCGAATTACTACCCGGCAACAGCAGCAAGAAGGCCAAAACCTTTACCGTAAAAAATTCGCCACCGCCGGAGAAAACCGGGGACGGACTGTTCCTGAAACTGATCAGCGAGCCAGGCACCAACATCAATAACGGCGACCCGGTGAGTTTCCGCAGCCTGAAAGTCGGCCGCGTGGTAGACACCACCTTTGACCCCGATGCCGAACTGTTTCGCCACCGCCTGTTCATTGAAAAACCCTATGATGTACTGGTCAGCGACAGCAGCCGCTTCTGGAAAGTCTCCGGCATCGGCTTCCAGCTGGATGCCCGCGGCTTCCAGGCGCAACTCAGCTCACTGGAAGCCCTGCTTGGCGGTGGCATTTCCTTCTCCGTGCCCGATCCCAATATGAGCACCGGCGCCCCCGTGGAAGACGACCACCAGTTCGTGCTGCATGACAACCAGGAAAGCGCCAAGCGGGCTCTCTACACCCAGACACTGGATTATGTGCTGCTGGTTGAACGCAGCGTGCGCGGCCTGCAAGCCGGGGCACCCGTCGAATACCGCGGCATCCGCATCGGCACGGTGGAGCAAGTCCCCTGGGCCTTTGGCACCGAAGGCCCCAACGCCATGACCGACAGCCCGATTCCGGTACTGATCCGCCTGGAACCACAACGGGTCACCCATCAATCCACGATTGCATTGCCCTCATGGAAAAGTGAAATCAGCCAGATGGTGGAAAACGGCCTGCGCGCCAGCCTGAAAGCCGGCAATCTGCTGACCGGCTCCCTGTTTGTTGACCTCGAGTTTCACAACAACGCCCCGGCAACTGATGCCTCGCTCACCTACCGCTCCGTACCCGTCCTTCCCTCCGTGGGCAGCGGCGGCCTGAGCAAACTGGAAGATCAACTCCACGCCCTGCTGAAAACCCTCAATGGGCTTCCCATGCAGGACATGGCCAACAACCTCAACAGCAATCTGAAACACCTGTCCGGCGTGACCGGCCGCATCGAAAACCTGCTGGATGACCCCGCTCTCAATGCGCTGCCCCAGCAGATTTCCGACAACCTGAATGCGCTGGAAAGCACCCTGCAGGGCTGGCAGGCTGGCGGCGATGGCTACCGGGAACTGCAAGGCACCCTGCAGAAACTCAATCGCCTGCTGGATGACGCCGAGCCATTACTCGACACCTTGAATGAACAGCCCAACGCGCTGATCTTCCAGCGCCACCCGGCCACCGACACCCAACCCCGAGGTGCACAATGATCCGCCTGTTAGCCATCGCCGCCCTTCTCGCCGGCCTGTGGGGCTGTAGCCACGCCCCCGCCACGTCACCGCCGGGCTACCTGCTGCCGTCTGCCACCGGGGCCGCGCATTCACCGCTAACCATCAAGGTACAGCTGGCCAGTTACCTGAACCGGGGCGGCATTGTCATGCAACTCAGTGACAGCGAGATACAGGTGGGCCGCCACCATCGCTGGGCCGAACCGCTGGCCACGCAATTACAACGCTCCCTGGAAACCCACATGCCCAGCGGAGACAACAAGACGCTCACCGTGGAGCTGACCCGCTTTCAGGGCCTGCAAGGCAAAGACAGGGATTCCGCCGTCATCACCGGTCGCTGGGCACTGACTGGAAACAACGGAGAGGTTGCCCAGGGGCGCATTCAGTGGGAAGCCGCGCTGGCCAACGGCGGCTATGCGAATCTGGTAAGAACGCTGGATCAGGGTTGGCAGGCAGTGGCGGCAGAGATTGCCACCGCCATGGATTGAATCGTGGGAGCGAGCCTGGAGCCCACAACCAACCCCTCGAAGGGGCCTGCTTTGTAGGTCGACTTAGGGCGTAGCCGTAAGCCGACATCCCGCTGAACCGTAGCGGTAACGCTTTATGTCAGATTACGCCTTCAGGCTAATCAGACCTACAGGGAGTGCCCTTAGTGGCGGTATCGCATCGCACGCGCCCAAATAACTCGCTTACGGCACGCTCTTATCTGGCAACGGCAGGGCAGGCAGATTGCCTTCCAGCTGAGCCATACGGCGGTCAAACGCAGACATGGCCTTGCTGGAATCGCCCAGCGCCCGGTACAGGCGCGCCAGTTCCGCCAGCGCCGTGGCACTCTGGCTTGAATTGGCCGCCGCCTCGAAAAAGCCCTGCGCCTTGCCCCACAGACGCGCTTTCAGCGCAACACGGCCAGCGGTGATCAACACCGCCGCATTGCCCGGTCGTTCTACCAGCCACTTTTCCAGCACCTGCAGCAGGTCGTCCGGGGGAATATCGTCGATGGCTTCCAGCACCGGCGGCAAGCGGTCATCCCACTGGGAATCCAACTGCTCACGGACCAGATTCAAGGCTCCACGGCCACCGCCCAGCTGGGCCAGGAAACCGGCATAGCGGGCCACCATGGCCGGATCGTTTTTCAGGTGTACCGGCACATCTTTCCAGAGTTTGCGCAATTCATCTCGGCGACTATCGGCATCGTTGAAGCCAGGCTTGCGGGCGGTTTCCTGCAACCAGGCCAACCAGGCCCGGCGCTCACGACGGCCCTGGTTGGCCTCGCCAAAGGCCCGCTTCAAACGCGGCATCAGGGCACACAGCACCTGCCAGTCCTTCTGGCTTTCCAGTACCTCGGCATAGGTATTGAGAATACGCTTGTTGCGCGGCGCCATGTCCGCCAGCACCTTCAATTCGCTACGAGCCTGTTCCGGGTAGCCGTCTTCCAGGGCGAAGCGCGCTTTCATCAGGCCGGCCACCAAACGTCCCCGACGATCGCTGCTGGCCTGTTCAAGATAATGCTGCGTTGCCTCTACCTTGTCCTGCTCCTGGGCCGCTTCCGCCGCCAGCAACCAGGCCACCAGCGGCCAGTCACCGTCTTCACCGGCGGCCACCAGCAAGCGCTCGGCCTTTTCCTGTTCGCCATCCACTAACTGCAGGAAACCACTACGCAAACGACGCTCCGCCACTGCCTTTTTCCAGCGGCGGGTGGCACGCACCGGCTCCATGGCATTCCAGGCCGCGTTGCCCAGCAAGGTCAGCACCACCAACGCCACCGCGCCAAGCAGGGCCAGCAGCACCACAAACCCCAGGGTGGTATCCACAGACACGGAGTCCCGGATGATCAACACATAACCGGAATCCGCTGCCATCCAGCGCCCCAGCGCCAGCGCGGCAACCAGGGCGATAATAACCAGCAGGACGACTTTCTTCATGCGCCGCCCTCCTTGCGTTTCAAGGCTTCGATAGCCGCCAGGCCATTACCGATTTGCGGCAGGGCCTGGGCCACGCTGGCACCCCCCATCTCCTTGAGGGTTGCCTGCATTTGTGCTGCACGGGGATCATCGTCCCGGAACCATTGTTCGAGGGTACTGCGAGCATTTTCAACGGCTTGCCCATAGGCCTCCGCCCGGCCCTGCATCAGCGCCAGCTGAGCCTGCTGCAGGCTGCCATCCAATGTCAGGCGCACCAGCGAAGCCTGCTCACCCGACAACGGCAGCGGCACTGCACCCTCGTGGCGACGCACGGTCACCGGCATCCGGTCCAGCACATCTTGCCACCAGGGCAGATCTACATCCGGGGTATCACGCTCCGGTGGTGACGCTTCTGCAGGTACCGCCAACTCAGCGACCAACTCCCGCAAGGCCCCCAGGCGCAGCACCATGCCCTGCACGTCCACCTGGCTGGCCCCACTGAGGGTTTCCATGTCCAGAGCCAGTGCCTTGCGGGCCGGCAACACGGCGGGGTCATCCAGGCGGGCCAGTGTTTCATCCGCCGCTTTCAACAAGCGGCGCGCGGCCAGGGCATCCTGGGTAAGCAACAGACGCTGGCTGGCCAGGCTGGCCAGGGCACGCGCTTCGTTGATCAGCCACAAACGCTGACCGCCGCTTTTCAAGTCGGTCAGCGCGGCGCGGTCCTTGGTCATCTGCGCCGCCAGTTTGGCCTGCTCTTTTTCCAGACCGGACAGGGCAGACTGCACCTGGGCGCGCTGGCTGGCCAACTCACCTTTCACGGTCGTCACTTGATCCGCCAGGCTGCTCTTTTCGCTCTTCAGCCGGGTGAACTCCTGCCACCCCCACCAGCCAGCCGCCCCGAGTGCAGCCAGCACCACCAGTACCAGCAGCACAGTCAAAAGGCTTGCCCCGGCCTGGCGGGAAAAAAGACGATCCTGCGTCATGTCAGCTCCGTTGTTGTCATAGCGAGGCGTGCGCGAGTCTCGAACCCCCTGCGCCCTCGGTGTGGCGATACCCGATATCATTGCAAAAACCTTAAAGTGAGCGCCCATTGCTGTCCAATCATTAACGGTTAGATCGGGTAAAAAATTCTTCGCGCCATGGAGTAATCACTATTCACCGCTGAACGCATAGCCAGACCGAAAATCACGCGCCCGACCAAGCCGGCAGGCAGCCAAGACACTGGGGAGAAGAAAGACGCTCGCCTTAACGATCGCTACCACCGGCGTTCAAGGCCGCCAGCATGTCATCGTCATGGGCACTGGCTGCCACCCGCACCGGGCCGGCATGATTGGCCTGCACCGCAGCAGCCACCCGCGCCCCAGCCGCCACCACGCCACAACCGGCGGGCAGCACAGGCTGGAGCGCCTGCCAACCTTGCACGCTGGTAACCATCACCCAATCAGCCTGCGCCGAAATGGTGATGTGGCTGGCCCCATGGCGCCGGTAAAAGGCCAGCGCATCGACACGGGCACCGCGCGCTTCCAGGCTCTGCGCCAGCAACTCGCGGCCACTGTCGCCCCGACAGATCAGAACCTGTTTCTCCTGCAGCTGTTGCAGGCAGGGCAGCGCCAGCACTGCTTCGGAATTGAAGCCATGCTCTGGCACCGTGGCAGGTAGATGCCAGGACGCCAACTCCGCCGCCGTGGCCCGACCCACCGCCAGCCAGTGCACACCCACGGGCCACTGCGGCCACAGGTCCGCCATGGCCGACAGGGCCAACCGAGCGGCATTCACGCTGGCAAAAAATACCGCGTGGTAACGATCCAGTTCCATCAGGGTGCGTTGCATGGCGCCATCCACCGGCACCGGCTCTATTTCCAGCGCCGGCTGGTGAAGAGGCTGGTAGCCCGCCTCCGTGAGCAGGGCCATCAGCCGTTGCTGCTGGCCCGCGGGACGGGTCACGACGACCTGTTGCTGCCGTCCTTGCCGGGTCATTGGCGGGCGTACAAGGCCTGCAAAATGGCATCCGCGCCTTGGGCCAGCAGCTGTTCGGCAATATCGATACCCAACTCGGCACCCTGGGCGCGCGGAGCCGAGCCTTCCGCCCGCAGCACCCGGCTGCCATCTTCCTCTGCCACCAGGCCACGCAGCCACAATTGGCCATCCTCCAGCAACGCAAACCCCGCAATGGGGACCTGGCAGCCCCCTTCCAGACGGCGGTTCATGGCACGCTCAGCCACCACGCGATCCCAGGTATCCACATCGCTCAGCGGCGACAACAGCTCGATAGTGCGCGCATCCTCTTCGCGGCATTCGATACCCACCGCGCCCTGCCCCACGGCAGGCAGCGATTCTTCCGGAGGCATTTCGTAGCGAATGCGATCGTGCATTTCCAGGCGTTTGAGGCCCGCGGCAGCCAGAATAATGGCGTCAAATTCGCCGGCATCCAGTTTGCCCAGCCGGGTCTGCACATTCCCGCGCAGGCTTTTCACCACCAGATCCGGGCGATTGGCTTTTACCTGGGCCTGGCGGCGCAGGCTGGAGGTGCCCACGCAAGCGCCATGGGGCAAAGACGACAGGCTATCGAATGTACTGGAAACAAACGCATCCCGGGGATCTTCGCGCTCACAGATCACCGGCAGGGCAAACCCTTCCGGCAGCTCCATGGGCACATCCTTCATGGAGTGCACCGCAATATCCGCGCGCCCATCCATCATCGCCTCTTCCAGCTCCTTCACGAACAGCCCCTTGCCACCGATCTTGGCCAGCGGGGTGTCGAGGATCTTGTCCCCCTGGGTCTTGATCCGCACCAGCTCCACCGCCAACCCGTCATGCAGGCTTTCCAGACGCTGCTGAACATACTCGGCCTGCCAGATAGCCAGCGGGCTGGAACGGGTGGCGATACGCAAGATTTCGCGGGACATGGGGCATCCTGTTGTTCAGTTAAAAAGTGGACTTAGTCTACAGCAAAGGCACGTGGGGGCCGAGACGAGGAGTTAAAAGTGAAAAGTTCAAAGTTTAAAAGCGCGGGCAGAGTAGTCGGATTCAGAAACGTCGAAGCCGCGCCCATAGTCTGGACGCGGCTTCGAGAGCAGGCCCCACCCGGTGCAGGCCCGCGTTTCAACTTTAAACTTTCAACTTAATTGCCGTACACGACAACGGTAAATTCCGCCAGCACCCCAAAGAAGTTCTGGGATTCATAGTCCACATGGTGAATTTCGGTAATCCCGCCATTACGGGCGGCGGTCTGGATGCTGGCATCGCCGGAGGCAACCACACCGAGAATGGAGCGGGCACTGGCGCGCCCCACGCGAGTGGGCTTTTCCGAGGAGGCGGTGGCCGCCATGGGCGCTTTCACGTTGCCATACAGAAAGCCGGTAACCGGCATGGTGGCGCTGGCACAACCGCTGAGCACGACCGCGCTGACCAGAAGAAGGAGTGTTTTTTTCATCACAGAGTTCCTGTTTTTGTTATTCGTTGGCGTTCGTTTTTCGTTCAATGCAGCAAGCTCAAGGCTAGCATGCGGCCCGGGCCTTGTTAATTACCCCGGATCCCCGTTACAGGCTTTGCAGCACCCGCCGCAGCCCCGCCACATGGCGCCGGCTCACGGTCAACCGTTCATCCACCCCGCGCAGACGCACCTGATGGTGCCCGGCGGTGGCCATCTCCATGCCCTCAATATACCGGAGTGCCACCAACGCATTGCGGTGAATACGCACAAACTGGTCACCGAATTCGGTTTCCAGCTCTTTCAGGGTTTCGTCAATCAGCACTTCGCCTTCGCTAAAACACACGGTCACGTATTTCTGATCGGCCAGGAAGTAGCGCACGTCCTCCACCGGCACCAGTTCCAGACCCCGGTGGGTTCGGGCGCTGATATGGCCGCGACGACGGGGCTTTTCTTCGCTCACCTCATCGCTGATTTCCGCCAGCTGCACGCGGTTAAGCGTTTTCGCCTTGGTTAGTGCCGTTGTCAGGTCGGCGGCATTGACGGGCTTGAGCAGGTAATCCACCGCGTGCACCCGGAATGCCTGCAAGGCATGCTCGTCATAGGCTGTACAGAAAATCACGGCCGGCGGATTGTCCATCTTGCCCAGATGCTCCGCCGCTTCCATGCCATCCATTTCCGGCATGCGGATATCCATCAGCACCACGTCCGGCTTGCAGGACTGGGCTTCAATGATGGCTTCACGGCCATTGGCCGCCTCTGCCACCACCTCGGCATTCTCGATTTTATCGACCAGCCTCTTGAGCCGGTCCCGAGCCAATTGCTCGTCATCGCAGACAAGTACCCGCATAAGTCCCATCCTTTTTATTGCAGCGGATATCGAATTTCGATCTCGTATTCTTTTTGTTCCGGGCGGGATTCCACCGCCACCTCGTCACCGTACAGGGCTTCCAGCCGGTGACGTATATTTTCCAGCGCCATGCGGTTGCCTTTGTGATGTCCGTCGCCTTCCGGCTTGGGATTGCTCACCGACAGCACCAGGTTGCCATTGTGCGCGAGGGCGCGAATCGTCACCATCCCCCCTGCAGATAATGGCTGTATGCCATGATAAATGGCATTTTCAAGCAAGGGTTGCAAGGTTAATAACGGAATCTTCAGGGATTTTGCGTCTACCTGGATATCCCATGCCACCTGCAAACGCTCCCCCATCCGCAGCTGCTCGATGTGAATATAGCGCCGACACAGCTCCAGTTCTTCTTCCAGTGAGGCCTCGTTTCCACTGTTCTTGAGGCTGGCGCGAAACAGCACCGACAAGTCCTCCACCACCTGCTCCGCCCCATCCGGGTCCACCGCGATAAGGCTGGCGATAATGTTCATGGAATTGAACAGAAAGTGCGGGCGGATCCGTGATTGCAGGGCCTGGATACGTGCCTGCAACTCAGCCTGATCCTTTTGCCGCAACTGCTCCTGCACATAGAAATAGCGCATAACCAGGCCGGCGATGATCGCCGCAATCAAGCCGTTAACCGGAATTTCTGTAGACCACAGCCCCATTTCCAGTGCGCCGCCGCTCACCCAAGCCATGATCAGCCGGGCCAGAACGCTGAACAACAGGGTATCGACCACCACCAGCAATACCACAGCGGTAGAGGTCCAGGCGGGTGGCAACAGGTTCAGTCGATTACGCAGCTGGCACACCAGCGCCGCAGACGTCAGCCCCACCCACTGCACGAACAGAGAGGTAACCGCCAGCCGACCGACACTGAAATCGTCGTAGTAAGTGGCCACCAACGTCACCACCAACGCCATCAACTCAGCCACCACCACCACCACCAGCACGGCTCGAGTGCTGCACAGGTCAGGCAGGAAACTGTTATTGGCCGGGACATCCATGGCCACGAATGCTCTCCTTATACGGAAAAACAATTAATTAGGGTCTTAGGAAGCAAATCGCATGCTAATATGCATTTGCGCCTATGAATACAGGTAAAAACCGCTACTACAAATTTTCCAAGATCAGTGAGGCCCGAT